>DASTIE010000073.1:0-11335 GCA_035717865.1 Candidatus Limnocylindrales bacterium
CGGCGCGGAGCGCGTCGTCGTGAGCCAGCTCGTCCGCTCCCCGGGCGTCTACTACAGCGAGCTGGAGGATCCCGGGTCGGGCCGGATGCTCTTCAGCGCCAAGGTCATCCCGAACCGCGGCGCGTGGCTCGAGTTCGAGACCAACAACAAGGACCAGCTGTGGGTCAAGGTCGACCGCAAGCGCAAGATCGCGGCGACGACCCTGCTCCGCGCCGTCGGCTACGAGACGAACGAGGAGATCACCGCCCTCTTCGCCCCGGTCGACATCGACCCGGAGCACCCCTTCACGGCCAACACCCTCGACAAGGACATCACCCGCACGCCCGCGGAGGCCCTGATCGAGGTCTACAAGAAGCTGCGCCCGGGCGACCCGCCCACGGGTGACAACGCCCGCGCGCTGGTCGAGGGCCTGTTCTTCAACTTCCGTCGCTACGACCTGGGTCGTGTCGGCCGCTACAAGTTCAACAAGAAGCTCGACGGCGCGGCCCAGCGCATGGGCATCGAGCTGGATCGCGAGAGCCGCACGATCACCCGCGAGGACATTGCCGCGATCGTCGGCCACCTCATCGAGTGCAACCGCGGCCTCCACCCGAAGGACGACATCGACCACCTCGGGAACCGCCGCATCCGCGCCAACGGCGAGCTGATCCAGAACGCCTTCCGCATCGGCCTGCTCCGCATGGAGCGCGTCGTGCGCGAGCGCATGACGATCCAGGAGATCGACAAGGCGACCCCGAACGCCCTCATCAACATCCGCCCGGTCGTGGCGGCGATGAAGGAGTTCTTCGGTGGCAGCCAGCTCAGCCAGTTCATGGACCAGACCAACCCGCTGGCGGAGCTGACGTCGAAGCGGCGGCTCAGCGCGCTGGGCCCTGGCGGCCTCTCGCGCGAGCGCGCGGGCTTCGACGTCCGCGACGTCCACCACAGCCACTACGGCCGGATCTGCCCGATCGAGACGCCGGAGGGTCCGAACATCGGCCTCATCGGCTCGCTCGCGACCTACGGCCGGATCAACAGCTACGGCTTCATCGAGACGCCGTACCGCAAGGTCAAGCGGACGGTCGGCTGGGACGACCCGAACCTCGCCGACTACACGGCGGGCACGGACCTCGTCGCCAAGGGCGGCGGCGTGATCACGAAGAAGGGCGCGGCCCTTGCAGACGGTGCCGCCGCCGAGCTCAAGAAGCAGAAGCTCAACGCGTTCCCGATCAAGCCGGTCGTGACCGACCAGATCGAGTACCTCCCGGCCGACGAGGAGGAGGAGCACGTGGTGGCGCAGGCCAACGCCCGCCTCGACGACAGCCGCCACTTCGTCGACGAGCGCGTCCCGTCGCGCTTCCGTGACCAGTTCCCGGAGGCCCGCCCGGACCAGATCGAGTACATGGACGTGAGCCCGAAGCAGGTCGTGTCCGTGGCGACGGCGCTCATCCCGTTCCTCGAGCACGACGACGCCAACCGCGCCCTCATGGGCTCGAACATGCAGCGCCAGGCCGTGCCGCTCCTGGAGCCGGAGGCGCCGATCGTCGGCACCGGCATGGAGGAGCGGGCCGCCCGCGACTCGGGCCAGGTCGTCGTCGCCAAGCGCGACGGCGTCGTGATCAGCGTCACCGCCGAGCGGATCCGGGTCGAGGCCGACTCGGGCGACCTCGACGAGTACCGCCTCCAGAAGTTCGTCCGCAGCAACCAGGGCACCTGCATCAACCAGCGCCCGATCGTCGACCTCGGCCAGCGCGTCAGCGCGGGCGAGGCCATCGCTGACAGCTCGTCCACGAGCAACGGCGAGCTGGCGCTCGGACGGAACGTCCTCGTGGCGTTCATGAGCTGGGAGGGTGGCAATTACGAGGACGCGATCGTCATCAGCGACCGCCTCGTGAAGGACGACCTCTTCACCAGCATCCACATCGAGAAGCACGAGATCGAGTCCCGGGACACCAAGCTCGGGCCCGAGGAGATCACCCGCGACATCCCGAACGTCGGTGAGGAGTCCCTGAAGGACCTCGACGAGGAGGGCATCGTCTACATCGGCGCCGAGGTCCGCCCCGGCGACATCCTCGTCGGCAAGATCACGCCCAAGGGCGAGACCGAGCTGACGGCAGAGGAGCGCCTCCTCCGCGCGATCTTCGGTGAGAAGGCCCGCGAGGTGAAGGACTCCAGCCTGCGCCTGCCCCACGGCGAGCGCGGGAAGGTGGTCGAGGTCCGCGAGTTCCGGCGCGAGTTGAACGACGACCTCCAGCCGGGCGTGAACCGCCTGGTGCGGGTGTCGGTGGCGCAGAAGCGCAAGATCAGCGTCGGCGACAAGATGGCCGGTCGTCACGGCAACAAGGGCGTGATCGCGAAGATCCTGCCCGCCGAGGACATGCCGTACCTGCCGGACGGGACCCCGGTGGACATCATCCTCAACCCGCTCGGCGTGCCGAGCCGGATGAACATCGGCCAGATCCTCGAGACCCACCTGGGTTGGGCACTGCACGCCAAGGGCGAATCGGCCGCGACCGCGGTGTTCGACGGCGCGACGGAGGAGCAGATCAAGAACGAGCTCGTCGAGGCGGGCCTGCCGGATGACGGCAAGATCCAGCTTCGGGACGGGCGAACCGGCGAGGCCTTCGACCAGAAGATCACCGTCGGCTACATCTACATGCTGAAGCTCCACCACCTGGTGGAGGACAAGATCCACGCCCGGTCGACGGGCCCGTACAGCCTCATCACCCAGCAGCCGCTGGGCGGCAAGGCCCAGTTCGGCGGCCAGCGTTTCGGCGAGATGGAGGTCTGGGCGCTCGAGGCGTACGGCGCCGCCAACATCCTGCAGGAGCTGCTGACCGTGAAGTCGGACGATGTCCTCGGACGCGTCCAGACCTACGAGGCCATCGTCAAGGGCGAGGAGATCCAGCCACCGCGGGTCCCCGAGTCCTTCAAGGTCCTCATCAAGGAGCTTCGGAGCCTCGGCCTCAACGCCGAGATTCTGGATCACAACGACGAGGAGATCCCGCTCGCCGAGGACGATGCCTCGGGCTACCTGCTCCCGGACCTCGGCGGGATCAACCTCGCCGGGTTCGAGGACTAGTCACGACCCACAACCTGCGGCGTCGAGCCCCGGCGCCGCCGCCACTCTCGCCAGATCCCGATCGCGTCGCCGGGCCAAGCGACGCGGAGGAGACCGATGCTCGAAGTCAATAATTTCAACGCGATCCGCATCTCGCTCGCCAGCCCCGACCAGATCCGCGAGTGGTCGAAGGGTGAGGTCACCAAGCCCGAGACGATCAACTACCGCACGCTCAAGCCGGAGAAGGACGGCCTGTTCGACGAGCGCATCTTCGGTCCCACGAAGGACTGGGAGTGCTACTGCGGCAAGTACAAGCGGATCCGGTACAAGGGCATCATCTGCGACAAGTGCGGCGTGGAGGTCACGCGCAGCAAGGTCCGCCGCGAGCGCATGGGCCACATCCAGCTCGCGAGCCCGGTCAGCCACATCTGGTACTTCAAGGGCACGCCGAGCCGGCTCGGGATCCTGCTCGACATCAGCCCCCGCAACCTCGAGCGGATCCTGTACTTCGCCCTGTACATCGTCACGGGCGTGGACGAGGAGGTCCGCAAGAAGTTCGCCGCGCAGATCGAGGAAGAGGCCGCCGGTCGTGGTGGCGAGTCGGGCAAGCGGATCTCCGAACTCGAGGCCGAGCTGAAGGCGGACATCGAGCGCAACCGCGACGAGTGGACGACCCAGCTCAAGGAGACCAAGGCCGAGCTCGAGAGCCAGCGCGCCACTCGGACCGAGGAGATCGCCGCGGCGGCGCAGAAGGTCGAGGCGCGGCTCGCCGAGCTCAAGACCGGCGAGGCCGAGGAGTCGATCGTCTTCGAGCCGACCGGCGAGGTCATCGTCGCCGCGGGCGAGAAGGGCGGCAAGGCCGCCACGGCCAAGCTCCGCTCCGTCGTCGGGGCCGAGACCGAGCGCGTCAACGAGGAGATCCAGCAGCGCGAGCGCGACGAGGAGCTCGCGGTCGACCAGAAGGTCGCCGACCTTCGCGCCGGCATGGACGAGACGATCAAGGCGGAGAAGGACCAGCTCAAGGAGCAGGCCCAGGGCCTGAAGGACGAGCTGCGCAAGCTCCGCGACGAGCTCGAGTCGATCAAGCCGATGCTGACGATCGGCGAGCTCGAGCTGCGTGGCCTGGACGAGAAGTTCAACCAGGCCGGCAAGGGCCGGCTGTTCAGCTCCGGCATGGGCGCCGAGGCCGTCCGCGAGATCATCAGCCGGATGGACCTCGAGACGCTGGCTCGCCAGCTCCATGTCGAGGTCCGGACGAGCTCCGGCCAGCGACGCAAGAAGGCGATCAAGCGGCTGCGGCTCATCGAGGCCTTCCGCCGCTCCGGCACGCGCCCCGAGTGGATGATCCTCTCGGTCCTGCCGGTGATCCCGCCTGACCTCCGGCCGATGGTCCAGCTCGACGGCGGCCGCTTCGCGACCTCCGACCTGAACGACCTCTATCGCCGCGTCATCAACCGCAACAACCGACTCAAGCGGCTCCTCGAGCTCGGCGCACCCGAGATCATCATCCGCAACGAGAAGCGGATGCTCCAGGAGGCGTGCGACGCCCTGATCGACAACGGCCGCCGCGGCCGCGCGATCGCGGGCACCGGGAACCACCGCCTCAAGTCCCTCAGCGACATGCTCAAGGGCAAGCAGGGCCGGTTCCGCCAGAACCTCCTCGGCAAGCGCGTCGACTACTCGGGCCGTTCGGTCATCGTGGTCGGGCCGGAGCTCAAGCTCCATCAGTGCGGCCTGCCGAAGAAGATGGCCCTTGAGCTGTTCAAGCCGTTCGTCATGCGGCAGCTCGTGGAGAAGGGCTTCGCCCACAACATCAAGAGCGCCAAGCGCATCGTCGAGCGCGTCCGGCCCGAGGTCTGGGACGTCCTCGAAGAGGTCATCAAGGACCACCCGGTCCTGCTGAACCGCGCGCCGACGCTCCACCGCCTGGGCATCCAGGCGTTCATGCCGGTCCTCGTCGAGGGCTCGGCCATCCAGATCCACCCGCTCGTCTGCACGGCCTTCAACGCCGACTTCGACGGCGACCAGATGGCGGTCCACGTGCCGCTGTCCTCGGCCGCCCAGGAGGAGGCCCGGACGATGATGCTGTCGACGGCGAACCTGCTGTCGCCGGCCGACGGCACGCCGGTCGTGGCGCCGACCCAGGACATGGTCCTCGGCTGCTACTACCTGACGATCGAGCGCGAGGCCGACGGCCGCAAGAAGGCGCCGGTGCGCATCTTCGGTGCGGAGGACGAGGCGCTCTACGCCTACGAGCTGACCGCTCGCGGGCTGGACGGCGCGAGCGGCCGAATCGGGGACGGCACCGAGCCGGCCGAGGCGCCGACCACCAGCAGGAAGAAGGCGGCTCCGGCCGCTGGCCGCCTCGGGCTCCACGAGCCGATCGAGGTCGACGTCATGGCCTGGGACGAAGAGGCCGGCGAGCTGCGACCGCAGCGCGTCCGGACCACGACCGGCCGGATCATCTTCAACCAGATCGTGCCGGACCGGCTCAAGTTCACGGAGCTGACCAACCGCGAGATGCGGCGGACCGACCTCAAGCGCCTCGTGGACGAGTGCTACCGGCTGCTCGGCCCTGCCGACACCGCGCACCTCGTCGACGGCATCAAGAGCGTCGGCTTCGAGTTCGCCACCCGCGGCGGGATGACGATCGGCCTCTGGGACATCGTCACCCCGAAGCAGAAGGGCAAGTCCCTCGAGGAAGCCGACTCGCAGGTCAGCGCCATCGACACGCAGTTCCAGCGCGGCCTCATCACCGATGAGGAGCGCTACGAGCAGGTCGTCGAGCTCTGGAAGCGCACGACGGACAGCATCTCGGCCGCGATGATGGCCGACCTGCCCGAAGACAACGCGCTCCGGATGATGACCGACTCCGGCGCCCGCGGGAACAAGGGCAACATCGGCCAGCTGGGCGCGATGCGAGGCCTGATGGCCGACCCGTCCGGCCGGATCATCGACGTGCCCGTGCGGAGCAACTTCCGCGAGGGCATGACGGTCCTCGAGTACTTCATCAGCACCCACGGCGCCCGCAAGGGCCTCGCCGACACGGCGCTCCGCACCGCGGACTCCGGCTACCTGACGCGTCGACTCGTCGACGTCGCCCAGGACGTCATCACCCGCGACGAGGACTGCGGCACGGAGGAGGGGAGCTGGATCACGGCGGTCGACACGGCCGACATGACCGGCGCCACCTGGCCGGCCACGGACGACACGACGCGGCGCAACGTCCTCGACGAGTTCCGTCGCCGCCTCGTCGGCCGCCTTGCGGCGGCCCCGATGCACGACGAGAAGTCGAAGGGCGCCAAGGCCAAGGGCGGCGTGCTCCTCGTGGACCGCAACGAGCTCATCACCGAGGAGGCCGCGCAGAAGCTGGAGGACGCCGGGATCGAAGAGGTCCTGGTGCGCTCACCGCTCACCTGCGAGGCTCGCTACGGCGTCTGCCGGCGCTGCTACGGCCGCAACCTCGCCTCCGGCGAGTTCGTGGGCACGGGCGAGGCTGTCGGCATCATCGCAGCGCAGTCGATCGGCGAGCCCGGCACCCAGCTGACGATGCGGACCTTCCACACCGGTGGTGTGGCGGGGCTCGACATCACGGCCGGCCTGCCGCGCGTCGAGGAGCTGTTTGAGGCCCGCGTCCCCAAGGGCAAGGCCGAGATCAGCCACATCGACGGCGTCGTGTCCATCCTGCGCGCCGATACCGGCACGAAGGTCAAGGTCACGAGCACCGAGGCCTACGACAACCCGCTCAACCTGCCGAAGAAGGCCGAGTTCCTGGCTGCCGCCGGGGACACGGTCCAGCTCGGGCAGGTGATCGCGCGCGTCGAGGGCGAGCCGGACGTCGTGGCGCCCGTCGCGGGCTTCCTCGCGAAGACCGGCGAGGGCCTCGTCCTCCGGGCCGAGGACGTCGTCGAGCGCGAGTACGCCATCCCGCACAACGCCCGGCTCCTCGTCACCGAGGCGCAGGAGGTTCGGGCCGGCGATCCGATCACGGACGGCCCCATCAACCCCCAGGAGTTCCTCGAGACGCGGGGCCGCGACGCGGTCCAGCGCTACCTGGTCAAGGAAGTCCAGAAGGTCTACCGCAGCCAGGGCGTGACCATCAACGACAAGCACATCGAGATCATCGTCCGGCAGATGCTCCGCAAGGTCCGCATCGACCAGCCGGGCGACTCCGAGCTGCTCCCGACCGAGCTGATCGACCGGCTCGACTTCGAGGAGGTCAACAACCGCGTCCTCGCGGAGGGCGGCGAGCCGGCGACGGCCCAGACCGTGCTCCTCGGCGTGACCAAGGCCTCCCTCAACACGTCGAGCTTCCTTGCCGCGGCGTCCTTCCAGGAGACGACCCGGGTGCTGACCGAGGCCGCCATCAACGGCGCCAAGGATCACCTGATCGGGCTCAAGGAGAACGTCATCATCGGCAAGCTGATCCCGGCCGGCTCCGGCGCTCCGGCGAACCTCGCCGCGCGCAAGGAGCGGGAGCGGCGGGCGGCCCTCGAGGCCCTCGCCGGCGAGGCGCTCGAGGACGGCACGTCGGCCTACAACCCCTTCCTCGAGGAGGGCGATGGTGGCGCGCCGGACGAGGAGCCCGTGCCCGTTCCGCAGCCGGTGCCGGCGGCCGAGGCCGAGGCCGAGGAGGAGTTCAACCCCTTCCTCGCCGACGCCAAGACCTCGTCCACCGAAGGCGAGGAGGGCGAGTAGCGCAAATTCGGGCTGCGCGGGACGCTCCGCGCAGGCCGAATCACGTTTGACACCAAAATCGGGCAGTTGCTAAACTGCGCCTTCGTGTCCCGTGGTCTGCGGACCTGCCGAGGACCTTCTCGCGCCCGTCCCCGCGGGCGCCCAACCATCTAGACCGACAGAGGTAGCGTCTTCGTGCCGACGATCAACCAGCTCGTGCGCCATGGCCGGCGCGCCAAGATCGCAAAGATCAAGGCGCCCGCGATGCGCAGGAACTGGAACAGCCTGCGCCAGCGACAGGTGCCGGTGCCCGGCGCCCCGCAGAAGCGAGGCGTCTGCCTCCAGGTGCGCACGATGACGCCGAAGAAGCCGAACTCCGCGCTGCGCAAGATCGCGCGCGTGCGGCTCACCAACGGCATGGAGGTCACGGCCTACATCCCGGGGATCGGGCACAACCTCCAGGAGCACTCAGTCGTCCTTGTCCGCGGCGGCCGCGTGAAGGACCTCCCGTCGGTCAAGTACCACATCATCCGCGGCACCCTCGACGCCGCCGGCGTGCGCGACCGCAAGCAGGGTCGCAGCAAGTACGGCGCGAAGGCCGCCCCGTCAGCGGGCGGGAGGGGCTAGATGCCGCGCCGCGCCGGGATCGCCCGCAAGACCAAGTACGAGCAGATCCCTGTCAACCGCAACACCGCGCGCTTCCACGCGAAGCTCATGACCGACGGCAAGCGCCGTCTCGCCGAGCGGATCCTCCGCCAGGCCCTCGCGCGCGCCGAGGCGTCCGCGCGCCGGCCCGGCCTCGAGGTCATGGAGTCGGCGCTGCGCAACGCGACCCCGATCATCGAGGTCAAGCCGCGCCGCGTCGGTGGCGCCACCTACCAGGTCCCGGTCGAGATCCGGGGCGATCGCCGGCTGTCGCTCGGCGTGCGCTGGCTCGTCCAGGCCGCCCGCAAGCGCAGCGGCAAGAGCATGAGCGAGAAGCTCGCTGCCGAGTTCGTCGATGCCTCCAACGGCCTCGGCGCCGCGGTCAAGCGGCGCGAGGACACCCACAAGATGGCCGAGGCCAACAAGGCCTTCAGCCATTTCAAGTGGTAGGGCGGGGAAGGTAGCGATCGTGGCAAGGCAGGTTCCGCTCGCGAAGACGCGGAACATCGGGATCATCGCCCATATCGACGCGGGCAAGACGACCGTGACCGAGCGGATCCTCTTCTACACGAAGAAGATCTACAAGCTCGGCGAGGTCCATGAGGGCGCGGCGACGATGGACTGGATGCCGCAGGAGCAGGAGCGCGGCATCACCATCACGGCCGCGGCGACGACCTGCTTCTGGAACGACCACAAGATCAACATCATCGATACGCCCGGACACGTGGATTTCACTGTCGAGGTCGAGCGAAGCCTCCGGGTGCTCGACGGCGCGGTCGTCGTGTTCGATGGCGTCGCGGGCGTGGAGCCCCAGTCCGAGACGGTCTGGCGCCAGGCGGACAAGTACTCCGTGCCGCGGATCTGCTTCATCAACAAGCTCGACCGCACGGGCGCGGACTTCTGGCGCTGCGTCGACATGATCGTCGACCGCCTCGGCGCCCGCCCCGTGCCGATCCAGCTCCCGATCGGCAGCGAGGACCGCTTCGAGGGCGTGATCGACCTCATCGAGATGAAGGCCATCCTCTACCGCGACGACCTCGGCTCGAAGATCGACGTCGTGGACGTCCCCGAGGCCCTCCGCGCGGACGCCGAGTCGTGGCGCGAGAAGATGATCGAGACGGTCGCCGAGGTCGACGACACCCTGACCCACAAGTACCTCGAGGGCGAGGAGCTGACGCCGGCGGAGATCCGCCACGGCCTGCGCCTCGGGACCCTCCAGTCGAAGTTCGTGCCGGTGCTCACCGGCTCGGCGCTCAAGAACAAGGGCGTCCAGCCGATGCTCGACGCCGTGACCGAGTACCTGCCGTCGCCCCTCGACATCCCGCCGACCATCGGCGTCAGGCCCGGGACGGACGAGCAGCTCGTCCGGACCCCGGATGACAACGAGCCGCTGTCCGGCCTCGTCTTCAAGATCGCGACGGACCCCTTCGTCGGGCACCTGGCGTTCTTCCGGGTCTACTCCGGCACGCTCAAGGCCGGCACGTACGTGCTCAACGCCACGAAGGGCAAGAAGGAGCGCGTCGGGCGCGCGCTGGAGATGCACGCCAACCACCGCGAGGAGCTCACGGAGATCCACGCGGGCGACATCGGCGCGATCGTCGGCCTCAAGGACACGTACACCGGCGACACGCTGTGCGACCCGGACAAGCCGATCCTGCTCGAGACGATCTCATTCCCGGAGCCCGTCATCGAGGTCAAGATCGAGCCCAAGACCAAGGTCGACCAGGACAAGATGGGCGTGGCCCTGCAGCGCCTGGCCGAGGAGGACCCGACGTTCCGGGTCAAGACCGACCCGGAGAGCGGCGAGACGCTCATCGCCGGGATGGGCGAGCTGCACCTGGACGTGATCGTCGACCGCATGGTCCGCGAGTTCAAGGTCGCCGCGAACGTGGGCCGCCCGCAGGTCTCGTACCGCGAGACCATCCGCCGCGCCGCCGAGGGCAACGGTCTCTTCAAGCGCCAGACCGGCGGCAAGGGTCAGTTCGGTCACGTCGTCCTCACGGCCGAGCCGAACGAGAACGGCGCCGGGTTCGAGTTCGTCGACAAGATCGTCGGCGGCGCGATCCCGCGCGAGTTCATGCGAGCGGTCCAGATGGGCGTCAGGGAGGCCCTCGAGACCGGCATCTACGCCGGCTACCCGATGGTCGACGTCAAGGCCACCGTCCACGACGGCTCCTACCACGAGGTCGACTCGTCCGAGATGGCCTTCAAGATCGCCGCCTCGATGGCCATCAAGGATGCCGTCGGGAAGGCCAGCCCGGTCGTGCTCGAGCCCATGATGCGGGTCGAGGTCACGATGCCGGATCAGTTCATGGGCGACGTGATCGGCGACCTGAGTGCTCGCCGCGGCCAGCTCGAGGGCACCGACAACCGGGGCTCCACGACGGTCGTGCGCGCCGCGGTGCCGCTCGCCGAGATGTTCGGCTACGCCACGGAGCTGCGGTCGATGACCCAGGGCCGGGCGAGCTATTCGATGGAGCTTTCGCATTACGCCGAGGTCCCGAGCAACCTTGCTCAGGAGCTCGTCGCCAAATCACGAGTCAGCTAGGCAACGGTCGGAGACAGGGAGAGAGAGCCGAGATGGCCAAGAAGAAGTTCGAGCGAACCAAGCCGCACGTGAACATCGGCACGATCGGCCACATCGACCATGGCAAGACGAGCCTGACCGCGGCGATCACGAAGTACCTGGCGCTGAAGGGCGAGGCCGAGTACCGGGCCTTCGAGTCGATCGACAACGCCCCCGAGGAGCGCGAGCGCGGCATCACCATCGCGATCGCCCACGTCGAGTACGAGACCGACGCCCGCCACTACGCCCACGTCGACTGCCCCGGCCACGCCGACTACATCAAGAACATGATCACCGGCGCCGCCCAGATGGACGGCGCGATCCTGGTCGTCGCCGCGACCGACGGCCCGATGCCCCAGACCCGCGAGCACATCCTGCTGGCCCGCCAGGTCGAGGTGCCGTACATC
>DASTIE010000074.1:0-7500 GCA_035717865.1 Candidatus Limnocylindrales bacterium
GGCTCACCGATCCGGACGACGAGGTCGGCGGCGTCGTGGAGCTCGTCGGGCCCAGCGGCATCCTGCCGCCGGGCCCGCTCTCCCGCAGCAACACGCGACTGGAGTCGCGACCCGGCGACCGCGGCGACCCGGATCTGGTGCCGGGACCGGGCCTGTTCGCCCCGCCGGAGCGCATCGAGGCACGGCCGTTCTCGGCGCGCGAGGCCGCGGCCACGGTGCTCGAGACCGCCGTCGAAGTGCTCCGGGCCAGAGGCGAGCCGGCGAGCTTCGAGCGGCTGCTCGGCGAGGTGCTCGTCGGGCTCGATCGATCCGGAGCGCTCCACCGGATGCTCGCGACCGAGCCGGGGGCCGGGCGCGACCCTGATGGTGCCCGCGAACCCGACGAGTGGACCCCGGGCGCCGAGGAAGCGCGCGCCAAGGAAGCGGGCGCCGGCCGGAACGGGAAGGACGGTGGAGGCGCAGCGGCCGCGGGCGAGCGCCCGAGCACCGGCGCTCCGCCGGCGACGCGAACGCGCACGTTCGTGCCGCCCCAGCCGCCGAGCGATCCAGTCGAACGCGTGCTCGCCCTCATCCGCGACGAGCTCGCGCGGCCGACGCAGCACCGGCTGGTCGAGGTGGAGCCCGGTCGCTGGTGGCTGGGCGATCGCAACGATCGCGAGGCCGCGGCGATCCCCCTCGCCGATCGCGTCGAATGGGCCGTCTACAGCCTCCTCTCCACCGCCGGCCCGATCGCGGAGACCGCGTTCTTCGAGCGCGTGGCGGCCCTGTTCTCCGGGCACGACCTGCCGGACGAGACCCTCGTGCGGCAATCCCTGGCGAGCTACCGCAGCCCGGCTTCGACCGCGACCCGCCTGGTGACCAACGAGGACCTTCGCAAGCGGACCGTCGAGCACACCGAGCTCCTCGCGACGCTCGCCAACGGCGGCCACCGGCTCGGGCTGCGGATCTGGATCGGGCGGCGAGACCAGGCGCATCCGATCGGCAACGGCACGCTCGCGGACTACCTCGACCCGCACCGCGAGCGCGAGCCGTGGTTCCCGACGATCTCCATCGTCCCGAAGGAGGACGGCGAGGCGGTCGACTGCATCTGGTACCAGCGCGGCGGCACGGCGCTGCTCTGGGAGGTGGAGTGGACCGCGATGCTCGGCGACGTCCTGCTGCGGCGCCACGCGCGCATCCCCCCGGACGACGGGATCGTCCGGTTCCTCGCGATCCCGGCTGAGCGGCGTGAGCTGGCACGCCACAAGCTCGAGGCCTCGCCGATCCTGCGCGACGCGATGGCGGCGTCGAACTGGCACATCATCCTGTGGCCGCACCTCCGAGCGTGGCTCGCACGGGACCGGCTGGACCTTGCGGACCTGGAGCCATACCTCGGCCTGGAGCCGCCGATCGAGCGTCGCGCGGAGCAGCTGCCGCTCTTCTGAGCCTCGCCACCACGCTTCCGGGTGACATCGCTACGATGGGCCGCTCAGACGAAGCCGGCTCGACGAGGAGCGGCCGCGGGGAGGACCGGAAATTGCCTGAGCCAAGCGCCCTCGACCAGCTCGCAGATGGCTTCTGGGAGCGCTTCAAGGAGCTCCAGCCGATCAGCGCCACGATCAACGGCGACAACCGCTACGACGATCGACTGCCGGACACCAGCCCCGAGGGCCGCGCGAAGGCCCGCGCGTTCGCCGACGAGATGCGCGACACGGCGACCGCGATCCCGGAGGAAGGCCTGTCGGTCGAGGACCGGATCACCCGCGACGTGCTCCGCGTCATCGGCACCATCTTCGCGATCCAGGACGACCAGCGGATGGACACGCTCCAGGTCGTCGACCAGATGGGCGGCCCGCAGCAGCTGCTGCCGCAGATCTGCCAGTTCCAGCAGGCCGACACGCCGGAGAAGCTGGAGCTGTTCCTCGACCGCCTCCATGCCTACCCGAAGTTCATGGCCGACAACCGCGAGCTCGTCCGCGAGGGCCTGGAGAGCGGCCTCACGGCGCCGCGGATCGTCGCCGAGCGGACGATCGCCCAGCTGGAGCGGATGCTCGCCGTGCCCATCGACCAGGCCGTGGTCCCATCGCTCGTCACGGTGGCGCGAGACGAGGACCGGGAGAAGATCCGCGCCGTCGTCCGCGACGAGGTCTATCCGGCCGACGCCGCGTTCCTGGAGTCGCTCAAGGGCGACTACCTCGAGGCCAGCCGCCCGGAGAACGGCATCTGGTCCGCGCCGAACGGCGACGAGCTGTACCGGACCCAGATCCTGCGCTGGACGACCCTCGAGCTCGATCCCCGCGAGGTCCACCAGATCGGGCTTGACGAGCTGGAGACGATCGAGACGGAGCGTCGCGCGATCAGCCGCGTCGCCGGCTTCGGTGATGACACCGTCGCCTACCGTGCCTCGCTCGCCGGCGATCCCAGGAACCAGGCCGAGTCCAGGGAAGCCCTGATCGAACGGGCGAATGAGGACATCGAGCGAGCCTTCGAGCTTGCGCCGGCGATGTTCCGCCGGGCGCCGGTCTCGGCCTGCCGCGTCATTCCCGTGGAGGAATACAAGGAGCGCGACGCGCCCTTCGCCTACTACTACCCGCCGTCGGCGGACACGACGCGCCCCGGCACGTACTACGTCAACACCTTCGACCTGCCGTCCCGGACCTTGTCCCGCCTCGCCGCGACGACGTACCACGAGGCGATCCCCGGGCACCACTTCCAGATCGCGCTGGAGGGCGAGAACACGGCCCTCAACAGCTTCCGGCGCTTCGCCGCGCGGTACGCCGGCGGGGCGTACGTCGAGGGCTGGGGCCTGTACGCGGAGCGCCTCGCCGACGAGATGGGCCTCTACCGCAACGACGCAGAGCGGTTCGGGATGCTGGACGCGCAGGCGTGGCGAGCGGCCCGCCTCGTCGTCGACACGGGCATGCACGCCCTGCGCTGGACCCGGCAGCAGTCGATCGAGAAGCTGCTCGAGGCGGGCCTGACCGAGACCGACGCGGTCATCGAGACGGATCGCTACATCGCCTGGCCGGCCCAGGCCCTGACGTACAAGGTCGGGCAGCGCGAGATCGAGCGGCTGCGCCGGGAGATCTCGGCTCGCGACGGCGAGGCCTTCGACCTCCGGGAGTTCCACGACCAGCTCCTGGGCCACGGCTCGCTGCCCCTTGCGACCCTCGCCGGCGAGCTGCCGAAGTGGGTCTCGACCCCCGTCTGAGCCCCGCGCCGCCCTCTTGCGGCGCCGACCCCGACCCGGCACGATACGGCCGGTGACCGCCGACGCCCACGCGCCTCGATCCGGCGAGGGGCCCGCCGCGAGCGCGCCGGGGCCCGAGGCCCCGCTGGTTCCGTGGGAGGCGCCCACGAGCCTGGCCCCGGCGGCCGCGTCCGACGCCGGCGGCTACGCCCCGCCGCCGCCGTTCACGGTCGGCGCGCTCCTGTCGGACACGTTCTCCCGCTACGGCGCCGACTTCCTCCGCTTCCTCCTCGTGTCGATCGTGACGTCCGCGCTCAGCTGGCTCGGCTCGTTCGCGGGGCCGATGACCTCGAGCCCGTTCGGGCGCCCGACGGGCTTCGTCGACGTCGGGGGCCTCCTCGGGCTCGCGAGCTTCGTCGTCGGCATCGTCGGGGGCGCGACGATGTTCGCGCTCGCCGAGGGCGGGCGCGAGCTGCCGTTCGGGCGCGCCTTCCGGCGCGGGGTCGAGCGCTCGGGCTGGTACTTCCTGACGTCGCTGCTGCTGGGCGTTGCGTTCGTCGCCGTCTTCCTGATCGCGCTCATCCCGGTGGGCCTGTTCTTCTTCATCAGCCGGGAGCTGGCGCTGATCCCCCTGCTCATCCTGTTCGCGCTGTTCGTGTGGGTCGGCATCCGCCTGTCGCTGGCCCTCCCGGCGGCCGTCGCCGACAACCTCAACTCGATCGAGGCGCTGAAGCTCGCGTGGCGCGTCAGCAAGCCGAGCGGTGTGTGGCTTCGAATCCTCGCCGCCTCGCTGCTCCTCGGTCTGCTCGTCGCCCCGGCCGCCCTGGGGTCGCTCATGCTCGTGTTCCCGGCGATCTTCACCGGGGGCGGGCAGCTGGCGCTGCTGCTGGTACCCGCGGCGGCGTTCTCGCTCTTCACGCCGCTCGCGTCGCTGCTGTCCTTCGCCGCGTACCGAAGGCTCGTGCCGCCGCTCCAGCCGTCCGGGACCGCGCCACCCGTTGCGGGGCCGCCCTCGGGAGCGGGAGCGCCGCCGGTGGCCCAGTCGACGTCTGTCGAGGCTGAACTGACGCCGGCCGTCCCGTGGACGACCCCGAGCGCCGAGACGCCACCCTCGCTGCTCGAGCCGGCGCCCTCGCTGCTCGAGCCGGCGCCCTCGTCGCTCGAGTCCGCCTCCCCGCCGCTCGAACCGCCACCCTCGCGGCTGGAACCGGCCCCGGGCGACCAGTCGGTTGACCCCGCCGCCGCAGCCGCCACGACCGCCAGGCCCCTACCACCCGCGGCCGCCCCGCCGCCGGCGACGCCGGCGTTCAAGGTGCCGCGACTCGGGACCGCCGGCAAGGCGATCCTCGCCCTCGTGCTCGCCTTCGACGTCGCCGGGATCGTCGCGATCCCGTATGGCGTCGCCGCGATGGCGGACTTCGTGCGCGACGGCTTCCCGGGGTTCCCCGGGTTCCCGGGCCGACCCGGCTCGGACTTCCCGGGCCTGCCCGGCGCGAACGGCGAGGTGGCTTCCGGGCAGGTGGCGTTCGGCGCCGAGGCGGACCTCGCGACCTGCTCCATCAGGTTCCCGCTGTTCCTGGCGACGGCCTCCTCGGACGTCGAGTGGATCGCGGCGCTGGAGAACCGGGTGACTCCGCAGGACGAGGTCTTCCTCCGGATCAGCCGCGACGGCCAGGACCTGGAGACGACCCTCCAGAACCCCGGCACGTACGACTGCCTCGGCAGCGAGGACGGCGATGCCGTCGATGTCCCGGGCATCTACACCTACGAGGTCCTGGTTAACGGCTCCGTCCGCGCGACTGGGTCGCTGTTCGTGCAGTAGCGCACGCAAGATTCGCGTCGTGACGGGCGTGATTCGCACGTGATCGGGCACTTCGCAACGAATCTCGTGTGGCGAGCGGAGGCCAAATCTGGCAGCATGGAGCCATCCTGAGGCGACCAATCGCCCGTAGGGAGGGACCATGGCCCCCGCATCGACGCCGACCGCGCTGAAGCGGCAGCGCCAGCTCGAGCTCTACCGCCGCGCGCTCAAGACCCTGCCCGGCGGCACCAATTCGAACTTCCGGGCGTGGGGCGACGACACCGTCTACATCGATCGCGGCGAAGGCGGTCGCGTCTGGGACATGGACCAGAACGAATACATCGACCTGCGCATGGGCTACGGCCCCGTGATCCTGGGCCACGGCGACCCTCGCGTCGACGACTACGTCAACGAGCGGATGCGCAAGGGCGTCAGCTTCTCCCTGACCTCGGAGGACGAGATCGAGGCGATGGAGCTGATCAAGGAGATGACCGGCTGGGTCGGCAAGGCCCGCATGACCGTCTCCGGCACCGAGGCCACGATGCACGCCATGCGCGTCGCCCGCGGCTACACGGGCCGCAGCAAGATCGTGAAGTTCGAGGGCCAGTACCACGGCGTCCACGACTACGCCCTGATCTCGGTCACGCCCAACGACATGTCCGAGCTCGGTGACGAGGACAACCCCGTCGCGCTCGCGTGGGGCCGCGGCATCCCCGAGGCGGTCTCGAAGACCGTCATCCCCGCCCGCTTCAACCGCCTCGACATCCTGCGGAAGATCTTCGAGCGTGAGGGCGACGACATTGCCGCGGTCATCGTCGAGCCGATCCTCGGCAACGCCCAGGCGATCCTGCCCCGCGAGGGCTTCCACGAGGAGATGCGCGCGCTCACGAAGGAGTTCGGCGCGCTCCTGATCTTCGACGAGGTCAAGACGGGGTTCCGGATCGCGAAGGGCGGCTCCGCTGAGTACTTCGGCGTGACCCCGGACCTCGCGACCTACGCCAAGGCGATCGGCAACGGCTACCCCGCGGCGTGCTTCGCGGGCTCTGACGAGGTCATGTCGGTGCTCCCGGATCACGTCTCCCATGGCGGCACGTACGCCGGCAACCGAGTGGCGGCCGCCGCGGCAGTCGCGACGCTCAGGATCCTCCGCGACACGAACGCGCTCGGGAAGATCCACCAGGTCGGCCGCGAAGTCCAGGCGGGCCTCTCGGAGGTGATCTCGGAGCGCGGGCTGCCGTACGTCTTCACCGGCCACCCGGCGATGTTCGGGATCATGTTCGCCGAGCAGGCACCGACGGAGTACCGCGACTGGGCCAACTCGGACCACGACCTGTACGACGCGGTGGCCATGGGCATGCACGTCCGAGGGGCGATGCCGGAGCCGGACTCCCGCGAGCCGTGGTTCTTCTGCGAGGCGCACGCCGGCGAGGACGTCGCGGACCGGATCGTCTCGATCTTCGCCGACTCGCTGGACGCCGCGCTCGAGGAGCGGGCCAAGGGCGAAAGCCACCACGTCGGCGCCGCCCAATGGAGCATGGCCGGCGACAAGGGCACGCCCTCCTGACCGAGCTTCCACCGAAGCATTCTTGAAAGGAACCCTTCGGCGCCCAACTGGGCTCACCATGCCCTCGAAGTCCGCCGCCGAGGCCAAGCCATTCCTGCCAGGAAACAAATCGGCCCCAAGCCGTCTCCAAGCCGCCTCGCCAGGCCGTCCTCGACTGCTTCAGCCTCGAAGTTGTTCCTGCCTGGAAACAGATCGGCCTCCAAGGCGCGTCGAAGCCGTTCGCCAGGCCGTCCGACACGGCTCCGGCCTCGAAAATCATTCCTGCCAGGAAACAAATCGGCCTCTAGCCGCTCGCCAGGCCGTCCGACACGGCTGTGGTCCCGAAACGGTTCATGTCAGGAAGTGTGGCCGCCGTCCGAGTTCGCGCGCGTCGACATAGCCGGTAACCTCGAACGATGGATTTCTCGAAGCCGCCCTGGTCGACGATCCTCGCCGTGCTCGAGGACCGCGCGATCCCGATCCTCATCATCGTGCTTGTCGCCTTCGTCCTGATGCGCGCGTCGCGGCTGTTCGTGCACGGCATCGTGAAGGCACTGATGGACCGCGAGGCGACCGAGGGGACGGCGCAGGAGCTCTCCGCGGTCGAGCTCAACAAGCGGATGGACACGCTCGACGGCCTGGGCGGCAACGTCATCCGGTTCTTCATCGTGATCATCGCCGGGCTGATGGTGCTGCGGACATTCGACCTGGACGTCGGGCCCGCGATCGCGGGCCTCGGCGTCGTCGGCGTGGCGGTGGGCTTCGGCGCGCAGCACCTGGTCCGCGACTACCTCAACGGGGCGCTGATCCTCATCGAGAACCAGTTCAGCAAGGGCGACGTGATCCGAGCCGCCGGCGTCTCCGGCACGGTCGAGGACTTCAGCCTCCGGCGGACCACGATCCGCGACCTGGATGGGGTGGTCCATACAGTGCCGAACGGGGAGATCACCATCGCCAGCAACCTGACCCGCGTCTGGGCGCGGATCA
>DASTIE010000075.1:0-6821 GCA_035717865.1 Candidatus Limnocylindrales bacterium
GCATGTCGCCCGCGCCTGCCGCGCCCGGCGTGCCGATCGAGATGCCCATGCTGGCGCTGATGAACCACGTCCGGCCGTCGAGGTCGAACGGCGGCTTGAGCTCCAGCTGGACGCGCTCCGCGAACGCTCGCGCCTGGTCCGGATCGCAGGCCGGCAGCAGCACGCCGAAGGTGTCGCCGCTGAAGCGGCCGACGACGTCGTTCGGCCCGAGGATCGAGGAGATGCGTCGACCGACCTCCGTCAGCACCCGATCGCCTGCCGCATGCCCGAGGCTTTCGTTGACGATCTCGAAGCGGTCGATGTCGAGGAGCAGCACCGTTGCGGGCTCGCGCTCCGTACCGGTCGGCGGCGGCGCGAGGGCCTCGACGATGCGCTGGATCAGGCTCTCCCGGGTCGGCAGGCCCGTGACCGGGTCCCGAGGCGACAGCGCCTGCTCGTGGAGGTGCGCGTTCTCCAGCGCGATGGACGCGAGCTGCGCGAACTTCTGGAGCGCGTCGACCTCGGGCTGGCGGAACACGCGGTCCGAGGCGCCCGACGAGAGGCCCAGCACGCCGACGACGCGACCGCCGACGGTCAGCGGCACGCCGATCACCGAGCCGACCCGATCGACGTATCGCTGGTGGCGGCCCTCGAAGTCGTTGTAGCTCTCGACGAGGATCGGCCGGCCGGTCGTGAAGACCCTGCCGCCCACGCCCTCCGTGACCGGCATCGTGAAGCCCACGTCGACGGCCGTGTCGCCGATGCCGGCGCGGACCGTGATGTGGCTGCCCCCGGGCTCGCCGAGGTAGACGTAGCCGTCCCTCACGCCCAGGAGGCGGGCGGCGCGATTCAGGATGGTGTCGAGGAGCTGGTCCCTGCCGCTGCCATCGAGCAGGCCCGTGGCCGTCTCGTCGAGGGCCGCCAGGAACTGGTCGCGCGAGGTCCGGAACGGCGCGCCCTTGGCCACGAACAGCGCCTGGTCGGCCGTCTCGATCAGCGCCTCCTTGGTCGTGGCGTCCTCGGGATGGCAGGCGATGCCGACGCTCATCGAGACATGCGGGCCGGTCTCGTCCGGGATCGCATCGATCGCGAGGCGAATCCGGCGCCCGACCTCGTCCGCGGCCTGGCGGCTGCAGTCCGGGAGGATCACCGCGAACTCGTCGCCGCCGTAGCGGTAGGCCCGGTCGCCCTGGCGGATGCAGCCCTCGATCGCGCGGCTGACGGCGACGAGCAGCTCGTCGCCGGCGGGATGCCCGTTCCGGTCGTTGTAGCCCTTGAACCGGTCGAGATCCATCATCAGGACCGCGACGGGCCGGGTCGGCGCGGTCAGGAAGCCCTGCAGCTCGCGCTGGAAGGCGCCGTGGTTGCGCAGGCCGGTGAGCGCGTCGCGCTCGGCCTGGACCTTCACCTCGTCGTGAGCCTCGGCGTTGCGCAGCGCGATGGCCGCCTGGGCGGCGAACAGCTTCGTGAGCTCGAACTCGTTCTGGCCGTAGTGGGCCTCCGGGCCGCCCATCCGCCCGATGTTCAGCGTGCCCAGGACCTCGCCATCCGCCATGAGCGGGACGATGACCATCGACTCCGGTTCGAACGGCGTGCCCGGGATCTGGATGGAGCGCGTGTCGAGGTGGGCATCGTTCGCGAGGACGGGCTCGCGGTGGTCCACGGCCCAGCCGGTGAGGCCGGTGCCGAGCGGCGCGTCGTACTCGAGGATCAGCTCCGCGAAGCGGTCGCGTGCGATCATCGGGTGGCGGACGCCGCGTTCCCGGTCGATCTTGTAGATGGTCAGCGAGTCGTAGGTGACCACGGACTTCAGGGAGTCCGCGATCATCTCGAGGACGCCGGACGGGTCGAGGGTCGACAGCAGCTGCTCGTTGACGGCCATCAGCCGGCGCTGGCTGACGAGCTGGTGCTCCAGCTCCACCTGTTGCCTCCGCAGCTGCTCCAGGCGCTCGGCGTTGACCAGCGCCTGCGCGGCCGTCCCGGCGAAGATCGACAGCGTGGTCTCGTCGTCCACGCCGAACCGGTCCCGGCCGAGCCGCGACGCCACGACGATGCCGCGGACGTGGCCCTCGTAGGTCATCGGGACGACGAGCATCGACTCGGGCCCCGTCGTCTCGCCGACGATCAGGCTGCGCTCATCGTCGTGGGCGTTCCCGAGGAGGAGCGTCTCGCCGTGCTCCGCGACCCAGCCGGTGAGGCCCTCGCCGATCCGCACCCGCAGCAGCTCCGGCTCGGGATCGGTGCGGCCCATGAACACGCCCTGGAAGGCGATCGGCTCGCACCAGCCCGTGTCGTGGTCGACGCGGTAGACGCGGACGGTGTCGTACTGGATCAGCGTCCCCGCCTCCGCGACGATCGTCTCGCCGATGCCTCGCACGTCCTGGATGCCGGACAGCCGGAGGGACAGGTCCTGGATCGCCCGGAGGCGCGCGGCGAGATCCTCCACCGAGGCCATGAGCCGGGCGTTGCCGATGGCCGTCGCGATCGTGTCGCCGAAGCTCCGCGCGAGCGCGGTCTCGTCCGGCGACCAATCGTACGGGGTGTTGTGGTAGACGACCAGCAGCGCCAGCGGCGCGCCGCGGAACACGGCGGGCACGAAGCACAGCGAGCCGACCCCGCTCCTCACGTAGACCTCGCGCATCTCCGGCGTGATCCGGGGGTCGTCGATGTCGTGGAAGACGATGACCGTCTCGCGCCGGAGGGCCTCGAAGCCCGCGAGCTTGCTGTCGCCGGTCGCGCGTTCGACCCGCTCCTGGATCAGGTCGGGATGGGCGCGGCCCGCCACGAGCTCGAGCGGGTGCTCGCGGTTCGGGTGCCACAGCCAGAGGCCGGCGCGATCGGCGTGGAACAGCCGCACGGAGTTCTCGAGGACCTCCTCGAACACCGGCTGCAGCGTGTCTGACCCGCTGAGCTCCGACGCGAGCCGGCGGAGCGCGTCCGTGCCGGCCCCGAGGACACGTCTCGAGGTGGCTTCCGCGCCCCTGCGGCTGGCCGCGTCGCGAGGCTGCGCCGTGGCTGCCTCGGCCTCGGCGGCGCGGGCGCGGCGGTCGCCGGCGTGGCCGCGGTTCGCCGGTGCCGGCCGATTCCGACGGTCGAGGAAACGCTCCAAATCTCGACGGAGCAGGCGCTGGGTGCGCCCGGTGCCCTTGGCGGCCTTGAGGTCGCCCCGATCGCACCACGTTTGAACCGTCTCGCGGTCGACGCCGGCAAGCCGGGCAGCCTCGGACAGCGTGAGCAGCTCTGCGGCCGGTCCGGGCCGCGCAGCGAGAGCCATCGGGCTGGGCGTCGCTCCATGGTGCGGGGAAGCACCCCGGGTCGAGCGGAACCGTACGGTGCTGTGGGGTCAGGGGCGATAGGCCGGGAGTACGGGGTGCTCGTACCGGCGGTCAGGGACCGGCGGGGCACGCGCGCGGGGCTCAGGCGGGCGCGAGCTCCGCGACCGACGTCAGCACGACGTCCGACAGCGGCGCCAGCGTCGCCTCGTCGCCGACCCCGGTGAGGACCGCGATGACTCGCCCAGCGCCGGCGGCGCGGCCCATGCGCAGGTCGGCGGGAGAGTCACCCACAACCGCGGTCCGCCGCGGCTCCACGTCCAGTTGCTCGCAGATCCGCAGCACCGGATCCGGCGCCGGCTTGTTCGGGAAGCCGTCGTCCGCGCAGGCGAGCACCGCCATCTCCCCCGCGATGCCGAGGGACTCCAGGGTCCGCTCCGTTGGGGCGCGGTCGTCGCTGGTCGCGACCGCGAAGCGCGGCACGCGCTCCCGCAGCCGTGCGAGCAATGCCCGGAGGTCCGTGACCGGTCGCGCAAGGCCCACCGGATCGGGCGCGTACCAGGCCGCCTCGACCGCCGCCAGCGCCGCGGCATCGCCGGCGCCCGCCTCCGCGACGTAGGCCTCGATCGCCTCCCGGATCCGCGCCATCGGCGTCGCGGCCATGAGCCCGTGCCAGTACACGAGCCCGGTTGCCGGATCCACGCCCAGCATCTCGTACAGCCCGTCGCGCAGCGGCAGACCCGTGGAGCTCTCCAGGCGGCGGGAGATGTCGTCGACCCAGCCGCCCCACATCAGGTCGAATTCGATGAGGGTGCCGTCCTTGTCGAACACGATGAGGTCGATCCCCGCCAGGAGATCCGCCCGCGGGGTTGTCGGCAACCGATCCGTCACGCCTCGGCGATGAGCGCCTCGACCTCCTCCACCGGGGCCTTGGCGTCGAGGACGAGCGGGCCATCGATCGGGAAGCTGACCGTGACGGGGTCTTCGAGCTTCGGGAGCTTCAGGGTCGGCTCGTTGAACTCATCGAGGATCAGCACCTGGCCGTCGTCCGTGTCGTGGCCGTTGTTGGAGCCCCCTTCGAGCGCGACGCGGATGCGCACGATCGAGCCGAGGAAGCTCACGTCCATGACGCGGCCCGAGAGGCGGCTGGACTCGCCCGTCCGATCGGCGAGCGAGCCCATCTCCGGCCGGATGGCGACGCGGACCTCCTGGTCCTTCGCGCCCTCGAAGCCCTTCGCGAGCAGCACCTGCTGGCCGGAGATCGAGACCTCGCCCCGGGCCGGGTCGACCACCGTCGCCTTGAGCACGTTGAGCGTGCCGACGAACGACGCCACGAACGCGGTCGCCGGGAAGTTGTAGATCTCGAACGGGGTGCCGACCTGCTCCATGCGGCCCTCGCTCATGACCACGACCCGGTCGGACAGCGACAGCGCCTCCTCCTGGTCGTGGGTCACGTAGACGGTCGTGATCCCCAGCTGGCGCTGGATCTGCCGGATCTCCACCCGGAGCGCGACGCGGATCTTGGCGTCGAGGGCGGACAGTGGCTCGTCGAGGAGGAGGACCTGCGGCTCGAAGGCCAGCGCCCGCGCGAGCGCGACGCGCTGCTGCTGGCCGCCGGACAGCTGGTACGGGTAGCGGCCTCCGCGGTCCGGGAGGTTGACGATCTCCAGGAGCTCCTCGACGCGCTTCCGGATCTGGTCCGCCGGGCGCTTCCGGACCTTGAGCCCGAAGCCGATGTTCTCGGCGACGGTCATGTTCGGGAAGAGCGCATAGGACTGGAAGACCATGCCGACGTTGCGCCGGTTCGGTGGCACGCGGGTGACGTCCCGCCCGTCGATCGTGATCGTGCCGGACGTCGGCTGCTCGAAGCCCGCGATCATCCGAAGCGTCGTCGTCTTGCCGCAGCCCGAGGGCCCGAGGAACGAGACGAACTCGCCCTTCTCGGCGGACAGGTTGAAGTCCTGGACGGCCGAGAACTCGCCGAAGCGCTTCTGCACGTCGGTGAGGGTCAGGTAGCTCATGGGCTGCGACGTCCTCCTATCGAGCGCCAGCGACCTGGATGCGCGTGCGCGAGCTGCGCCCGAGGTAGGCGATGATGCCCATCGCGAGCCAGGTCAGCGCGAAGCTGATCAGGGTCACGACCGCGGGGGTGTACGGCTGGGTTCGACCCAGCAGCGAGATCCACGGCCCGAAGGCCTGGTTCCGCGCCAGGTAGATGGCGATCGTGAACTCGCCGACCACGATCGCCAGCGTCAGGAAGGCCCCGGCGAGGATGGACGTCCGGAGGTTCGGGAAGATCACCCGGAGGATGATCCGGGCCCAGCCGGCGCCGAGGCTCTGGGACGCCTCTGTCAGGGCCCGGACGTCGATCGCCGCGAGGCCGGTGTCCACCGCGCGGTACATGTACGGGAACGAGAGGATCACGTAGGCGGCGACCAGCACGGCGTCGCTGCCGAGGTTCGTCTCCAGCAACGGGAAGGGCGGGCCGCCGTACGTCCGGATGAGACCGAAGACGTAGACGATCGGCGGGATCACGAACGGCAGGAGGGTGACGAACTCGACGATCGGCCGGAGCCGCGGTGCCCGCAGCCGGACCCAGTACGCCGTCGGCACGATGATCAGGAGGCTGAAGAAGATCGTCAGGATGCCGATCACGAAGGAATAGATCAGGCCGCCGTAGAAGTTCGGCAGGCCCAGGATCGTCCGGTAGGCGAGCGTTGGGTCCGGAACGCCGTTGATGACCGGCTTGATCGAGTGCAGGAACGTGGCCAGCAGCGGGATGAAGAAATACAGGCCAACCAGGACGAGGATCACCCACGAGGTCACGCGAGCGGCGAGGCTGCGTGTCGGTCCAGGTCCGCCGCCACGACTGCCGCGGAGCCAGCGCCGCGACACCGCCGTGGTGCTGATCGCGGGATTGGGCGCCGTCATCGGCGGAGCCACCGTTCGGAGCGGCGCTGGAGCAGCGAGTATCCGGCGATCGACACCGCCATGATCCCGACCATCGTCATCGCCACGGCGTACCCGAGCCCGGGGTTGTGGAGGACGTCGCCGCTGATCTGCGAGGAGATCACGAGCGTCGCCAGGGGCAGCGTCCCGCCGGTCAGCTGGAAGGCGGTCGCCTGGGCCCCGAAGGCATTCCCGAAGAGGAGGATCATCGTCCCGAGGATCGATGGGGTGAGGATCGGGAAGGCGACCCGGCGCCAGTACTGGAAGGGCGTCGCGCCCATGTTCTCGGCGGCCTCGCGCCATTCCTTCCGGAGGCCTTCGATGGCCGGCGCGATGATGAGGACCATGAGCGGGATCTGGAAGTACAGGTAGACGAGCTCCAGGCCGAGCTTGTCGGACAGCCGGAACCCGGTCGAGTAGAGCTCGATCCCGAAGTTCTCCCGCAGGAGCGTCGTGATCACGCCGAGCTGGCCGAGCGTGAAGGTGAACGACAGGGCCAGCGGGATGCCGGCGAAGTTCGAAGCGACGCCGGAGAAGGTCGTGACGGCCGTCCGGAGGAAGCCCGGCAGGCCCCCGAGGATGATCGCGTAGGCGAGCAGGAACCCAAGGATCCCACCGGCG
>DASTIE010000076.1:0-27507 GCA_035717865.1 Candidatus Limnocylindrales bacterium
GATTGCCGCGGCGCCGTCGTGGCCCGCGCTCGACCGCTGGATCCTCTCGCGCACCGCGGGCGTCGCCGCCGATGCGGGCGCCCGACTCGCGGACTACGACGCCCTCGGCGCCACCCGCGTCCTTCGGACGTTCATCGACGACCTCTCGACCTGGTACCTGCGGCGATCGCGCGACCGGATGCGCGCCTCCGCGGCGCCCGCCGATCGGGACGCGGCGTTCGCGACCCTGCACGCGGCGCTCGTGAGCCTCTCGCGGACGATGGCGCCACTCCTGCCGTTCCTCACGGAGGACATCTACCGGAACCTCATGGTCGGGGCGATCCCCGCGGGCCGCGTGCCCGACAGCGTCCACCTCACCAGGTGGCCCGCCGGCGAAATGGCGCCGCTGCGCGACCAGGGCCTCGAGGCCTCGATGGCGGTCGCAAGGCGGGCCGTCGAGCTCGCGCGAACGCTCCGGTCGCAGGCCGGCCTGCGCGTGCGCCAGCCGCTGGCCCGAGCGTGGCTCGCGATCCCGGACCGCGGGATCGACGTCGGGGTGGAGCTGCTGGAGCTCATCGAGGACGAGCTGAACGTCAAGAAGGTCGAGGTCATCGGCGACGAATCCGAGCTCGTGGAACGGCGGGTGCGGCCGCTGCTGCCCAAGGTCGGGAAGCGGCTGGGCTCGGCGATCCCCGCCGTGATGGCCGCCGCTCGTGACGGCGCCTTCGAGATCCACGACGATGGCTCCGTGACGCTCGGCGGGTCGACGCTCGCGCCGGACGAGGTGGAGATCCTCGCCACGCCGAGACCCGGCACGGCGGTCGCGCACGACGAGGGCCTGGTGGTCGTGATCGACACCGAGCTCACGCCGGAGCTGCGGGCGGAGGGCGATGCTCGCGAGCTGCAGCGCGCGATCCAGGACCTGCGCAAGGACGCGAACCTCGACCTCGACGCGCGAATTGAGCTGTGGATCGGAGGGCTGCCCGCGTCCGTGGCGCCGTACCTTGCGGCCGTGGCCAGGGAGACGCTTGCGGATCGAATCTCGCGGGAGCAACCGCCGGACGCCGGCGCTGGAGTGTCCACTGCGTCCGTGGAGCTCGCGGACGGCACCGTGACTGTCGCGCTGCGACCGCTGCCCGCGGGCCACGCAGCGTCGTGACCGAGGTGCGGCGAGAGCCGATCGCCGCGCCCGCCACCAGCCCGACTCCAGCCGCGATCGACACCCGGCCCTCCTGGCCGATCTTCCTCGGGCTGGCGGGGCTGATCGTCGTCCTGGACCAGCTCACCAAGGCATGGCTCGTGTCGTTCCTGCAGCCGGGCCAGTCGGTCGGGGTCATCGGC
Organism: Candidatus Limnocylindrales bacterium; assembly: GCA_035717865.1. Lineage (GTDB taxonomy): Bacteria > Chloroflexota > Limnocylindria > Limnocylindrales > CSP1-4 > UBA5189. The sequence continues at coordinate 1,321 of DASTIE010000076.1, forward strand.
GACTACCTGCGGCTCGTCCACTCGCAGAACAACGGCGGCCTGTTCGGGCTGTTCCGCGGCCAGGCGCTGGTGTTCGGGCTCATCTCGATCGTCGTGATCGGGCTGATCGTGGCGTACCACGCCCGCGCCGGCGGCGGCCGCTACCTCTCGATCACCCTCGGGCTGCTGCTCGGTGGGGCCCTCGGCAACCTCATCGACCGGATCCGCCTGAACTACGTGGTGGACTTCGTCGACGCGGGCTTCGGTGACGTGCGCTGGTACACGTTCAACGTGGCGGACACGGCGATCAGCTTCTCGCTCCTGCTCCTGCTCGCGGCCAGCATCTGGCCGGCGGTGGCGCGCCGGCCGGCGAGCGATGCGTGACCATGTGGCGGATGCAGGAGCGGGCACGATCCATCGCATGCTGATCCCCGTCGGATCGGCGCCCGCTCGCGCCGACCGCTGGGCCGCCGACCTGTCCGGCCTCTCGCGCAGCCACGTCCAGCGGCTGATCTCCGAGGGGCGCCTGACCGTCGACGGCCAGCCCGTCAAGGCCAACACGATCGTCCTCGCCGGCACGGAGCTGCGGCTCGACGTCCCGCCGCCCGCGCCCGCGGTGCCCGTGGCGCAGCCGGAGATCGACGTCCCCGTGGCCTATGAGGACGACGACCTGCTGATCGTGAACAAGCCTGCCGGGCTCGTGGTGCATCCCTCGCCGGGCCATGCGGACGGGACGCTGGTCAACGCGCTCCTCGGGCGAGGCGAGCCGCTCGCCCCGGGCGGGATCGCGGGCGTGCAGCGTCCGGGCATCGTCCATCGCCTCGACCGCGACACGAGCGGCCTCCTGATGGTCGCGCGATCGGACGCGGCGCAGGCCTCGCTGCAGGCGCAGCTCAAGGCCCGGCGGGTGAAGAAGACGTACCTCGCGCTGGTGGCCGGCTCGGTCTCGGCGGCCGCGGGCCGGATCGAGGCGCCGATCGGGCGGGATCCGGGCCGGCGCACCCGGATGGCGGTGGTGCCTTCGGGCCGCGCGGCGACGACGGGCTACCGCGTTCGCGAGCGGTTCAGGGCCTGGACGTACCTCGAGCTGGATCTCGTCACCGGGCGGACGCACCAGATCCGCGTCCACCTCGATGCGATCGGGCACCCCGTGGCTGGCGACCCCCTCTACGGCACGGGAACCTCGCGTCGCGGCCCGGACGGGCTCGAGCGGCTGTTCCTCCACGCCTGGCGCCTCGAGCTCACGTCGCCCTCGAACGGCCGGCTCATCCGTGCCGAGGCGCCGGTCCCGCCGGAGCTCGAGGACGTCCTCGCGGGGCTGCGTGCGGCGGGAGCCGGCGCGTGAAGCCCCCGATGACGCACGATCTCGCGGTGAGCCCTGAGTCGACCGTCGCCGGCGCACCCGGCGCGATGCTGCTCATCGTCTCCGGTCCGTCCGGGGTGGGCAAGGACACCGTCATCCAGTCGATGCGCCGGATCCCCACCAAGCCGCCGCGCTACTTCGTCGTCACCTGCACCACCCGCCCGCGACGCGACTACGAGGTCGACGGCGAGCACTACCACTTCCTGGAGGAGGCGGAGTTCGAGCGCCGGCGCTGCGAGGGTGGCTTCCTGGAGGCGAACCTCGTGCACGGGCACTGGTACGGCACGCCGCGCGAGCAGGTTCGCCAGGCGCTCGTGGGAGGGCGGGACGCCGTCCTGAAGATCGACGTCCAGGGCGCTGCGGTCGTGAAGCAGAAGGTGCCCGAGGCGCTGCTCGTGTTCCTCGTCCCGCCCTCGCTGGAGGACCTGTTCGAGCGGCTGCAAGCGCGGGCGACGGAGACCGCGGACCAGCTCGACGTGCGCCAGCGCAACGCCGCCCTCGAGCTCGCTCGGCAGGAGGACTACGACTACGTCGTGCGTAACGAGACCGGCGAGATCGACCGGACCGCGCAGCGCGTCGACGAGATCATCCGGAGCGAGAAGGCCGCCCACCCGGACCGCCGAACGCGGGTCTGACCTCGTGAGCGCACCGCGCCTCGTCTCGGTCGCGGTCGACGCAGCCGGCGCCGCGGGCCAGCGGTCGTACACCTACCTCGTGCCAGCGGCGCTCGCCGGCCTCGAGCCGGGCGAGGCGGTGCTGGCGGACTTCGGCAGGCGCCAGGCGCTGGGCATCGTGCTCGGGGCGGGGGAGCCCGTCGAGGGGGTCGAGGCGAAGCCGATCCTCGATCGGGTGCGGGCAGACGGACCGCTGCTGCCGCCGCTCGCGATGCAGCTGGCGGCGTGGATCAGCGACCACTACCTCGCCCCGCCGGCGATCACGCTCCGGGCGATGCTGCCGCCGGGGATGCTGGAGCGGCTGGAGCTCGTCGCGGAGCGCCGGCCCGGCACCGCGGGCCACCCGCTCACGAGCGAAGAGGCTGCGCTTCTGGCGGCGCTCGACGGCGGGCCGCGCCAGGTTCGATCCCTCGACGCGCCAGAGGGGCGGCCCGCGCTCCTGCGACGCCTCCGCGGGCTCGAGGGGCGCGGCCTGATCGATCTCGACTGGACACTGCTCGCGTCCGGGGCCGGCCCGCGCTGGGTTCGCGACGTTCGGCTGGCAAAGGATCCCCTGGGTGGTCCCGCGGCGCCGAAGTCCACGAAGGGTCTCGGGCCTCGGCAGCTCGCGGTGCTGGAGGAGCTGCGCGCCGTGGCGCCCGAGGCCATCGCGGCGCCGGAGCTGGCGGCACGGCACGGCTCGGCGGCCATCGCGAGCCTCGCGCGACGTGGCCTCGTGACGCTCGAGGCTCGGGAGGCGCCGCGACGCCCGCTGGCGGCGCGCGCGATCGGCGCTCGCGGGGCACGACCAGCCGGCAGCGAGCTCAGCCCGGAGCAGGTGGCCGCCGTCGAGAACGTGGCCGCAGCCGCGGAGGCCGGAGCCCACACCACGTTCCTCCTCGACGGCGTGACCGGTGGCGGCAAGACCGCGATCTACGTCGAGCTCCTTGCTGCCTCGCTCGCGCGGGGCAGGCCCGGCCTCGTGCTCGTGCCGGAGATCGCGCTGGCGCTGCCGCTCGTCGACCGGCTGCGGGCGGACCTGGATGCGCGCGTCGCGGTGCTGCACTCGGGGCTCGGGGACGGCGAGCGCGCGGACGAGTGGCGGCGGATCCGGCGCGGCGAGGTCGAGGTCGTCGTCGGCACCCGCCTGGCGGTGCTCGCACCGCTGGCGGACGTCGGGGTCGTGATCGTCGACGAGGAGCACGACGCGGCCTACAAGAGCGATCGCACCCCGCGGCTCCAGGCGCGCGACGCGGCCATCGAGCTCGCCCGGCTCGCCGGTGCACCCGTGGTCCTCGGGTCGGCAACACCGTCGGTGGAGACCGAGGGGAGGGCGCGCGACGGCTCGATCGTCCGCCACCGGCTGCCGGAGCGCCTGAGCGGTGCGCCGCCGTCGATCGAGGTCGTCGACCTGCGCGCCGAGCTCGCCGCGGGCAACCTCGGCATGCTGTCCCGACCGCTGGCGGCCGCGCTCGCCGAGCTCGCGGGGCAGGACGGAGGCGCTGAGGAGGCCGGCGACCAGGCGATCCTCGTCATCAACCGCCGCGGCACCGCGTCGGTCGTGCTGTGCCGCGACTGCGGCTACGTCGCCACGTGCCCGGACTGCACCCGGCCGCTCGTCTACCACCAGGCGGGCGGCACCCTGCGCTGCCACCACTGCGGCCGGGCCTGGCCCATGCCGAGCCGCTGCCCGCAGTGCCAGTCGGCCCGCATCCGGTACCTCGGTGGTGGAACAGAGCGGGTCGAGCGCGAGGTGCGGGATCGATTCCCCGGGCTCCGGGTCGGGCGCCTCGACCGCGACGTCGTCGAGCGCAAGGGCGCCGCCGAGCGGGTCATCGATGCCTTCACGGACCACCGGCTGGACGTCCTCGTCGGCACGAGCCTCGTGACGAAGGGCCTGGACATCCCCGCGGTGACGCTGGTCGGCATCGTGTCGGCCGACGTCGCGCTGAACCTGCCGGACGAGCGGGCCGCCGAGCGTACGTACCAGCTGCTGGCGCAGGCCGTCGGTCGCGCCGGTCGCGGCGATCGACCGGGGCACGCGGTCATCCAGACCTACCAGCCCGAGCATCCGGCGATCGTCGCGGTCGCGGAGGCGCGGGCCGAAGCCTTCTACGACGCGGAGCTGGACCTCCGGCGGCGCTTCGGCTCGCCGCCGTTCGGGCGGCTGGTGAAGCTCACCGCGGCGCTGCCGGACCGGGATGACGCCGAGCGGACGGCCCGCGAGCTCGCGGATGCACTGCGGGCGCGTGCCGAGCGCGAGGGCCGGCGCGTCCAGGTCAGCGGCCCCGCGCCGGCATTCGTCGCGAAGCGCGGCGATCGCTGGCGGTTCAACGTCATCCTGCGTGGCGGCGACCCCGTGGGGCTGCTCGGCGATCCGCCGGGCGTGCCGTGGTCGATCGACGTCGATCCCGAAACGCTCCTGTGAGCCCACGCTCCACTGTGTTCGTGCCGATTCGCCCGATCGCGCGTACGATCGCCGCGGCCGCCGGGAGGACGAGCACGACGTCGGACGGCCTGAAAGTGCATTCGAGGAGACTTCCCATGACCGACGACTACACGACCAAGACGACCGGCTACGACACCGGCCCCACGACGGACGACAGCTTCGCCTGGACCGAGCCCGAGGCGAAGGGCGACGCGGGCGCGAAGGCGCGCGAGTGGCTCAGCCAGCTGCAGGCCATGATCGAGAACCTGGCGACGCAGGCCGCGCCCGTCGTCAAGGAGGTCGGCGCGAAGGCCGCCGAGCTCGCCGCGCTGGCGGGCGACAAGGCCGGACCTGCCGCCCAGAAGGCTGCCGAGCTGACCGGCCAGGCCGGGCAGAAGCTCGCCGTCAAGTCGCGGGAGCTGGCGGGCGAGCTGCGCCGCGACGCCACCGCGTCCAAGCTCGGTGACGCCGCCTCGGAGACCGCTGCCGACGTGGCCGACGCCGCTGCCGACATCACCTCCGAAGAGCCGACGACCACCGGCGTCGCCTGACCCGCGCCGGCGTCGACTGACGCCGGTTCCACGCATGATCTCGGGCCCGCCGACCAGGCGGGCCCGTTCGATTCCGCCGCGCCCGCCGTTCGCCGCCAGGAGCCCCGCCGGAGCGGCCGCGACCCGTCGATATACTTGCCGGCATGAGCGTCCGCCCCATCGTCACCCTCGGCGACCCCCGCCTGCGCATCAAGGGCGAGCCGGTCTCGAGCTTCGGGAAGTTCCTCGGCCACCTGCTCGACGACCTGACCCACACCATGCGCGACGCGCCGGGCGTGGGGCTCGCCGCGCCGCAGATCGGTGAGGCGCTGTCCGTCTGCGTGGTCGAGGTCGAGGACCGGTTGCACGAGCTGGTGAACCCGAAGATCATCCGGACCGAGGGCGAGGATCGCGACCTCGAGGGCTGCCTCTCCATCCCGGGCTACGCCGCCTACGTGACGCGCAAGGAGAAGGTCTGGGTCGTCGCGCAGGACCGGCGCGGGCGAAAGTACAAGGTCGCTGGTTCGGGTCTCCTCGGGCGTGCGTTCCAGCACGAGCTGGACCATCTCGACGGCAAGCTCTACATCGACTACCTCGACTCGATGGACGAGCTGATCCCCGTCGGGCGTGGAGACGACGAGGAAGGGCTCGCGGGCGAGGACGGCGACGGCGAGGACGAGGGCACGGCAGCCGGCCGGAAGGGCGGCAGGTCGCGCGCGAAGGCGCCCGCACTGGCGTGACGCCGGGCCCCGCCCCCGGGCGGGCGGCCGACCCGGTGCGAACCGTCTTCTTCGGCTCCGGCGCCTTCGCGGTGTCGATCTTCGAGGCCCTTGCGGCGCACGCGCGGGTGGAGCTCGTGGGCATCGTGACCGCACCGGATCGTGCGGCGGGCCGGGGCAAGCTCCTGCGCCCGACGCCGATCGCCCTCCGCGCACGGTCGATGTGGGCCCCGCTGCTGCAGCCGGCACGCTTGCGCGACGAGGCGGCGATCGAGCAGGTCGCGGAGCTGGGCGCCGATCTCGGGGTCCTCGCCGACTACGGGCAGATCGTGCCCCCGGCGATCCTCGAGCTGCCCCGGCACGGGATCCTGAACGTCCACCCGTCACTGCTGCCCCGTCACCGCGGCGCGACACCCATCCCCGCGGCCATCGCGAGCGGCGACGACCGCAGCGGTGTCACGATCTTCCGGATGGACGACGGGATCGACACCGGGCCGATCGTGGCCCAGGAGGCCTGGCCGCTCGATGGCGCGGAGACGGCGCCGGAGCTGGAGGCGCGCGCGGGGGCGGCGGGCGCGGGCCTCCTGGCGCGGACGCTCGAGCCGTGGCTGGCCGGCGAGATCGAGGTGTCGCCGCAGGGCGAGCCGTCGAACGTGACCCGGCCGTTCCGCAAGCGGGATGCGCGGCTGGACCCGGCGTTGCCCGCGCGCGAGCTGGAGCGCGGCGTCCGGTCCCGGGTGGGCTGGCCGGGCTCGTTCCTCGACACGTCGATTGGGCGCGTCCTCGTGCATCGCGCGAGCGTCGGCGAGGCTGACGGTGCTGACGCTCCGGGGACCCTCGTGCGGGATGGGCGCGGCCTCGCCCTGGCGACCGCGGACGGCAGGCTCGTCCTCGACGAGGTCCAGCTGCCCGGCGGCAAGGTTGTCAGCGGCGAGGAGCTCCTCCGCGGCCACCCCGAATCCGCCGGCGCCACCGTGGGCACGCCGTCGTGACCAGCCCCGTCGGCGTCGCGCGGCCACGGCCGGACGCGCCCGCGAAGGTGCGAGGCGCGACCCGCTACGCGGCTGATCGACACCTCCGGAACCTCCTGCACGCGAGGCTGGTCCTCGCACCCCGCGCGCACGCCCGGATCGCCGGGATGGACGCCACCGCGGCGCTCGCCGTACCCGGGGTGGTGGCGGTCCTCGCGGCGGGCGACCTCCCGATCGTCGCGGGAGGGTCGGATCGCCTGGCGCAGCCCCTCGCCGAGTCGGAGGTGGTGTTCGCTGGGCAGCCCGTGGCGCTGGTCGTGGCGAGGACGGCGGAGGCCGCGGCCGACGGCGCGGAGCAGATGCTCGTGGAGCTGGAGCCGCTCCCGCCCGCCGTCGACCCCGATGCCGCCATGGACGCCGCGGCGCCCCTCGCGCGGATCGACCTCGCCGAGGACGCCGATCGAACTGGCTCGATGGACGCCCAGACGCACGCCGGGGTGGGCGGTGGCGGCGACGAGTCGATCGACGCCGAGGACCTGTCGCCGAACGTCACCGGCCGCTTCCGGTACCGCGACGGCGACGCCGCCGCGGGGCTGGCCGGGGCTGCGGTCGTACGCGAGGGCCGCTTCGAGACCCAGTGGATCCACCAGGGCTACCTCGAGCCGCAGGCCTGCACCGCCTGGATCGACGACGACGGCTCCCTCGTTCTCGAGACGGCGACCCAGTCGCTGTTCGGGGCCCGGAACGAGGTCGCGAAGGCGCTCGGCTGGCCGCAACGTCGGGTCCGGGCCGTGGCGCTGCCGCTGGGCGGCGCGTTCGGCGGGAAGTGGCCGCTGCTCGACACGCTCGTCGCCGCGGCAGCGGTCAAGCTGCGCCGGCCGGTCCGGCTCGTCGCGACGCGCTCGGAGGATTTCGCGGCCACCAACCCCGGGCAGCCGTTCACCACAGCCCTGCGGATCGGCGCGGACGCAGCGGGGCGCTTCACCGCAATGGAGGCGAGGGTCGTCGCGGACGCGGGAGCGTTCGAGGAGGGCAGTGCCGAGTCGCTCGCGGGCGTGCTCCTCGCGGGTCCGTACGGCTGGCCGGCGTTCGACATCAAGGCGTACGGCGTCCGAACGAACCGCTTCGGCGTCGGGGCGTACCGAGCCCCGTCCGCGCCCGCGATGGCCTTCGCCATCGAGTCGCTGATCGACGAGCTGGCCGGGGAGCTGGGCGTCGATCCCATCGAGCTGCGGCGGCGCAACCTCGCCGCGACGGGCTCGCCCACCGTCGACGGCGAGGCCTGGGCCGGGCACGGCGCCGCCGAGGTCCTCGATGCGCTCGAGGCCAGCGCCGCTTGGCCCGCCCGACGCGAGCTCGGCCCGGACGAGGGCGTCGGCGTTGCGCTCGGCTACTGGCCGGGTGCGACCAATCCGGCCGCCGCGGCCTGCCGCATGTCGCCCGACGGGAGCGTCCAGGTGATGACCGGCGTCGCGGACATGTCGGGGGTGGCCGGCGGGTTCCAGGCGCTCGTGGCGGACGTCCTCGGCATCGCGCCGGAGCTCGTCGACATCCAGGCGCTCGACTCCTTCGCCGCACCGGCCTCCCCGGGCAGCGGCGGCAGCACGATCACGTACTCGGCCGGCCGCGCCATCCGGTGGGCCGCGGAGGAAACCGCGAACCGGTTGCTCGAGGCGGCGGCGCTGCAGCTCGAGATCGCGCTGGAGGACCTCGAGCTCGTCGACGGGACGGTCCGGCCGCGGGGGACGCCGGAGCGCGCGATCCCGATCGCGAAGGTCATACGCGGGAACGCCCGGGCCGGCCGGGCCCCGATCGAGGGGCATGCGCGCGCCGACGAGCCGAGCCTCGCGCCGTCCGTCTCCGGGCATGTGGCGCGGGTCCGGGTGGACCGTGCCACCGGAGCTGTCACGGTGGTCGCAGACCATGTCGTGCAGGATGTCGGCCGGGTCCTCAATCCCGCGCTCGTCACGGGCCAGCAGCACGGCGCTGCGGCGCAGGTCGTGGGCTGGGCCACCTTGGAGGCGCTCGTCCATGACGAGGGCGGCCAGCTGCTCAGCGGCACGTTCGCGGACTACGCGCTGCCGCGCGCGGACGACGTCGGGACGATCACGACCACGCAGGTCGAGGTGCCGGCGCCGGACGGGCCGCTCGGGGCGAAGGGCATCGGCGAGTCGCCGGTGATCGCCGGCGCTGCGGCCGTGGCGAACGCCGTCGCCGCGGCCACGGGCGTGCGGCTGCGCGAGCTGCCGATGTCGCGGCCGCGGGTCTGGCGGGCGCTCAACGCGGTGCCGGCGAGGGCCGGGCGGTGAGGCCGGTCCTCACGATGGCGTCGCCGCCGCGCCGCGGGGCCGTGGAGGCTTCGCCGCCGGGCCTGTCCGGGCTGTCGGACGCAGCGCTCGAGGCGTGGCTCGCGGAGCGGGGCGAGCCCGCGTATCGGGCCCGCCAGCTGCAGGCGGCGCTCTGGGGGGGCAGCGCCGGCTCCGCGGCGGACGTCACGACGCTGCCGCGCCCGCTTGCGACGGCCGTCGATTCGGCGTTCCGCTGGTCGACCGTCACGGACGACGAGGTCGTTCTCGCGGACGGCGGCGACACGGAGAAGACGCTCCATCGGCTCGCGGACGGTCTGACGATCGAGTCGGTGCTGATGCACTATCCGGCGCGACCCGGCCAGCGCGCGCGCCACACCCTGTGCATCTCAAGCCAGGCCGGCTGCGCCGTCGGGTGCCCCTTCTGTGCCACCGGCGAGCTCGGCTTCGAGCGCGACCTCGCAACGGCCGAGATCCTCGACCAGGTGCGCAGCGCCACGGCGCGCCTGGGCCGGCGCGAAGGCGGCGCGCACCTCACCAACCTCGTGTTCATGGGGATGGGCGAGCCGCTCCTCAACCTCGATCGGGTGCTCGAGGCGGTCGAGGCGCTGAACGACCCCAGCCGGCTCGGGCTCGGGGCACGCCACATCACGGTCTCCACGTCCGGCGTCGTGCCGGGGATCCGGCGGCTGACCGCCCTCGGGCCGCAGTTCACCCTCGCGATCTCGCTCCACGCGGCCCGCGACGCGCTCCGGGACGTGCTCGTCCCGTTGAACCGGCGGTGGCCGGTGGCCGAGGTCGTCGCAGCGGCCCGTGACCACGCCCGCGCGACCGGCCGGCGGATCAGCTACGAGGTGACGATGATCGGGAGCGTGAACGACACGGACGTCGACGCCGACGCGATCGCGGAGCTGCTGCATGGCGACCTCGCGCACGTCAACCTGATCCCGATGAACGCCGTGGCGCACACGCCGTGGCAGGCCAGCCCGATGCCGGTGATCGAGCGCTTCGCCGAGCGCATCCGTGGCGCCGGCATCTCGGTGACGATCCGGCGCAACCGCGGCCAGGAGATCGGCGCGGCTTGCGGCCAGCTCGCGGCCGAGCGGGCAGGGGAGCCGCCGGCGCCCGCGGTCGCGCGCCGACGGCAGCGGCTGGAGGCCGAGAGCGCGCGAGCCCTGCTGGGCCAGCGCTCCGACGAGCCGGTCCCGGCGGGCGTGGAATGAGGCGCGGCGTCGCACGAGGCGCTCCATGATCCGGCGCGAGCCGCCGGGCAGGGATCAGCCCTCGCTGGGCCGCGCCCGCGTCGCGGCCAGCATCCTCGACGCCGACCTGGGCAACCTCGCGCACGCCGTGAAGCGCGCCGAGCGGGAAGGCGCCGACCGGATCCACCTCGACGTGATGGACGGCCACTTCGTGCCGAATCTCACCTTCGGCGCCAAGACCATCAAGGCCCTCCGCCGCCGGACGCGGCTCCCCTTCGATGCCCACCTGATGATCACCAACCCGGGCAAGTACATCGACGACTTCCTGGACGCGGGCTGCGACTCCGTGACGATCCACGTGGAGATCCGGGAGCCCATCGAGCCGACGCTCCTGGCGATCCGGGCCGCCGGGCGAGCCGCGGGGCTGTGCGTCAAGCCGAAGACGCCGCTCACAGCCCTCGAGCCCTACCGGCGCCTCCTGGACGTCGTGATGGTCATGACCGTCGAGCCCGGGTTCGGTGGCCAGTCGTTCATGACGGATGTCGCGAGGGCCAAGCTCCTCCAGGCGCGCGAGTACCTGTCCCACAAGCTCCACGGGGGCGAGATTCACGTCGACGGCGGGGTCAACCGCGACACCGCCGAGCTGGTCGGGGGCATGGGCGTCGACATCCTCGTCGTCGGCTCGGCGCTGTGGCTCAAGGGCCGCGACATGGCCCGCGAATTCCGCCTCATCCGGGCACTCGCCGACGAGGGCTACCAGTACGGGCTGAACAAGGGCGTGCCGCCGATCCCGCGCGACCGGATGGTCACGTTCGCGACGCTCCGCCGCCCGGAGGCGCGCCGCTTCCGGGACGAGGTCGAGGCGGCGGGCATCCCGGTCCTCCTGTTTCGGTCCCGCGAGGATCCCGCCGACATGGACGACGAGGTCCGGCGCTGGGACCTCCTCGTGCCGGCGTCCGCGGAGAAGGTCGCGAAGGAGCGCTTCGGGCGCCGCGCGCGCACGCTCGCGAAAGCCACGGCACCCGGCTGAGGTGCGAGCCCTCATCCAGCGCGTCGCTCGTGCCGTGGTCCGCGTCGACGGCGCGGCCGTGGCCGAGATCGGCGAGGGCATGCTGATCCTGCTGGGCGTCGGGCACGGCGACGACGACGCGACGACGGACGCCCTGGCGCGCCGCGCAACGGAGCTCCGTTTCTTCCGCGACGAGGCCGGCAAGACCAACCGCTCGATCCTCGACATCCGCGGCGCGGCGCTCGTGGTCAGCCAGTTCACTCTGTTCGCCGATACATCGCGCGGTCGTCGTCCCGGCTTCACCGACGCGGCGGCGCCGGACGTCGCTGACCGGCTCTACCGGCGGTTCGCGGACGCGCTGCGCTCGGCCGGCGTCCAGGACGTCCAGCTCGGCTCGTTCGGGGCGGAGATGGCGGTCGAGCTCGTGAACGACGGGCCGTTCACGCTGTGGCTCGACACGGAGCGGCCGAGCTAGGCGGGCTTCTCCCAGATCGAGACGTGGTGGCGGCTGTCGTGGCTGAACGGCCGCCGGTCCCAGCCGCTCCAGCGCTCGCGCAGGCGCAACCCGGCGAGCTCGGCCATGAGGTCCAGCTCGGCGGGCCAGACGTAGCGGAACGGTCCGGCGCCGTACTCCCAGGTCCCGTCGTCCCGCTTCGTGAAGTGGTGCGAGGTCAGGCTTTGGATCGCCACGTCGTACGTATCGACCCCGAAGTGCCGCTCGTTCGCGTCGAACACCACCGCGGTCTCGCCCTCGGGCAGCCGCCGCAGGCCCGGGATGTTGCACTCGATCAGGAAGCGGCCGCCGGGCGCCAGGTGCGCCGCGGCATTCCGGAACACCGCGACCTGGCCGGCCTGGGTGGTGACGTTCTCGATCGTGTTGAAGACGAGGTACACGAGCGAGAACGGGCCCGCGATGCGCGCCGAGGTCATGTCCCCGACCGCGGCCTCGATCGCCTCGCCGCCCGGCTTGGCGCGAAGCTTCGCGAGCATCGCCGAGGACAGCTCGATGCCCGCGACCCCCACGCCGCGCGCGGCGAGCGGCAGGCCGATCCGGCCGGTGCCGATGGCCAGCTCCAGCGCGCGACCGCCGCGCGCCAGCTCCTGGAGGACGGCGGTCGCGTCATCGACCGGGGTGCCGTCGATCATCGGCTCGGGATCGTCGTCATAGGTCGCGGCCACGCGCTCGCCGAAATGGCCGTCGGGATCGGGCGGGAGCTCGGTCATCGGTGCCGGGGTGGGCGACGTCGCCCGGGGAGCGCTAGCGGGCGGACTTGGTCGCCGTGCGGCGGCAGCGCGTGCACACGAGGGCCCGGGTCGTGGCGCCCTTCTTGTCCGTGAGCATGTACGGCTGGAGGTTCGGCTGGTAGCGGCGATGCGCGCGCACGCGGTTCGAACCGGAGGACTGCGGGTTGAAACCGCCCATGGAAACCTTGCCGCAGATCGCGCAGGAACGAGCCATCGAGAACCTCAGGGATGATCGGAGAACGGGCGTCCGGGCCTGTCCGGCGCGAACGGGGCGGTACTATACCACGCACCCCGGGCGGTCCCGGGAGCTCGCGTGGGCGCGCAGGAGGGACGGTGCCGGAGCAGGCCATCGGCGGTCGCGCGCTCGTCACGAGGCGGGCGGTCATCGACATCGTGCGACGGGTGACCCTCGGGTCCTACGGCGTGGCGGGCTTTGCCGGAAACTGGGCCGATCGACTGCTCGGCTGGATCGAGCAGCGGCCCGGCGGGCTGCGCGTCTCGGTGGCGGGCGGCACGCTGACCATTCGACTGCATCTCCGGGTCGCCCACGGCCTCCCGGTCGCGGAGGTGGCGCGCCAGGTCGACCACGCCGTTCGCCACGCGATCCGGGCGGCGCTCGGGCGCGAGGTCGACAAGCTGACGATCCGCGTCGCGCGCCTGGAGCTCCACCCGGGCGGCGAGCCCCCGGAGCCACCGGCGCGGCCGGGCCTCGGCCCGTCCGACCTCGCCGACAGCGGGACGGACGTCTTCTGATGGTGAATGATTCGGCGGGCCAGCGCTGATGCCCCGCCGCAGCTGCGACGGGGCGGGGCTCCTCGGCGCATTCCGGGCGGCGGTGGCCGGCCTGGAGGCGGCGGTCGACGAGGTGAACGCGCTCAACGTCTTCCCCGTGCCCGACGGCGACACGGGCTCGAACATGATCGCGACCGTCCGCGCCGCGCTGGCGGAGGCGGAGGCGCTGGGCCCGACGGTCTCCGCGGAGCGAGTCGCGTCCGCGGCGGCGTTCGGGGCGCTCATGGGGGCCCGCGGGAACTCCGGCGTCATCACCAGCCAGATCCTGCGCGGCCTCGCCGAGGGGCTCGCGGGCAAGACGAAATTCAACGCGCTGGACCTCGCGAACGCCCTCGACCAGGGCACGAAGGCCGCGTACGGCGCGGTCGCGAAGCCCGTCGAAGGCACGATCCTGACCGTCATCCGCGAAGCCTCCGCGGCGGCCGTCACCAGCGCGGAGCGCGAGCGGACGCTCGATGCGGTCATGGGCGCGACGGTCGATGCGGCGCACGCGGCGGTCGCGAAGACGCCGACGCTGCTGGCGATCCTGCGCGAGGCGGGCGTGGTCGACTCCGGCGGGCAGGGCCTGTTCCGGCTCATGGAGGGCGCGCATGCGTTCCTCACCGGTGACGTCGAGGTGTCGGCGCCACGGCCTGCCGCACTCCCCGCCGCATCGGCCGCCACCGTGCCGGCCACCAGGCCGGGCGAGACCCATCGCGGCGCCCCGCCCGGCGCCGGGCTGCGCGACGAGGGCTTCGGCTTCGAGACGATGTTCATGGCCGTCGCGACCGCGGACAAGCCGCTCGACGTGGACGGCATCCGGGCGTACTACGAGTCGATCGGCGAGTCCGTCCTCGTGGCCGGGGACGCGCGGGCGATCAAGGTCCACGTCCACAACGAGCGGCCGGACCTGGTCCTCGCCTACGCGCTCGGGCTCGGGACCTTGTCGAAGATCACGATCGAGAACCTCGATACCCAGAGCGAGGATGTCCGCGAGACGCGGGCTGCTGCGTTCGCCACGGCAGGCGCGCATCCGGACGCGGGCGAGACGAACGGCACCGGCCCCGCAACGGGCAAGGAGACGCTGCCGCTCGCGGTCGTGGCGGTCGCGGCCGGCGAAGGGCTCGCGGCGATCTTCCGCGACTTCGGCGTGCACACGGTCGTCGAAGGCGGCCAGACCCAGAACCCGAGCACGGGCGAGCTGCTCGAGGCCGTGAAGGCCGTCGATGCCCGCGAGGTCCTGCTCCTCCCGAACAATCCGAACATCGTCCTCGCCGCGCGCCAGGTGGCGGCCATGACGGATCGACCGGTCGCCGTCGTCGCGACCCGCAACGCCGCCGAGGGCTTCGCCGCGCTGCTCGCCATGGATCCGGACAAGGGCGCGGTCGAAAACGCCCCGGAGATGACGACCGCGGGACGCGCGATCCAGACCGTCTCGGTGACCGAGGCCGTCCGCGACGCCACGGTCAGCGGCACGAAGGTGAAGCAGGGCCAGACGATCGCGCTCGATCCCGACGACGGGCTCGTCGCCGTCCACGACGATCCATCGGAAGCCGTCCTCGGCGCGATCAGGGCCCTCAGCCCGGGCTTCGAGCTGGTCACGATCTACTACGGCGACGGCGGTGACCTGGGGTCGACGGAGACGCTGGCGCGGCGGATCCACGACCTCGATACCGGCGCGGAGGTCGAGGTCGTCCACGGCGGCCAGCCGCACTACCGCTACCTGATCTCGGCCGAGTAGGCGGGTGGGGGAGCGCCGGGTCGTCAGGGCCGTGACGGCCGCGAGATCGGGCGGGACCACGACATCCGGCGGCACTGCGAGCCCGGGCGCGGCCACCACATCCGCCGGCACCACGAGGCCGGGCGGTACGACGCCGCCGGGGTCGAAGCGCGGGGCCGGCGCGCGCAAGGCCGCTGCCCTGGCACCGCTGGTCAGCGGCGAGCCGCTCCTGGACGTGCCGATCGCGCAGTCGCGGCTGCCCGGGGCCTCCGTGCTCGGGCGGGTCGGGAAGCGGCTCGGCGTCGCGACCGTCCGTGACCTGCTGTTCCACCTGCCGCGCCGCTACGACGACCTGCGAGAGATGCGCAAGCTCGGCGACCTGGGCCGGGTCGAGGACGGCGAGGTGATCTCGGCGCGGGTGACCGTGGTCGACGTCCGGGTTGAGGCGTCGTTCCGGCGGCGCGTCCAGCGGACGATCGCCGTGCTCGAGGACGAGACAGGCTCCATCGAGGCGACGTGGTTCGGGCGGCGCTACATCGAGCGGCGGATGCATCCCGGCCAGCGCGTGATCGTCTCCGGGAAGCTCAAGCACTTCGGGCGGAAGCGGACGCTGGACAACCCGGACTTCCAGCCGGAGGGCAACGAGGACGAGCTGCTCCATGTCGGGCGCATCGTGCCGGTCTACCGCCTCACGGCCGGGCTGACGGCCGTGACCCTCCGGCGCTCCGTCCGCGAGGCGCTGGACCGCGCCGGCGCGGCGTACCCGGAGTACCTCCCGGACTCGCTCCGGGGCGAAGCGGGCGTGACGGGCATCGGCGGGGCCGTGGAGGAGGCGCACTTCCCGACATCGTTCGAGGCCCGGGACGCGGCGCTCGACCGGCTGGCATTCGACGAGCTGCTCGCGCTCCAGCTCGGGATGGTCGGGCGGCGTCGGGAACGGGGGCGAGATTCGGCACGTCCCATCGCGATTCCCGATGCGACAGATGTGGAGCTACGCGGAGCGCTCGAGGGCTCGCTCGGCCGGAAGCTGGTGCGAGAGGTGTCGCTGACCCCGGACCAGGACACGGCGATCCGCGACGTCCGTTCGGACATCGCCCGCGCGATCCCGATGCTGCGACTCCTCCAGGGTGACGTGGGCTCCGGCAAGACCGCCGTCGCCGCCTACGCGCTCGCGGCCGCTGCGAAGGCCGGCCTCCAGGGCGCCCTCCTGGCCCCGACGGACCTGCTCGCGCGGCAGCACCACCGGACGTTGACATCCCTGCTCGAGGATGTGCAGCTGCCGGTGGAGCTGCTGACGGGTTCGCTGACCGCATCGTCCGCGCGCCGGACCCTGGAGCTGGTCGCGTCCGGCATGGCCCCGATCGTCGTCGGGACGCACGCGCTGCTCCAGGAGCGCGTCGCCTTCGCGGCGCTGGGCCTCGCGGTCATCGACGAGCAGCACCGGTTCGGAGTGGAGCAGCGCGGCCAGCTCGAGGCGAAGGCCGGCGCCGACGGCGCCCCGCACGTCCTGCTGATGACGGCGACGCCGATCCCGCGCACGCTCGGCCAGGTGCTCTACGCGGACCTCGACGTCTCGAACCTGCGGACGCCGCCGGAGGGCAGGGTCCCCATCCGCACCGGCATCCGCCGGCCGGACGAGCTGGCCGGCACGTGGCAGAAGGTCCGCGAGGAGGCGGCCGCGGGGCACCGGACCTTCGTGGTCGTGCCGCTCATCGACGAGGCCGAGACGGACGAAGCACCGGTCGCCGACGGCGCCGCGCCCCACGGCTTCTGGGATGCCTCGGCGCCCGCCGCCGAGGCGGAGGCGGTGCGCCTGCGGGAGCTGCTCGCGCCGCTGCGGGTCGGCCTCGTGCACGGCCGGATGAAAGCGGCGGACCGCGACGCCGAGATGGCGCGCTTCCGTGATGGCGAGCTCGAGGTGCTCGTCGGGACGACCGTCGTCGAGGTCGGGGTCGACGTGCCCGAGGCGACGATGATGATCGTGCAGGGCGCGGACCGGTTCGGGCTGGCCCAGCTGCACCAGCTGCGCGGGCGCGTGGGCCGCGGGGACGCCGCGTCGTTCTGCGTGCTGGTCTCGGATTCCGTCGACGAGACGGCCCAGGCACGGCTCAAGGCCGTGGCCGAGCTGCACGACGGTTTCGAGCTGGCTGAACGGGACTGGGAGCTGCGGCGCGAGGGCGACGTGCTCGGCCTCGTCCAGAGCGGGCTGCCGCGCCTCCGGGTCGCGTCGCTCCAGCGGACGGATCATCGCGACCTCGCCGTGAAAGCCCGGGCGTCGGCGGAGGCAATGCTCGACGAGCGCGGCGAGCTCCGCGCCGGGAACGAGCGGCTGGCCGCCGAGATGAGCAAGGGCTGGCTCGCGCGCGTGGCCCAGGCCGCGCCGGCCGGCGCCGCCTAGCCATGACCGGGAATGACCATGCACTGGGCCGCGGGTCGACGTAGCGATGTCGGAGAGGATCCGCCAGCAATCTCTGGCCGGTGGGAGCACGACCCGACAGGGCGGTGGCAGCGCGGGACGCGTGATTGCGGGCGTCGCGCGGGGTCGCCGGCTCGCGGCGCCTGGGCCCGGCACGCGGCCGCTCGGCGACCGTGTCAAGCAGAGCCTTTTCGCGATCCTGGAGCCGGGCCTGCGGGACGCGGCGTTCCTGGACCTCTTCGCCGGCAGCGGTGCGGCGGGCATCGAGGCACTGTCACGGGGCGCCCGGGTGGCCGTCTTCGTCGAGCGCAAGGCCGCTGTCTCGCAGGTCATCGAGCGGAACCTGCGGACCGCGGGCCTGCTCGATCCGCGCGCGCGGATCGTGGTCGCCGACGTCCTGCGGTGGCTCCGGGACGCGGCGACGGCAGCCGGGCTCGGCCCGTTCGATGCGGTCGTCCTCGACCCCCCGTACGACGAGCCGCAGCTGGCCGCTCGGTCGCTCGATGCGATCGCCGCCGCGGGTCCGGGCGTCGTCCTTGGCGCGGAGGGGGTCGCGGTCGCCAAGCACGCCCGGAGGACCGGGCCGGCGCCCGGGTACGGGCTGCTACGCTCCATTCGCGAGGAGCGGTTCGGCGAGACGGTGCTGACGTTCTACCGCTGGTCGGACGCGGACGAGGGCGAGGAGGTCGGATGAGGGTCGCGCTCTACCCCGGCTCGTTCGACCCCGTGACCAACGGCCACCTCGACGTCCTGCAGCGCGCGCTCGCCGTGTTCGACCGCGTGGTCGTCGCGGTCCTCGCCAACCCCCGCAAGAGCCCGCTGCTGCCGGTCGAGACACGCGTCGTGGTGCTGGAGACCGCGATCCGCGACGCCGGCATCGACGTGGATCACGCCTCGGTGACCACGTTCGACGGCCTGACCGTCGAGGCCGCGCGCGCGAACGGCGCCCGCTGGCTCGTGCGGGGCCTGCGGGCGATCTCCGACTTCGAGGCCGAGGGCCAGCTCGCCGCGAACAATCGCGCGATCGCCGAGGACATCGACACCGTCTTCTTCATGACGGCGGTGGAGTTCGGCTACGTCAGCTCGAGCCTGGTCAAGGAGATCGCGTCGTTCGGCGGCGACGTCTCGAGCATGGTGCCGGCTGCCGCCCTGACGGCGCTCCGGACCCAGGTTCGCCAGCGAGACGGAGCGAAGTAGCGCGGCAGCGCGTGCCATACTTCGCCCTCGGTGGACATCATGTTCCTGCTCGAACGGCTCGAGTCGCTGATCGCGACCGGCACCGGCGTGCCCACCACCCGCAAGGTCCTCGTCGATAGGGACGCCATCCTCGAGCTCATCGACCAGCTCCGCGTGGCCGTTCCCGAGGAGGTCCACGCCGCGAAGCGGATCAACGCCGAGAGCGAGCGGATCATCGAGAAGGCCAACGAGGAATCCGACCGCATCGCCGCGCGGGCCCAGGAGCAGGCCGCGTACCTGATCGGGGAGAAGGGCCTCAAGGAACGCGCGGAGGCGGAGGGCCGGCAGATCGTGGCCGAGGCCATGGCCGCCGCCGACAACGTCCGGCTGGGCGCGGATTCGTATGCCGCGGAAGTGCTGCAGACGCTCGAGGCGGAGGTGCGCAAGGCCCTCGCCGGCATCGAGAAGGGCATCGACGTCCTGCAGATCCGCCAGGCGGCGCTCCGCGGCGACGACGGCGCGACACCGCCGGCGATGGCGTCGACGCCGGACGCGGGCTCGAAGGACGTCGACGACTGGCCGGGCGTCCGGGACGACGAACCGGCATTCCTGCGCGAGGAGGATGCGGGCCAGACTGTCCCGCGATGACCGTCCCCGCACCCCTGACCTTCCCGCTCGCGGGCCTGCTCGGCGAGCCGCCCGGGAGCGAGCGGCGCTACGAGATCCACGGCGCGACGATCCGCCTGCCCGAGGACATGCGCCTCACCGAGCCGCTCGACGGCGAGCTGCGGGTCTCGCGCACGAATCGCGGCGTCCTGGTCGACGCGACGATCTCGACCGCGATGGCCGGCACCTGCTCGCGCTGCCTCCGCGACATCGAGGTGCCCATGACGGTCACGATCCGGGACGAGGTGTTGCCGAGCGTCGACATCGCGACGGGCCACGAGGTGGACGCGAGCACGGAGCCGGACGCGACGCGGCTCTCGACCCACCACGAGCTGGATCTCGGCGCCATGGCCGCCGACGCGATCTCCCTCGAGGAGCCCATCGTCGCCCTCTGCGAGGAGGCGTGCCCCGGGCTGTGCGTCGAGTGCGGGGAGCGGCTCGGGCCGGAGCATGTCGAGCACGAGGTTGACGACATCGACCCGCGGATGGCGGCCCTGAAGGGCTTCCGGGTCGACGGCGACGGCGAGAGCGGGTAGACTCCCGACCGGTCCGGCGGCTCCGCGCCGCGGTCCAGACCCAGACAGCTTTCCTCGCGCCCAAGCACGCGGCTCGGCCGCCACTGGAGCGGACGAGCATCGAAAGGAGCAGCAACTCTCATGGGCGTGCCCAAGCGCAGGGTCTCTCACGCTCGGCAGGGCGATCGACGCGCACACCAGGCGCTCTCGCTGCCGCAGCTCGAGGAGTGCCCCCACTGCCACCAGCCGAAGCGCAGCCATCGGGCCTGCCTGAACTGCGGCTACTACGGCGGCCGGCCGGTGCTCGAGATCAAGGCCCCCAAGGAAGACACGCCCGCCGCACAGTAGAGTGGCGCGCATGAGCGCCACGGCCCCCCGCGGCATCCGGCTCGCCGTCGACGCGATGGGCGGCGACCACGGCCCATCGGAGGTCGTGCCGGGCTCGCTCGATCACGCTCGTTCCCACCCGCAGGACCACGTCCTGCTCGTCGGCGATCCCGCCCGAATCCGGGAGCACGCGGGCGGCGAGCTGCCGTCGAACGTCGAGATCGTGGCCGCCAGCCAGGTCATCGAGATGGACGAGCACCCGGCGTTGGCCCTGCGCGAGAAGAAGGATTCCTCGATCACGGTCGGCTGCGACCTCGTGAAGACCGGCCGGGCCGACGCGATCGTCACCGCGGGCCACACCGGCGCCGCGATGGCTGCCGCGGTGCTCCGCATCGGGCGCCTGGCCGGGGTCGATCGACCCGCGCTCGCGGTCCAGATGGTCCGCCAGGGCCGGCCGTTCGTGCTCCTCGACATCGGGGCGAACCCCGACTCGACCCCAGAGAACCTCCTCCAGTACGCCCGGATGGGCGCGATCTTCGCGGAGCGCGTCATCGGCCTGCCCGGGCCTCGCGTGGCCCTGCTCTCGATCGGCGAGGAGAAGGGCAAGGGCGACGCCCGGATCCAGCGGGCGACGGAGCTCCTGGACGCCTCCGACCTCCGCTTCGTCGGCAACGTCGAGGGCAAGGACCTCGTCGCCGACCACGCGGACGTCGTCGTGACCGACGCCGTCACCGGGAACGTCGTGATCAAGTTCTTCGAGGGCCTCTCGACGTTCATCTTCGACCTGTGGCGGGCCGAGTTCCGGCGCGGGATCCGGGGCAGGCTCGCGTACCTGCTGCTGCGCGCCGGGATCGGACGCATCCGGCAGGTCTTCGACTACGAGACCGCGGGTGGCTCGCCGCTCCTGGGGGTCAAGGGCGCGGTGATCATCACGCACGGCCGGGCGCGCCGGCGGATGGTCGGCTACGCCTGCGCCGTGGCCGCGGAGACGGCGCGCACGGATGTCCCGGGGCTCATTGCCGCCGCGCTGCGCGAGGATGCCGCGCGGGTTGCGGCAACGCAGCCGGAGGCCGTGGACACGGATCCCCTCGCCGAGGCCGAACGGGCGGCGAGCGCCTCGTGAGCAGGACGCCGGCCATCCACGACGCGGGCGATGACGCGCAGGGCGACGCGCGGGCGGACGACGACGTGCTCGTCGTCGACGAGGCGCCGGTCGGGCCACCCGGGAAAGAGGCGCTCGAGCTGACCGTCGGCCGCGGGGTGATCGTCGAGGTCGCCCGGCTCGCGGCGCTGGAGATCCCGGAGGTGCTCCAGGTGGCCCGCCGCGGGCCGCCGTGGCGCGCCGCCCTGGCCGGCCCGCCGGTCATGGTCCGCCTGCGCAGGGAGGGCGTGGAGCTGGAGCTCCGCATCATCGCCCGCCCCGGCGCCGACCTCGTGCAGGCCGGACGCCAGGTCCGCGAGGCTGTCGGCCGCGCGGTCGAGCGCCTGCTCGGGCTCCAGGTCCGGTCCGTGACCGTCCTCGTCGACGGCGTGGGCACGTAGGTGCGCGACTCACCGATGAACGCGTCCTCGAGGAAAGCGTCCTCCGAGACGGGCGGCGACCGGATCCGGAGCTTGCGTGCCGGTCGGCGCGTCGCGCTCGCGGCCGTGTTCGAGGCGGACTTCGGGCAGCGGACCGCGACGGCCGTGTTGGAGCGCCAGCTGGCCGAGGTCGAGGCGGATCCCGCGGCCGGCGAGCTGGCCCGGACGATCGTTTCGTGGGTGGTCCGCAACCGGGTGGAGATCGACGCCCGAATCGAGCTCGTGGCGCCCCAATATCCGGTCGCCCAGCTCGCCCGGATGGACCGTTCGCTGCTCCGTTGTGCCCTGGGTGAGGTGCTATATTCCGGGACGCCGGCCCGGGTGGCCATCGCCGAGTGGGTCGAACTGGCCCGGATCTACAGTGGCGACCCGATGCGACGCCTCATGAACGGCGTCCTCGGGCGGATCGCACGCGAGACGGAAGCCGACCACACACCCAGCCCCGGAGGAGAGAGCCAGTGGCCAGCACCTACGACCGACTCAAGAAGATCGTCGTCGAGCAGCTCGGCGTCGACGAGGACGAGGTCAAGCCCGAGGCGTCGTTCGTCGACGACCTGAACGCCGATTCCCTCGACCTCGTCGAGTTGATCATGAGTCTGGAAGAGGAGTTCGGGACGGAGATCTCCGACGAGGACGCGGAGCGCATCCGGACCGTCGGCGACGCCGTCGAGTACATCGACGAACGAAACACCTAGTCCACCTCCGGGCCGCCAGGACTGACGACAGCCGGCCAGCAGGAATCGTGGACCGAGCAGACCTCCTCGCTGAGCAGCTCGGCCTCCCCGTCAGGAACAAGCGCCTCCTGGCCCAGGCGCTGACGCACACCTCCTGGCTCCACGAGCATCCCGGCGAGGCCGCCGGCCACAACGAACGATTGGAGTTCCTCGGCGACGCCGTGGTCAATCTCGCCGTGTCCGAGGCGCTGTACGTCCGTCACCCGGACGATGACGAGGGCGTGCTGTCCGCGCGTCGCGCCGCGATCGTGAGCGCGACCGGGCTCGCGACGCTCGCTGCCCGGCTCGACCTTGGCCGGTTCCTGTCGCTCGGCGAGGGCGAATCCGGACGTGCGGGTCGAGAGCGCCCATCCATCCTGGCCTCGGCCTTCGAGGCGCTCGTCGGCGCGCTCCTCCTGGACCTCGGCTGGGAGACGACCCGCGACTGGCTCATCAGCACGGCCGGGCCCGAGGTGGACGCGGGCCTGCCGCCCGTCCTGCTCAAGAGCCCGAAGAGCCGCCTCCAGGAGGCGACGCAGCGATCGAGCGGCGGCCGGCCGGCGTACCGGGTGCTCGAGGCGGTCGGGCCGGACCACGACAAGGTCTTCCGGGTCGAGGTCTCGGTCGGCGGCGAGGTGCTCGGGACCGGGGTCGGGCCATCGCGCCGGGTCGCCGAGACGGCCGCGGCGGCGCAGGCCGTGGAGGTGCTGACGGCGCGTGAGGCGGACGAGGTCACCGCGCCGGGCGATGGCGACGGGGACGACGGCGACGGCGACGACGGCGACGGCCTCGGGACGGCGGATGCGGTGCTGGATGGCGTCGCGGGACGCATGGACCGCGTGTCGTGACCGGCCCGGCGCGCCTGCTCTCGGTTCGGCTGCAGGGCTTCAAGTCGTTCGTCGACCGCACCCATGTCGAGTTCGGGCCGGGGATCAGCGCGGTCGTGGGCCCGAATGGCTCCGGGAAGTCGAACCTGGCCGACGCACTG
This sequence comes from Candidatus Limnocylindrales bacterium, assembly GCA_035717865.1. Lineage (GTDB taxonomy): Bacteria > Chloroflexota > Limnocylindria > Limnocylindrales > CSP1-4 > UBA5189. Next base: position 24,599 of record DASTIE010000076.1, read on the forward strand.
CGCTGGGCGCTCGGCGAGCAGGGCCGCGCGCTGCGCTCGCGCAAGTCGGAGGACGTCATCTGGGCGGGCTCGGAGAAGCGGCCCGCGGTCGGGATGGCGGACGTCCAGCTGACGCTCGACAACTCGGACGCCCTCCTGCCCGTGGAGTACGGCGCGGTCGAGCTGGGACGGCGGCTGTATCGATCGGGCGAGAACGACTACCTGCTCAATCGACAGAGGGTCAGGCTGAAGGACCTCGTCGACCTGCTCGACGCGGGGCACCTCGCCGAGAACGCGTTCCTGTTCATCGGCCAGGGCATGGTCGACCAGGCGCTGGCGCTGCGGCCGGAGGAGCGCCGGCCGCTGTTCGAGGAAGTAGCGGGCGTGCGCCGGCACGAACGGCGACGGCGCCGCGCGGAGGAGCAGCTCGCGGAGTCCGAGGCGAATCTCGCCCGCGTTGACGACATCCTCGGCGAGCTTCGGCCGCAGGCGAAGCGCCTCGCGCAGCAGGCCGAGCAGCAGGCAAACCGGCTCACCGCCGCGGACGAGCTGGTCGCGGCCATCCTGCTGTCTGCGCACGCCCGGTGGCACGCCGCTGCGAGCCGCGCCGGAGCGTCTGCGGAGGCCGTCGCGGCCGGCCGTGCCGCCCTGGATGCGGCGATGGCGACGTTGCTGGAGCACGAGCGGGCGATGGCGGCCGCCGGCGAGGCGCTTGGGTCCCACGCTGCGGCCGAGAGCGCCGCGCGAACGGAGCTGGACCGGGTGCGAGCAGAGCGGGCCGCGCTGCAGCTGCGCGAGGGCCGCCTCGCGGCCGACCTCGAGGGCGCCGCGCGCGAGCGAGCGCGGATCGTTGCGGGGCGAACGGCTGCCGAATCGGAGGCCGCTGCGGCCAGGGATCTTCTCGCGGAGCCGGCGCCCGCTGCGGCGGCTGCGCTCGAGGAGGAGTTGGCGGGCATCGACGCGGACCTCGCCGCGACGGATGCGCCGGCCACGGGGGCTTCTGCGGGCATGTCCGATATCGACGCCGCGGCGATCCGGCGGCTGGAGGCCGCCCGCGCGGAGGAGCTTGGCGCGGCGCGGCGTCGTGCAGCGGAGGCGGAACGGCACGCGACCGACGAAGCGGCACGTTCGGCCGCGGCAGCGGCGCGCGCCGAGACGGCCGCGGGGGAGCGTGGAACGGCAGCGGTGGCGCTCGCGCAGGCACAGGCGGAGGAGCGCTCCGCACGCGAGGCCCGGGACGTCGCGCAGCAGGCGCTCGCGGAGGCGGAGGCGGCGGCGCGTGCCGCCACGGAAGCGGCCGGCGGGATGCGTGCGACCGCGACGGCGCTGGGGGCGAGGCTGGCGGACGCGCGGCGAGCGCTGGAGGCGTCCGAGGGCGCGGGCTTCAGCCGCGCGGCGCGGGCGCGGGGCGGGAAGTCGATCGCCGACGGGCTGATCGTCGAGCCGGCGCTCAGAGCAGCGGTCGACGCCGCGCTCGCAGGGTTGGGGCGAGCGCAGGTGCTCCCGCGTGAAGCCATCTCCGCACTCGCCACCGAGCGCGGCGTCGCCGTGACGCAGGAGGCGATCGCCAGAGCGACGCGATCCTCGCGGGCGGGCGAACGCGCGGAGAGCGATCGGCTGATCAACCAGGCGAGAGCGCACGGCGGCGGGCTCCTGCGCGAGGCGATCCGTCGCGACGACGCTGGAGCGGCGAGCGCCCTGCTGGCGAGGGCCGTCTGGCTGCCGACGGCGGACGCCTGCCTCGAGCTCCAGGACGAGCTCCCGCCGGGTTGGGTCGCGGTAGCGCGAGACGGCTCGCTCGTCGCGGGTGAGCTCGCGACGTGGGTCCGGCCGGAGGGCCGGGGTCTCCACATCCGCGCCGACGCCGAGCTGCTGCAGGAGGAGGCCCGAGCCGCCGATGCCGCGGCGGCCATCGCGCGCCAGGCGGCCGAGGGAGCGGACGCTGACGTCGCCCGGGCGCGTGCCGCGCTCGTCGGTGCGCGCGAGCAGGAGACTGCGGCCGCGGCGGCGATGCGCCGGGCGGAGGAGCTGGAGCGGGCGGCGGCGGCACGCGCCGAGACGACGGCTCGCGAAGCCGCATGGCTGGCCGCGCAGGCAGCCAGGCTGCAGTCCGAGGCGGCACGCCTTCGAGCCGCCGTACCCGCCGACGTCATCGAGACGACCGAGCCGGACCGCGCCGCCGAGGCCGATCGCGGCGGTGATCGGACCGAGCCCGATGTGGCTGCCAAGCGGCGGCGCACCGAGCTGCGTGAGCGTCGTGACGCCATGACTGCGAGCCTCGAGCAGGCGCGCGCCCAGCGTGCCGCCCACGAGCGCCGGCGTGCCCAGGCCGAGGCCGCCGTCGCGCTGGCCGAGCGCCAGCTCGCCGACGCGGCGCGGTCCGTCGCGGACCTCGCCGAGCGCGAGGCCCGTCTGGCCCACGATCGCGAGGACCTCGGGGCACAGCTCGCAGACCTTCAGCGCGCCGTCGGCGCGGCAGAGGCGAATCTCGCCACCGTGACTCGCGGCGCCGCCGAAGAGCGCGAGCGGCTCCAGGCGGCCGAGGCGGCAGCGGCCGCGGGGAGAGAGCAGGCCCGGATCAGCGGCGAGCGCGCGCGCCTGGCGGAGCGCGACGACGTCGAGGCGCGCCTGGCGCTCGAGGGGCTGCGGGAGCAGCTGCTCGTGGAGCTCGCCGGGCTCGGCTCGACGGGCCTCACCCAGCTGCGTGCGATCGGCGGCGCGACGGCCGCGGACGCCACGGTGCCTGAGCGCGGGGCGACGCCCGCGCATCGCGGGACGCAGGCCGTCGCGGAAGCAAGCGCCGAGGGAGAGCCGCGCGACCCCGCTGACGACGTCGAGCCGGACGAGCTCGAGGCAGCGCTCACCGCGGCCGCACCCACCTGGGAGGCGGCACCGCCGGCGGGCGAGCCGCCGTCGCCGGCCAGGCTCGC
>DASTIE010000077.1:0-13759 GCA_035717865.1 Candidatus Limnocylindrales bacterium
GGCCTAGCCACGCGCCCGCGACAGAGACCCTTCGGGCGCGCGACGTCACGCGTCCGACGCTTCCGGTGTCGAAGGCGTCACGCTGGGGTTGATTCGACCCCTGCTATGATCCCGCCCGTCGACGCGCCCACCGCGCCGCCCGGCTCCCCAGACGGAGGCCTTCGCTCCCCGCATGGATCAGATCTTCACCGCGATCGGTGACGCGATCGGCTCGATCTTCGACAACCCGGTCATCAAGCTCGGCATCCAGCTGGCGGTCATCTACTGGGTCGTCCTCTGGCTCGCCGCCTCGTACTGGGCGTTCCGCGACATGCAGTCGCGCACGGACAACCCCCTCGCGCCGTACCTCGCCGCGGCCTTCGTGATCGTCTTCACGCCGATCCTGTTCCCGCTGGCGGTGTTCACCTACCGGATCATCCGGCCGCAGGAGCGGATCGGCGACGTCTACGAGCGGAACCTCGCCGAGGAGGCGATGCTCGCCGAGATCGAGGCGATCCCGCACTGTCCAACATGCGACCGGCGGGTCGACACCGCCTGGATCATCTGCCCCACCTGCCGAACGCGGCTGAACCGCGTCTGCCCGAACTGCACGCGGCTCGTCGGGCTCGACTGGTCGCTCTGCGCCTGGTGCGGCCGCGAGTTCGAACGGCATGATCAGATCGCGGCCAGCTCGGCCGCGCCGATCGTCTCGCTCCCGACCCGCGAGGCCCTGCCGGCCGGCGACATCGACACGGTCGAGGAGCGGATCCGCGGCGCCGTCCGCGCACCGCGGCGCGCCGCATCCGACCAGCGCGCCGAGGGTTGACCGAACCCTCCACCCCGGACGGCCCAACGCCCCCGACGCCCGCGACGAGCTCCCCATCCTCGACGGCCCCCCCATCCGCGCCTGACCCCACGCCGCCGACGGTCGCCACGGATTCGACGGCCACCACGCCGGCTCGCACGCTCGGGCTGACGACCTTCACGATCGAGGGCCGGCGCGCGCCGGCCCTCTTCGTCGTGGGCTGGCTGGCCGTCATCGCCGCGGCGGGGCTCGCGTCGCTGGCCCTGTTCGGCGGTGGCGGCACCGCGGGCACGGTCTTCTGGCTGCTCGCGTTCACCGCCGCGTCCGTCGGGCTGATCCTGCTCGGCGGGTCGCAGAGCCTCGAGCGGCGGGCCGCCGGCGCCGCGTATGCCGGGCCCTCGCCGATGCTGGTCCTCCTCGCGGCCGTGACGATGACGCAGGTCGCCGGGTTCGCCGTCGGACTGCCGCTCCAGGCGGTCGGGGCGTCCGTGTCGCGGCCGGTCGGCGACCTGATCGCCGTGGCCATCCAGGCGCTGGTGTTCGTCGCGGTCATCCGCCTGATGGTCGTCGGCGCCGGGGCGCTGACGTGGCGCGAGATGGGCGTCGTGCCGGGACGTCGCAGCGCCCTCCGATCGGCCCTGAGCGGGGCGGTGTATGCCGGTCCCGTGATCTTCGTGACGACGCTGCTGGCGCTCGCGGCGGTGACGGTCACCGGCGTCGTGCCGGACAGCCCGCTGCCGCCGACCGGCACCGCGGCGGGGCTTCTCGCGCACCTCGTCGCCGGCGCGCTGATCGCACCGATGGCAGAGGAGCTGCTGTTCCGCGGCTTCGTGCTCACGGCCTGGCAGCGGACCGTGGGGACGCGGGCGGCGATCCTGCGGTCGTCGATCGTGTTCGTGCTTGCCCACGTGCTGCTCGTCGGCGGCGATCGATTCGAGGATGCGCTGAAGCTCGCGTTCGTCGCCGGCGTGGTGCGCATCCCAGTGGCCCTCGCGCTGGGCTGGCTCTTCGTCAGGACCGGGTCGTTGTGGGCCTCGATCGGCCTGCATGCCGCGTTCAACGGCATCCTCATCACGCTCGCGGAGCTCGGCGCAAACGCGGTCTGATCGCCGGGCGGGTCCGGCCGCTCCCCTGCCGCGGCGCGTGCCAGGGCAGCCCCGGATGAGCCGCGGATGAGCGGCCGATGACCGGCGGGTGAGCGTCGATCCGTAGTCTCCGTCGTGTCTCCGGCCCCGGATGGCGGAGGGAATCGGCGGGCTTCCGTCGTCCGGGCTCGGGGGCGCCGCTCGTCGCGGCGACCAGGTCGCTGCCCTGCGAGAGACAACGCAGCCAGCAGCAGTCATCCATGGCTCTGGCCGCCGCACGAGAGGCCCTCATGCCCGTTCGCGAGAACCCCATCCCGTTCGAGCTGGCCGTGGCGCGCGGCCGTGCCCTGCGCGAGCTCCCGGCTGCCGAACGCCCGCGCGAGCGGCTCCAGCTGCGGGGTGCCGCCGGGCTCACGGGTGCGGAGCTGATCGCGCTGCTGTGGGGCTCCGGGACATCGCGTCGGTCCGCGATCGACCTCGCCACGGACGCCATCGCGCGCTTCGATGGGCTGTCAGGGCTGGCGCGCGCCAGCTCGCTGGAGCTCGAGGCGGTTCCCGGCATCGGCGCGGCCAAGGCAGGCCAGCTCCAGGCGGCGTTCGAGCTCGGCCGGCGCCTGCTCGCGGACTGGCCGGCCGGGCGGTGGTCGATCCGCTCGCCGCGTGACGTCGCGGACCGCCTCGTGCTGCAGATGGGACGCCTGGAGCGCGAGGAGCTGCGCGTGGTGATCCTGAACACGAAGAACACCGTGCTGCGCGTGGTGACGGCGTACCAGGGCAACGTGAGCGCCTCGCTGGTGCGCGTCGGTGAGCTGTTCCGGGATGCTGTCCGCCTGGACGCTGCGGGCGTGATCCTCGTCCACAACCACCCGTCGGGCGACCCGACGCCCAGCCCGGATGACCTGCATCTCACCGCGGAGGCGCTCGCCGCCGGTCGCCTCCTCGACATCGACCTGCTCGACCACCTCGTCATCGGCCATGACGCGTATGTCTCGCTTCGTGACCGCGGCCTGGCCTTCGACCGGGCGGGTCTGCGCCCGCCGCCGGCTGCCTGACGGCGTCGCGCCGGCCGCCTGACGGCGTCGCGCCGCGTGCCACGAGGAGGCCTGCCCCGGAAGCGGGAGATCGGAGCCCCGAGGCTATACTGCCGTTCCCGCGCACCACTCCCGCGCGACAGCGCCGCGCAGATCCGCAGCAGGGGCCCTCCTTCCGAATGCTCGACCGCATCCTCGGCCTGTTCTCCCGCGACATCGGGATCGATCTCGGGACCGCCAACACCCTGGTCCACGTGCGGGACCGCGGGATCGTGATCAGCGAGCCGTCCGTCGTGGCCATCGAGGCACGCACGAAGCGGGTCCTCGCGATCGGGGCGGAGGCGAAGCGGATGGTCGGGCGGACGCCCGCGAACATCATCGCGATCCGGCCGCTGCGCGACGGCGTGATCAGCGACTTCGACGTGACCGAGCAGATGATCCGGTATTTCGTGGACAAGGTCCACGATCGGATCGGGCTGCTGCCCCGGCCGCGGATGATCGTCGGCATCCCGTCGGGCGTGACCGAGGTCGAGAAGCGCGCCGTGCTCGACGCCAGCCTCAACGCCGGCGCCCGCTGGGCTCGCCTCATCGAAGAGCCGATGGCGGCGGCGATCGGGGCCGGGCTGCCGGTCAGCGAGCCCTCTGGCAGCCTGATCGTCGACATCGGCGGCGGCACGACGGAGGTCGCGGTCATCTCGCTCGGCGGCATCGTGGTGAGCCGGAGCATCCGCATCGGCGGCGACGAGATGGACCAGGACATCGTCAACTTCGCCCGCCGCGAGTACAACCTGTACCTCGGCGAGCGGACGGCGGAGGACATCAAGATCGCGATCGGCTCGGCCTATCCCGGAGAGTGGGACGCGGGCCGCGTCAACCTCCGCGGCCGCGACCTCCTCACCGGCCTGCCACGGAGCGTCGAGGTCGGGGCGGACCAGATCCGCGAGGCCATCGAGCCGTCTGTCCAGCAGATCGTCGACACGATCCGCGACACGATCGAGGAGACCCCCCCGGAGCTCGTCGCGGACATCATGGACCAGGGCATCGTGCTCGCCGGCGGCGGCGCGCTGCTCGCGGGCCTCGACCGCCGCGTGACCGAGGCCACCCAGATGCCGGTCCACGTCGCCGACGACCCGCTGACGTGCGTGGTCCGCGGAACCGGCGAGGTCCTCCAGGATCTGGACCGGATGAACCGGGTGCTTGTCACCGAGACGTACTCTCGACCTCTCCGGTAGCTCGTACCGGCACCTGAGTCCGCGGGGTACGTCGCGATGAGCAGCCTCCTCGCCAGCAGGTCGGTCCGGCGCAAGGGCGCCGCGTACATCGGCCTGCTGGTCGTCTCGCTCCTGCTCCTGACGGTGTCCTCGAACGCCTTCGTGAAGGACCTCCAGCACGGCGTCGCGTTCGCGTTCAAGCCATTCCAGGTCGCGGTCGATGGCGTCGCCTCGAACGTCACCTCGATCCTCGGGACGATCGTCGAGATCGACCAGCTGCGGCAGGAGAACGAGGCCCTCAGGGCGGACAACGATCGCCTGGAGGCGGAAGCCCGAGCCGCCCAGGAGCTCCGGCGCGAGAACGAGCAGCTCACCGCGCTCCTCCAGCTCCGAAACGGCCTCGAGTACAAAGCCACCGCGGCGGCGGTGATCGCGCGGGAGTCGTCGGACATCCGCCGGACCGTGGTCATCGATCGCGGATCCGACGACGGGCTCGAGGTCGGCGACATCGTGATCACGGCGGGCGGCGCGCTCGCCGGCCGGCTCGTCGACGTCGGGTCGACCTTCGCGCACGTGGCGCTGATCAGCGACTCCACGTCCACGGTCATCGGCCAGCTCTCCGCCGCAGGCGTGACGGGCAAGGTCACGGGCACCGGCCAGGAGCGCGGCGAGCTGGTGATGGCCGACGTCGACGCGACCGCCGAGGTGACCGAGGGCGAGGAGGTCTTCACCGCCGGGATCGAGCTGGGCGCCGGGATCCGCTCGCCGTACCCGAAGGGCCTGCTCATCGGCCAGGTCGTTGACGTCCTCCACGACCCGAACGAGGTCGTCCAGACGGTCTTCCTGGAGCCCGCGGCTCCCCTCGACCGGCTCGAGTACCTGCTCGTGATCACGGACTACGAGGGCGGCATCACCGGGCCGATCGAGACCGGCGTGCCGTGCGACCCGACGGACGACGGCACGCTGCCGGACTCGGACCAGCCGTGCGCCTCGGGTGGGCCATAGCTCGGGTCCACCCGGCCCTCGCGGATTTTCCTATTTCCAACCTAGGCGGGGCCCGCTAGCGTCCTGACTGAGGATTCCGCGCGCCGAGACATGGACGCTCCGCGGAGGAGCGCCGGCCGGGCAGTGGGGAAGCCGCTGGGAGGAAGCGATGGGGCGGTCCCCGAAGTCGCGCGCCGAGCATCGCGCGGCAAGCTCATTGCTTCGTCGCCTCATCTGCGGATGCGCGATCGGCGTGCTCCTCTTCGAAACGCTCGGCCCGCTGGCGCCCAGCGTGCTCGCCGAGGATCCTGTGGCGCCCGACGCGATGGCGGAGGGGCAACGAGCGTTCCCGAACGGCCGTGTCATCCAGACCGCGCCTGCGCCCATCACGACGCCCACGGGCGGCGTAGGACCAGGCGCGGATCCAACGATCGGTGGCGAGCCACTCTTCCTCCCGTATACCCCGCCCGACGACGTCACCGAGCTTGCGACGGAACGTTCGCAGCAAAGCCGGACGCTCGCCCATCCCGATGGGAGCTTCACCACTGAGATCAGCGAAGGTCCGATCAACTACCAGGACAAGAGCGGGAGCTGGAAGCCGATCGACCTGTCGCTGGTCGAGACGAGCGATGGATCAGGTTTCACGGTCGCCGCAACTGGCCCTGACATCGCGATCGGCGCCCACGATGGCTTCCTGGGATCGATCTCCGTCGGTGGGCACACGGTCAGCGTCTCTGCTCCCATCTACACCGATGGGACGAAGGGCGAGGGCGACGATGTAAACCGCGTCCTGTTCGCACCGCTTGTTTCGGGCGGGCCGTCGGTGTGGGTCCGGCCGATCGACATCGGCCTCGAGTTCGGTGCCACGTGGGCCGACGCGTCGGAAATCCCGTCCTTCGGGCTGCATCTCGAAACCGGCGATCTCACTCCGGTCCTCGCCGACGATGGCCGAACGGTCCGCTTCCTTGACGCCAAAGGCGCATTCGCCGGCCGGATTTCCCTGCCAATCCTCCGCGAGGGCTCGGGCGACAGCCCGCCGATCCTCGATCACGTCAGCGTCGGGCTCTTCCAGGACCCGACAACCGGCTACGTCCTGACCTACACCGTCGACGCCAAGTGGTTCGTCCAGCCGGAGCGCATCTTCCCGTTGATCCTCGATCCAACGTGGTGCATCGGCGCCGGAGCCTGGAACGAACCTTGTGACGATGTCTACAGCCCCAACAGCTTCGACACATTCGTGTTCGACGCCGATCCGTCGAGCCATGAGGTCGGCTGGACCGTGCTCCGGACCGGCTATGACTCCCGCAGCGACGACGGTGATTCGTACGGCAAGATGCGCTCGATCCTGTACTTCCCCCAGGTGGCCTTGCCGGACGGCGCGGTCATCTCCGACACCGATCTCCAGGCGACGGTGTGCTGCCTCTACGGCTCCCCCCAGGGCGAGACCATCACCGCCTACCGCCTGACCAAGCAGCTGACCGTCTACTACAACTGGAACAAGTTCGGCAACGCCTACGACGGCGCGGTCGGCGGGGTCACGGACACGGTGCCGGCGTCGGGGACGATGAACTGGGACGTCGACGACATCGTGACGTCGTTCTACACCCGCCGATCGGCCGGATGGAAGCCGCCCTTCGGCTTCCTCCTCAAGATGAACGCCGAGGGCAGCAGTCACGGCGAGGTCGAGTTCCGGCGCTACAACAGCACCGTCGCCACCCGCCCGCTGCTGACGATCACCTACACCCTGCCCAAGGTCGGCATCGACTTCGATCCGAGGCTCGGCCCAACCTACGCCCCCTCGACGATGGTCGCGGGCCAGGCCACCAAGCTCCCGATCATCGTCGAGAACAAGGCCGGGTCAGCCCACACGCTCGCCTATTGCAACGGCATCGTCAGCGACTGCTGGAAGGTCGGCTTCCGGTGGTTCGACGGCAAGGGCAACCGGGTGACCATTCCCGGCGGCGACGCCGCGTCCACGCGCGACCTGCCCGCCACCATTTCGGTGGGGAGCTCCTCGAGTGTGGTCCCCCTGACAGTCACCCCGCCGACCGCGACCGGGCAGTACACCCTGACGCTCGACGCCGTCCACTACAAGGACGGTCGCTACGCGTGGGCCTCGGACTTCGCGACGCCATCGCTGTACCACAGCCGCAACAAGAAGATCCTGACGTCGTCGTCGACGCGCTGGACCGGCTCGAGCAAGATCGAACGCGACGAGTTCAGCATCAACGTGACCGAGGGCGTCGGCGGCTCCAACGTCGAGTCGGTTGGCGTCGCGTCCGGCGGCGAGCTCGGGATCGACCTCGCTACTCGCAACCTCAGTTACTCGGCCGACAGTGGTCTCGGCTTCTCCGATCGCCTGCCTGTCGGCCTGAGCTACGGCTACAACGAGGCCGTCGCAGAGCTGTGCTCGGGCTACCAGGGCCTCCTCGGTGCCTGCGGCTGGTTCACCAACTGGGACGAGCGGATCGTCGGAGGCTCGAACCAGACCGGGTTTGACTATTCGTACGTCGATCCGTCGGGCACGCCCTACATGCTCGATACCGATGGTTCGGGCCAGATCGCGGGTGGGGCGCCAGTCCTGATCAACCGCCAGCGGGTCACGATCCTCGAAGAGAACGGCGGCTGGGACGGCTCCGACGCCGACAGCCTGCCCGATATCGCGGCGATCCCGGGCGGCGGGATTTCTCCATCGGCGTTCGCCGGGAGCTACATCGCGCGCGCCGTCTCCGACACCACGACCTATACGAACGCGCCCGACAAGGTCTCCCTCAATACCTATCGAAGGGCACGGTTCGCGATTCGGACCCAGTACGCCGCGAAGGCCGGCCTGTGCTTCCAGATCCACAACGTCGCCAACAGCGCCGCGTATCCCGATCGCTGGTGGTGCTACACCCTCGGCTCGGCGACGTGGAGTGCCGGCGATGATTCGCGGTTCCTCACGGGCACGAGCGGTCTCACGACAGCGTGGTTCTACCGCGACGAAAACCTCTACGACGACGTCCGTTCCGATGGCGACTACGGAACGATCCTGGACGACTACCAGGTCGTCAAGATCCGGATCCAGTCGGCCGGCGCGGGACCCGGCTGGACCTATGTCGACGGCTTCCGATTCGAGCCGACAGAGACGGTCAAGGTCAATGACTCGAACATCAGCTGGACGACGGGCAGCGGCCAGACCTCGACGTCGAGCGATGCCGTCGTCGGCACGAGCGCGATCCAGATCGTCCCCGGAACCGGGGTGAACCCGGTCTGCGGCGTCGGCAACGGCTGCTGGGGCGCCCTCGAGGGCGGAATGTGGGGCTATCCGTTCGCCAACTGGTACTGGAAGAAGGTCGGTGGTTCGACCGCGGCGATGGTGTTCTACCTCCACGACGAGCGGTCGGGCGCCCACTGCAACACCGCCGATTGCACCCTCACCTATTACGCCGGAGCCGCGCCGAATTTCGTCGGCGGCGGGCAATACGATGCGGTGATCCGGATCTCGGAGCGGATGCCCGTCTCGTGGACCAACGTCCGGCGGAACGTCCTCGAGGACGCCCGTCAGGCCCTCAACCTCTATGACGATGCCACCACCGGCAGCGGCGACGACGTCAAGATCAAGGGCTTCGCACCCGTCGCGGTCGACGGCGCCTACCTCCTCCTCGACCGCTGGGCCTACGGCAATCTCGCCGACGTCGGGACGGTCGACCAGACCGGCCAGGCCGGACCGCAATCCCACCCCAGCAGCGTCGGCGACTCGGCGTTCACGTACGACTACATGGCCGACTACTCCGACGGATCGCGCCACTACTTCAACCGCGATGGTCTGCTCGTCCGGATCCGGAACCGCGACCGCCAGGAGATCCTGCTCGACCGGTCCTACGACACCACCAAGGCCGGCCCCACGGCCTACACCGTCACCGCAATACACGCTCCAACCGATGGGACGAGCTCCGGCGGCACGACGTTCAACCGCCAGCTCACGATCACGCGTGGCCTGGACGGCTCCAACCCAACGATTCGGTTCGACGAGGACCTGGGCACGACCGGCAGCGACTCGAGCGGCCGCGCTGTCATCTTCGTCGTCGGCACGGGAGCGACACCAGACCTCCTGAAGGTCAGCCCGGCTCGCACGATCCCCGCCGATGGCGACGCGACAGGGACGTTCTGCCCGGCCCGGACGCCCGGAGGCAATGGCAACGGCTGCGTCGAGTTCATCTTCGCCGCGAGTCATCGCCTCCAGTACCTCGCCGACCCTCGCTGGGACGGCACAACCGGTACCGGCGCCGAGTACCGCCTGGAGATCGGGCGGAGCGGCAACGATCCAGTCTCGATCAAGGACAAGAGCCACGGCAACGCTGCCTTGCTCAACGTCCTGACGTTCAGCGACGCATCGGGTGTTCTGTACAACCGCCCGATCTGGCAGGACGCAGCTGCTGTGGCGGCGGGTGCCGCGATCGCCGCGGACCTGAATCCGGACGGCCAGACGGTCACCCGCTATGTCCCGAAGAGCTGCGCTGGAAGCTGTTCGCCTCCACCGACGTGGACATCGAGCTACAAGGCCGTCGACTACGAATTCGACGGCCTGGCTCGGGTGACGACGGTCAAGGCCTACCGCTGCCCGGTCGCGACGACCGCGATCAGCGGGTGTACCGGTGGCGAGGACGTCACGATGACCCGCCAGGAGACGAGCTCCGGGGCGAAAGTCGACAACTATGCCGATCCGCTCGCTGGCGGCAGGCTGGCCTGGCGGGCCGATGCGGACCAGGTCTTCGCCTCGCTGCGCGACTCGGGCGGCGCGAACGCCGACTGGTACCGGACCGAGTACGTCTACGACGGCGACGGGCAGATCGCGGAGAGCATCGAGGTCCGGGAGGTCGCGGGCGCGAACTACCCGGACACGGTCGAGTTGAATGATCCCAAGGGCTATTGGCGCCTCGAAGAAACCGGTGGCGCCACCATGGCCGATTCATCGGGCTATGCCAAGAACGGCTCCTACTTCGCCTCCCCGTCGCTCGACCAAGGCCCGGCCCTGATCCGGGCGGCATCGACCAACTCGGTCAAGTTCAACGGGTCCAGCCAGTACGGCTCGGTGACAGGGGCCTCCCTCGGGACCATCTCGGGGACGTTCAGCTCCGAGGCCTGGATCAGGACGTCAACCGACACCGTCACCGCCCAGGCGTTCGTAGGCTCCCGCGGTCCCAGTGACTTTGGCTTCGCCGCGAAGCTGTGTCGCCAGACCTGTGCCGGTGGCGAGGGCATCCGGATCGATGTCGGAACGGGCAGCGCCTGGCTGCTGAACGGGACGGTTCCCTTCGCCTGGCAGAAGGAGCGCTGGTACTACGTCGCGGTTGTCGTCGACGGGCCGAGCCGCCGCGCCCTCGTCTACGTGGACGGTTCGCTCACTGGATCGTTGACGTTCGCGACGGCAGGTACGCCGCTGCTGACCAACGCCACGCATGACCTCCACGTCGCCCGAACCGGGCTGACGACATCACCGGAGTGGTTCAACGGCTACGTCGACGAGGTCGCGGTGTACTCGACCGCGTTGAGCACCTCGGATGTCGCGGCCCACTTCCGCGCCGGCCGGGCCGTTGCCACGGTCGACACCACCGTCCGACGCGACAACCAGGGCCGACCGCTCGAGACGGCCACCTCGTTCCTCGTGGACCCGGGTTTCGAGCAGCACGGCAACGGTTGGGCGCTCGGTTCGGGGGCGACCATCTCCACGTCCGAGTTCAACCCGGGCGGCGCACGGTCGCTGCAGGCGTCTGCGACCGCGACCACGCAGGTCGCCCAGCTGCTCCCTGGCCAGACCTTCCGCCTCCAGTTCGCCACGAAGTCATCCGCGGGGACCACGCCGGTGCACGCGAAGCTGGAGTACTGGCAGCTCGACGGGTCACCCGCCTTCTCGACCCTCGCCGGCAGCATCGACACCGACTACACGAACACGTCGTGGGGCGGTCATGCCTACGACGTGACACTGCCGTTCGATACCGACGGGCGGGTCCGCGTCTCGTTCACCGAGACCGGAACAGGCTCGGGCTGGGTCGACGACGTCCTGCTCGTCACCGGCTGGGGCCTCGTCGCCTACGACACCACGCTCGGCAGCATCGGCTACGGCCTCCCGACCGACCGGTGGGGCCTGGCGACCTGCACGGTCGGCCCCTGCTCGATCGCCACGGTCCGGACCCAGCTCCAGTACGCCGCGAACACGTCGAGCCCGACCTACCACCCCGCGATCTTCCCGACGAAGACCATCGCCAACTATCAGGACGGGACGCAAGGATCCGGTGCCGCCGAGGACGTGACCACCCAGTCTGCCTACGACAGCTGGGGCCGCGTGCTCGTCGCGACGGACCCGGACGGCGTCGCGACGACCACGGTCTACGCCGCGAACCTGACCGACGTCTTCCAGGCCAGGGATGGCCTCAGCCAGGTCACCGAGATGACCTACGACCGGGTCGGCAACGCCCTCACGACGAAGACGCCCCTCGGCCGCATCACGTCATCGACGTTCGATGGTCGCAACCAGCAGCTGACGACCACCGCACCGGACGGCACAAGGAGCCAGACCGACTACGACAGCTACGGCCGCCCGTCGGCATCGTGGGCGAACTATGTCAACGGCGCGGTCGAAACGACCGATGGCGACTCGACCGACGACGTCCTCGTCGTCCCGACCTACGACATCTTCGGCAACACCATCACGACCAAGGCCGAATGTGGCGAGCCCGCCTGCAGCAGCGGCCTTCGCGCCACCTCGGGCGCGGCGTTCGATCTCCTCGGCACTACCGTTGCGTCGACGACCTATCCGAACGCCAACGGCACGGGCACCGCCCGGACCACGACCAGGCACTTCGAGACGACGACACCGCCATCCGGAGCGCCGTTCGCCGGCCTCCGCTTCTCGCGAACGCAGCCGACCGGCAGCCAGCTCGCGATCGCGCCGTCGGCTGCGCCGGCCCTGCTCTGTCCGGGCTCGGCGAGCCAGTACTGCAACTCCGTCACGAGCGTTGATCTCACTGGACGCGCTCTCGTCACGACCGACGCGTACGGCGTCAAGACCGTTGTCGCCTACGACGTCGCCGGCAAGGCCGTTCGGACGATCTCCGGCTACGGCGATGGCGCACCAGGACCCGCCGCGGACGAGGACGTGGCCACGACCGTCATCCATGACCTCGCCGGCAACCCCGTCGTGACCTGGGATCCGCTGAACCGCCGCGACGAGCGGACGTATGACCTCCTCGGCCGGTTGCTCGAGGTCAAGCACCTCGACAGCACCGGGGCGGAGTTCTTGCGAGAGAGCACCGAGTACAAGCCTTCCGGTCGCATCGATGCGACCTTCGACGGATCAGCGTGGACGCGAACCCTGTACGACGGAGCCGGTCGAGCGGTGCGCACCGTCGCCAACATCGACCACTCGGCCGGCGCCGCGAGCATGACGCTCGACGGGCTCGAGGGCGGCACGGGCGCCTGGCAGCCTGGCCCGGCGATCTTCTTCACGACCTCGGCCGCCGCCGGTATCACGACCGACGAGGACGCCGCGGGGAACGCGTACCACGCCGTGGCGCCCGTGTCCGGCCACGGCCGGCTCCGGATCACGACCCATGCCACGAACACCAACGACGGCGCCTGGCTCGACATCACCGCGGGCGCGACCTACCAGTCCGGCCACGTCTACAAGGCGTCGTTCGACCTCGCCGCATCGGCCGCCGGGCTCTCGCTCACGGCCTACCTCGGCCAGGACAGCTCGGGCGGCTCATACGGCTCCCTTGGCATTACCAGCACGACCGCCTGGACGCGGTACACGGTCTCCTGGACCGCCGGCTCAAGCCTCAACAGCAACATCCGCTTCGCCCTCCGCAAGGCTGCCGCTGGCACCTCGGAGCTGTACCTCGACAACCTCGTCGTCTGGGACAGCTCCGCGCCGCAGACCGGCATCGTGTCGTCGGTCAGCGCCTACAACGCCGACGGCGAGATCACCGCCTCGGTCCTGCCGCCGGGCGACCCGGCGACCGAGCGACCGCTCGTCACGACGGTCGCCTACGATGCCGTGGGCCGCACGATGGCGAGCGTGGTCAACGGCGCCTCGGGCGGGTATGCCTCGACGGTCAAGACAACCTCCGGCATCGTCGCGTACCTGCCGCTCGACGAGCGGATCGGCAGCGCGGCTGACATGCAAGGCGGTGGCAGCCCGTCCGCCACAGGCGCCGCATTCCTCGGCGTCGCAGGCGGGATCGACGAGGCCCGGACTGCCGCGAGGTTCGCAGGCGGACGTTTGACTCGTGCGACCAGCGCCACGTCCGCGACAACGAACGTTTCGCTTGAGGCCTGGCTCCGATCGGACGCGGCCAACCCCGCCGCCACGGTCGTGGTTGCCGCCAACGGCACCGAGGCGAACGGCTGGGGTCTCGGGATGGATGCCTCGGGCAACGCTGCGGGCGTCGCCATCTCCAGCTCGACACTGACCACGATGTCCTCGACGGCGCGCGTCAACGACGGGCGCTGGCACCACGTCGTCCTCACCCGTGGTGCATCGACCTGGGCCATGAGCGTCGACGGCGTCGCCAAGACCCTCTCGAATAACACCACCAGCCCCGGCACCCCGGGCGCGGGCCTGTCGGTCGGCGCCCTCGCCGACGGCAGCCGGCCATTCACCGGCGAGGTCGACGAGGTCGC
>DASTIE010000078.1:0-6407 GCA_035717865.1 Candidatus Limnocylindrales bacterium
GCGCGCTCCTCCGGCCCGAGGCCGACCTCGAACGAGCCGCCGCTGAACTGGCTCCGCCGGACGCCGCGACCCTGGAGGTAGACGAACGTGTCCTGGTCGTCCATCCCGAAGGATTTCGTCGGCAGCTGGAAGCGCTCGTGGATCAGGTGTTGCCCGAGCGGGTGCTGCCGCGGGAAGCGCATCGCGCCGAACTCGCCGTACATCGTTCCGGCGAAGCCGCGATACGTGTAGATCCGGCCGCCGAGGCGGTTGCGCGCCTCCAGCAGCGTGACCTTGTGACCCGCCTCCTTCAGGAGCATGCCGGCGGTCAGGCCGGCGATCCCCGCGCCGACGATCACGACGTGGCGGCGCGGGCCGTCGGTTGGCGGCAGCCCGCCGCGAAGGGTTTTTAGCAGGTCGATGCCGGAGCTCATCCGCGGAGAGTATCGAGCGCCGGAGGGCGCGGTGGGACGCCCGGCTCCCGCCGCCGTCGGCGCCTGAACCGTCGCGATCCGCTGCGAGACGTCTGGCATACCCGCTACGCACGGGCCGTGACGACGCCGGACCGTGCCGTCGCTAGCCTCCCCGGGATGGACGAGAACACCGTTCGGTCGAGTGCCCAGATGGTCGGCGACGCGCTGGTGGCCGGCAACGTCGACGCTGTGATCGGCTACCTGAGCCCCGAGCTGCAGCGCAACCCCGGCGAGATCGTGGCCATGCTGCCGCTGCCCGCCACGTCGACGGAGATCGTGTCGGTGGAGCACGCGACGTCGGCTGTCGTTGTGGTCCTGCGGGTCGTCGGCGAGACCGCTGAGGACGAGCTCCAGACGCGCTGGAAGGATCGCGACGGCGAGCCGCGGATCGTGGAGGTCAGCCACCTCAGCCGGACGGAGCGCGAAGGGCCTGCGGCCGGCGCGGAAGGCGAGGGTGCCGACGGTGCCGAGGGCGCCCAGGACGGCGCCGGCGGCGGGGGCTCGAGCTAGCGGCCTTCCGCCAGCTCGTCGGCGAGCCGCACCAGCTCATCCGCGATCCGGGCGACGATCGGCAGGTACAGCGGCGCGCAGACGTCGCGGCAGCGCGTCGCCAGCTCTGCGAGCACGCGCATCCGCTCTTCCATGACCGCCCAGGCGGCGTCGCGGTGGGGGAGCAGGTAGTCCACGCCGTAGAACAGCTCGAACATCGGGCCGGCCGTCCGGCCCGGGTGATCGAAACCGACGGGCAGCCGCGTGACCAGCCCGCCGAGCGGCTTCACGACACTGCGCATCAGGCCCATGGACACCGTCGCGAGGACGTCGAGCTGGTCGTCCGTCTCGTCGGTGTGGGCGAAGTACCGCGCGAGCAGCTGGAGGATCACCTCGTAGACGGCATTCATGAGGTCGACGGCGCGGCTCGTGAACGGATCGCCGACCAGCGGAACGGCAAGCCCGTCTTCCCGCGCACGAACGGCGACCGCGAGCACCGGCCGCGATGGCTCGAAGGACGGATCCGCGTCCTGCAGGTCCAGGAACTCGTCGAGGACGGTCACGAGCCGCCCGAAGTGCGCGTCGCGCCATTCACCGCGCGCGCCCTCGCCCTGCTCGACGATGACATCGATCGCGGCGTGCGCCGAGGCCAGGTCCGTGACCGGCAGCAGCTCTGCGAACCGGAAGTGGCTCGGCGTCGCCTGGGCCGCCGCCGGACCCAGGAACAGCCGCTGCTCGCCGAGCCGCTCCGCGAGCCGGTCGAGGCCGGCCTCGATCGATCGATAGAGCTCGCTGATGGTCGAGAAGTCCTGCAGCCGCGGCGCGATGTCGTCGTCGTTCGCGGGCGGCAGCGGTGTCGCCTTCTCGACGGCGGCGAGGGCGTCCTGGTCGGCCATGTCGAGGCCCTCGGGGCGCTCGAGGTAGATGAAGTGCCGGACCGCCTCCTCGGTGAACGGGAGGAGCTCCATGCGGATGCCCGCGGGATAGGCGTGGGGCGGCAGCGGGAAGTTGGGCCGCCCGAGCGATGAGGACGCTCCGACCGCCGTGAGCACGTTCTGCACCAGCGCGAGGTGGAGCATCTCCTGCTCGGCGATGTGGAGGAGCTCGCGTCGCCAGCGTCGAGTGGCGTCGAGCTGCGGCGGCGTGAGGCCGTCGTCCTCGCGGTCCTTCAGTGCGAAGGCCGCGTACAGGTACTGGCACATCACCAGCTGCTCGAGCTGCGCGGCCTTGCCGAGCGTGTAGATCAGTGCCTCGCGATGCTGGAGGACCATTGTCGGCAGCCCGGGCTCCGTGCCGCCACGGCTGGCGAGGAGCTGCATCAGTCGGCCGCCCGCGGGCGCTGCGGTCTCGGTATCCCTCACCCGGCCGAGTCTATCGACGTGCCGGTCTCGGGGCCGAAGAGCACCGTCGACTCGCCCGGATGGAGGAGTCGGACGTCGACCTTCGGGTCGAGCTTCTTGAGGTACCCCAGGAAGCGCGGACCGGGCTCGGCCAGGGGTCGCCGCCAGACCCGATGCAGGTGTCGCGGATACAGCGTTCCCCAATGGATCGGCACGACGGCCGAGGCGTGGATCTCCTGCGCCACCTCCGCCGCGGAGCGCGGGCCCAGATGGCCCGGCCCGAGGTGCGGACCCCAGCTCCAGATCGGGAGGAGCGCGAGGTCGATGGTGCCCAGCGTGTCCGGCATCTCCGGGAATCGACCCGTGTCGCCCGCGAAGTACACGCGCCGACCGGCCTCGACGACGTAGCCGAGGGGCTTGGCCCGCGGCGCCCCCGGCGAGATCCAGTGCCGCGCCCGCACGGCCTGAATGCGCACGCCGTCGAGGTCCAGCATCTCCCCGTCCTCGACCTCGATCACGTCCGGCGCGCCGGCGGCGCGAGCACGCAGCGGCCACCCGAGTCCGCGCGGAACCACGATCACCGGCCGGCCCGGCAGGGCATCGATCGAGCGGGCGTCGAAATGGTCGGCGTGGCCGTGCGAGATGAGGACGATGTCCGCCTCCAGCGATGCCGGGTCCGGGACCGGACCGTGGCGCTCCAGCGGACCGAGGGATGGTCGGAGGAACGGGTCGGTGAGGACCCTGACGCGCCGCAGCCCGAGGAGAGCGGTCGCGTGCCCGACGAATCGAACGCCGATCTCGTCTGTGCGAATGCCCCGGCGCCTAGGCCCGGCGCGCGACGATCGGATCACCTGCTCGACCGGGGATGCGGCGGAGCGCGACCGGGTGGCGGAGCAGCGTCACGAGGCCGCCGAGTAGGGCGCCCGCGCTCGTCTCGATGAGGTCGGCCATCGTGTCGTCGTAGCTCAGGTCCATGCCCTTCGCGCCGAGCTTCATGGCGACCCACTCGAAGATCTCCCAGCCCGCGGCCGCAGCGACACCGATGGACGTCGCGACCGTGCCAGCCTCCCAGGCCGTGCGAGTCCGCGGCTGGGCGAGCGTCCCGACCACCCCGGCGAGGAGCGCGCCGTTCGCGAAGTGGATCGCGTCGTCGACGTGGGCGTTCTGGTACATGCCCACCGCGTTCCCGCCCGCGTCGGCGAGGATCGGCAGGGCGACGAGAAGGTCGAGCTCGCGCGGGTAGCGCTCGCGGCGCCCGATCGCGCGCCAGACCGTCGGCACGATCAGCAGCGCGCCGGTGTAGCCGATCGCGCGGACCTTCATCGCCTTGCCCTGGAAGCGCGGCTGGTGCGAGTTGACGAAGGCGTCGACTGCCAGAGCCACGATCGCGGCCTTCACGCCGGTGATTGCGGCGATCCAGCCGATGTCGGCGAGGCCCGGCGGGCGCGCGGGGGTCGCTGCAGTGGTCGCACTCACGCCGCGATCGTGCCCCATGCGGCGTTCGCTCCAGCGTGCACGCGGCGCGCCGCGGCGCTACGGAGGCGTCGCACCGGCGCTGGGTGATGCCCACGGACCCGAGTCGGGTCGATCAACGATGCGGTGCGTCATAGGCAACGGGAACGCGATGAGAGGGCGGAATCCGGCCCGAAACGCCCGTGGAGTGAGCGCACGCTGAGCGTGATCGAGCTGCGACCGGGCTTGAGCCGGCGCCAACTCCTTGCCTTGTACGCACTCCATCGTTTGATGGCATGACCGCGCCGGATGCCAGCGCGCGCCGTGATTCGGCGAACCCTTGCGTGGGTGGCGCTGACGGGTCAGGATCGTCGTCGGGAGGTGGGGTCATGACGTTCGGTTCAGCCGAGATGGATCAGGTATCGGCGGCGGCTCGCGTGCCGTGGCGCGCGCCTGCGGGGGCCCGGCTCGCATCGCTGGCGCCGTTCTTCCTTGCCGTGGCGCTCCAGCTCTTCGCGCCGAGGTACTTCCCACCGCTGTTCGCGGCTCCGCCGGACGTCATGGGGGTGCCGCTCGGCGTCATCGTCGGGGCGTTGGCTCTGGCGTGGGCGGCGTTCGGCGCGCTGGTCGTGTGGACGACGCACTCCAGGGTGGCCGCGGCGCTGGCCCTGGCGTTCCTGACGCTCCCGTCGATGTTCGCGCTGCTCCTGGGGCCGGCGGTCGTCCTGATCCTGCAGAACCTCGGCTGACGACCAAGCCGCCCGCCCCTCGGTAGGCTTCCGCGGATGACCGCGACCGCAGGCGCACAGCTCCAGAGCCTCCGGCGATCCTTCGCCGGCGAGATCGTCACGCCGGAGTCGAGCGAGTACGCGGATGCCCGCCGCGTCTGGAACGCGATGTTCGATCGACGGCCGGCCGTGGTCGTTCGGCCGCTGAGCGTCGCGGACGTCCAGGCGGCGGTGCGATTCGGGCGGGAGGCCGGCCTCGACATCGCCGTTCGCGGTGGCGGCCACAGCGCCCTCGGGCACTCCACGTGCGACGAGGGCCTCGTCATCGACATGTCCCGGATGAACGCCGTGTCCGTTGACCCGGAACGGCGACTTGCCAGAACCGGTGGCGGCGCGCTCCTCGGGCAGCTGGACGTCGCGGCGCACGAGCACGGCCTCGTGTGTCCCGTGGGCGTCGTGGGGCACACCGGCGTCGCGGGGCTGACGCTCGGCGGAGGCGTCGGTCGGCTTCAGCGGCGGTTCGGCTTGACGATCGACAGCCTTCGCGCCGTCGAGCTCGTCACGGCGGATGGCCGCTTCATCCGCGCGACGGCGGACGAGAACCCGGAGCTGTTCTGGGGCCTCCGCGGCGCCGGGGCCAACTTCGGCGTCGCGACCGCGCTCGAGCTCGAGCTCCACCCGTTCGGCGGCACGCTCCACCGCGGCGTCCACGTTCACCCGGCCGAGGACATCCACGAGCTGTGGCCGGTCTTCCGCGACTGGGCGGCGAAGGCGCCCGACACGATCTCCGCGATCTTCACCGTCGGGGTCGGCGAGACGGATGCGGACGATCCCGGCGCGATCGCCGGTCGCCCGGTCGTGATCCTCTCGTACAACCACAGCGGGGCGGGGGAGGACGTCGAGCGCGACATCGCCCCGCTCGTGAGCGGTCCGAAGGCGACGAAGGTCACCGCGACGAGCGAGGCCTACCTCAGGGCGCAGGGCTCGAGCGATCTCACGATGGCCTGGGGCTCGCGCACGGCGATCCTCGGCGGGTTCCTGGCCGACTGCACGCCCGCGATGCTCGATGCCTTCGTCGGGCACGTCGAGGACCGCCCGGGCGACGCCAGCATCTCGCTGACGGTCATGGGCGGCGCCATCAACCAGGTCGCCGACGAGGCGGCCGCCTTCACGGGCCGCGACCACCCGTTCGACATCAGCCCGGACACGGCATGGTCCGATCCCGCGCAGGACGAGGCGAACATGGCCTGGGTCCGCGAGGCGATGGCGATCGTGGAGCCGGACCTCCTGCCCGGGCGTTACATCAACGAGCTGTCAGACGCTGGGCCGGAGCTGACGCGAGCGAGCTACGGCGACGCGAAGCTGGCGCGGCTGCGCGCACTCAAGCGCGAATGGGATCCGGAGAACGTCTTCCACCTGAACCACAACGTCGCGCCCTGAGGGTCAGGTACAGCCCTTCCGCCGGACGCCCGTCACCGCGAGCAGCCGCGCCTGGCTGTCCACGGCGACGCCCGCCACCAGGGCGCGAGCCTGGATGACGTAGTTTCCAGGCTGCAGGGCGCAGATCGACCATGACACTGTCGCCGAACGGCCCGGGCCGAGCTTCGTGACGGTCGTGTTGCCGTTGCCCTTGATGCCGAGACCGGTGGTGTCCACGCGGAGCTCGATGACGATGGTCGCGAGGCGGGCCGAGCCGAGGTTCGTGACCTTTGCGTCCGCGCGGATCTTGTCGCCGACGCGGGCGCTCGAGGCCGACAGCGCGAGGTGGACGTCGAGCGCGGCGACCTGCACGGTCGCCTCGATCGAGGCTGACGACTCCGCCTGCAGCGACCCCGCTGTGACCAGCGCCAGCAGGACCGCGAGCAACGGCGCGCCGAGCCGGCGCCGTCGGCGGGTCGGGTTCGCGCCGGGCGGCCCGAGCGACTCGCGCGGTCCGACCGGGATCA
>DASTIE010000079.1:0-2858 GCA_035717865.1 Candidatus Limnocylindrales bacterium
GGACGATGACGGAGCAGGGCAGGGACTTGCCGAAGGCCTACGTGCCGGCGGACTTCGAGGGCGCGATCTACGAGCGCTGGCTCGAGGCGGACGTCTTCGCGCCGGACGGGGCAGGTGCGCGACCCGACCCGAGCCTGCCGCCGTTCGTCATCATCCAGCCGCCCCCGAACATCACCGGGGCGCTCCACCTCGGCCACGCGCTGACGTTCACGCTCGAGGACGTGATGATCCGGCACGCCCGGATGCAGGGCCACGAGACGCTCTGGCTGCCGGGCCTGGACCACGCCTCGATCGCCGCGCAGTACGTCCTCGACAAGATCATCGCGGCCGAGGGCGAGACCCGCGAGTCGCTGGGTCGCGAGCGCTACCTCGAGCGGATGTGGCGGTTCATCAACGAGACCCGCGAGGTGATGCTGGGGCAGGAGCGGCGGCTCGGGGCCTCCGCGGACTGGGGCCGCCTGCGGTTCACGATGGACGAGGGTTCCGCGCGGGCGGTCCGCGTGAGCTTCAAGCAGCTCTACGACGACGGCTTGGCCTATCGCGCCGAGGGCCTCATCAACTGGTGCCCGGGCTGCCGGACCAGCGTCTCCGACCTCGAGGTCATCCCGACCCCGGAGACCGGGACGCTGTGGTCCATCCGCTACCACCTGCTGGACGACGTGACCGGCGAGCCGTCCGCCGACGACACGATCACGGTGGCCACGACGCGCCCGGAGACGATCCTGGGCGACACCGCCGTCGCCGTCCACCCGGAGGACGACCGATACCGCGCACTGGTCGGACGCAAGGTCCGGATCCCGTTCGTGGAGCGCGACGTGCCGATCATCGCCGACGAGGTGGTGGATCGAGCCTTCGGCACCGGCGCCGTGAAGATCACGCCGGCCCACGATCGCGACGACCACGCGACGGGCGTTGGCCACGGGCTGCCGATGATCAGCGTGCTCGCCGACGATGCGACGATCACGGAGGCGGGCGACGGCTACGCCGGGCTGGACCGCTACGAGGCGCGCAAGCGAATACTCGCGGACCTGAAATCCCGCGGCGACCTCGCGGGCGAGAAGCCCCACGAGATGCTGATCGGGCGTTGCCAGCGCTCGAACGACGTCATCGAGCCACGGCTCAAGACGCAGTGGTTCGTGAAGACCGGGCCGCTCGCCGAGGCGGCGCTCAGCGCGACGCGCTCCGGCGAGACCCGCATCGTGCCCGCACGCTTCGAGAAGGTCTGGGAGAACTGGCTCACGAACATCCACGACTGGAACGTGAGCCGCCAGCTGTGGTGGGGCCACCGGATCCCGGCGTGGTACTGCCCGGACGGCCACGCGACGGTCTCGGCGGAGATCGACGGGCCGGAGCGCTGCGAGGTCTGCGGCCGCGGGCCAGGGGAGCTGACCCAGGACCCCGACATCTTCGACACCTGGTACAGCTCCGGGCTGTGGCCGTTCTCGACGCTCGGCTGGCCGGATCGGACGGAGGACTTCCGCCGCTACTACCCGGGCTCCGTGATGGAGACGGGCTACGACATCATCTTCTTCTGGGTCGCCCGGATGATGATGACCGGCATCCACCTGACGGACGCGGCGCCGTTCCACACCGTCTACCTCCACGGGATCGTGAAGGACCCGTACGGCCAGCGAATGTCGAAGACCAAGGGCAACGTGGTGGACCCACTCGAGGCGATCGACACGGCGGGCGCGGACGCGCTGCGGTTCGGGCTGCTCAACGGCACGTCGCCCGGCAACGACCAGAAGTTCTCCAGCGAGCGCCTGGAAGACGGGCGGAACTTCGCGAACAAGCTCTGGAACGCCACCCGGTTCGTACTGGGCGCGCGGCCGGCCTCCATCGCCGACGCCGCGGAAGCGGTGCTACGGGAGCCGGCCGCGGCCGCCCTCGGCCCGACGGAGCGCTGGATCCGCTCGCGGGCAGCCGCCACCGTGATGGCGGTTGACCGGGCGTACGAGGACCACAACTATGGCGAGGCGTCGCGGGTCCTGTACGACGCCATCTGGGCCGGGTTCTGCGACTGGGGCATCGAGCTCGCAAAGGTCCGGCTCGCGGATACCTCGGTCGACGAGGCAGAGCGCGAGGCAACCTGGTGGACGCTCGTGGACGCTCTGGACACGTACCTGCGGCTGCTCCACCCGATCATGCCGTTCGTCACCGAGGCGCTGTGGGGCGCGCTGCCCCACGCCGCGGACGACCCCGAGCTGCTGATCGTCGCGCGCTGGCCGAAGGCCGGCGAGGTCGCACCCGAGCTCGAGCAGCAGGTGGAAGCCGTCCTGGAGCTCATCCGGTCCGTGCGGAACGCCCGGGCCGCGGCCGGCGTGGCCGCGTCCTCACGGCTGCCATTGGCGCTCGCCGTCCCGGCGTCCCTCGAGCCGGTCGTGCGGGCGCTCGCGCCGGCCATCGAGCGGCTGGCACGCGCCGCGCCACTCACCTTCACGGCAGATGGCGCCGCCCTCGCGGTCGCGAGCGGCTCCGCCGCGCGGGCCCTGTCGGTGGTGGCCGGGCAGATCGAAGCGGCGATCCTCCTCGGCGAGGGCGACGCCGGCGCGAGCGGCGCCGCGGATGCGGGCGAGCGGGCCAGACTCGAGAAGGAGCTCGGCCAGGCCGAGACGGCGCTGGCGTCGTCGCGGGCACGCCTCGCCGACGCCACGTTCCTCGCGAAGGCGCCGCCGCACATCGTCGATGGCGCGCGCGCCCGCGAGGCGGAGCTCGCGGATCGGGTGGAGAAGTTGCGCGCCTCGCTCGCCTAGCCTGAACGGAAGCGCACGGAGCGAGCGCGCGGCGGGAGCGGGCGCGGCGGGAGCGAGCGCCGCTCAACGGAGAGAACGTCGGCGGCCGCCCGGTGGGCGGCCGCC
>DASTIE010000080.1:0-15312 GCA_035717865.1 Candidatus Limnocylindrales bacterium
GCCGGGGTGGCGTAACGGCAGCCGCGATCGATTCAAAATCGATTGGGGGTAACCCCGTGAGGGTTCGAATCCCTCCCCCGGTACCACACCTACATGCGCTGTTCAGAGGCCGAGACGGTGCCGGACAGCGCGTAGGCCGCCCCGTAGAACACCTTGGCGATGTGGTCCGCGTGGTCGGCGCAGGCTGGGAAGCCTGCCGCGTCCGCGAGGGCGCCCTTGTTCATGTTGCCGCTCGCATCGGCGACGTCCACTGGCAGCGACAGCGTCACCCGGTGGGTCACCGGCTTGCCGCAGCCCGTCATGGTGCATTTCAGGTCGAGTGTCTCGGTCATCGTGTCCTCCGTTCGGTGGCGTTGCCTAGACTCGGCAGCGTGGATGGCGCCTCGCTGCAGGAACGATTCGCGCCGGAGGGTCGGTGCTTCGGCTGCGGGCCGAAGAACGCCAGCGGCCTGCGCATTCGAAGCTTCCAGGGCGAGGACGGCACCGTCGTCGCGGAGTGGCAGCCGCGGCCGGAGCACGAGGCATTCGACGGCTACGTCAACGGCGGCATCCTCGGCACGCTGATCGACTGCCACTCCAACTGGACCGCGATCGCCGCGCTCATGGCGGCCGGCTGGGCCGAGGAGGCACCGTCCACGGTCACCGCGGAGTACTCCGTCCGCTTTCGCCGGCCGACGCCGTCCGACAAGCCGCTGCGAATCGTCGGGCGGCCGGTCGAGGTCGCGCCGGATCGCGTGGCGGTCGAGTCGTGGGTCGAGGCGGACGGCGTCGTGACGGCGCGTGGTCGGGCAGTGTTCGTCCCGGTCGGGCCGGGTCACCCGGCGTACGGACGCTGGTAGACGGCCGACCTACCCCAGCCGGACGTCGATCCAGCCGTCGCCGAGACGGCGGCGAACCTCGGCCAGCAGCTCCGCGTCGTAGGCGACGCGCTTCGGCAGGGGCATCGGTTGCGGCCGGCCGCCGGGGGCCGGCACGTGGACGATCACCTCGGTCTCGCCGGGCCGCTCGCGGACGATCTGGGTGATGACCTTGCAGGCCTCGACAACGCGCACGGCCGGTGCGGCGCCGAACCGAACGTGGACGATGCTCCCGGGTGCGACCGCTTCGACCGGTGCGGTCTCCGCGGCCGCTTCGGCAGCGGCGCGCGAGCGGGCCTCGTCAGGCAGGGCGGGCTCCACGTCGTGGTCGACCAGCTCAGGTTGACCAGGGACCTCCGCGTGCGTGGCGACGGGCTCGGCGGGCGCGATCCGCGGCAGGGTCGAGACGGCCGCTCCCGCGCGTTCCCACGGGCCTTCCTCCGGTGCCACACCCCCGCGCAGCGGCGAGACGTACTCGACGTCCGGACGGCGGCCGGGCCCGCCGGCGCGTGGATCGGGACCGTGGGCGCCGTTGCCGTTGGCGCGAGGGCCGTAGCCGTTGCCGTTTGAGGCGTGCCCATGGCCGTTCGCCGGGTGGGGCGTTCCTGCGACGTTGCCGGACGTCGCCCCGGCGTATGCGGGCGTCCCTCCGGGAGCCACCGCGACGCCGGGTCCGACCGGAACCCCCGGCTGCTGACGCCGCCGCGGCGCGCCGCGATCCCCCGCCGCGACCTCGCGCCCGAACGCCTCGGGCCCGATCGCCGCCGCCTCCTCCCACGGCTTGACGATGTCCGCGAGAAGCGAGACCTCCTCGCCGCGATGATCCACCCGGCCCGCGACCAGGAGGATCGAGCCCTCGCGCCAGATTCCCGCCGACTGCTCGTACAGCCGCGGGAAGACCACGACCTCGATGGAGCCCTGGAGATCCTCCAGCGTCACGACGGCCATCGTGGCGCGGGCCCGCGTGATCACGGTCCGTGAACCGACCACGATGCCGCCGACGACCAGCCGCTGCCCGTCGAGCGTCTCGTCGGAGCGGAGGTCGCCCGAGTACGCCGTCACGTACTCCCCGACCTGCTCCGCGACCTCGCCCATCGGGTGCTCGGAGAGATACAGGCCGAGGAGCTCCTTCTCCCATCGCAGCCGCTCGCGGACCGGCGCCTCGGGCACGTTGGGCAGCGCGCGCTCCATGACCATCGAGTCGGCGGCGCCGACGTCGAACAGCGAGGTCTGGCCCGTGGCGAGGTCGCGCTGCGTGGCGGCCCCGGCCGCGATCGCGTCGTCGAGCCCCTCCAGGATCTGCGCCGGGTGCCCGAAGGAGTTGAGCGCCCCGACCTTCGCCAGCGACTCGAGCACCTTCCTGTTCGCGAGCCGCAGGTCGATCCGCCGGCACAGGTCGCCGACCGACTTGAACGGACCTTCGCCCTCGCGGGCCGCGATGATCGACTCGATCGCGCCCTGCCCGACATTCTTGACGGCCAGCAGCCCGAACCGGATCGCCTCGTCCTCCACCGTGAACTCCACCTGGGAGCGGGAGACCGACGGCGGCCGGACCTCGATGCCAAGGCGCCGGCACTCCGCGACCGCCGCCGCGACCTTCTCCTCGTTGTCGCGGAACGCGGACAGGACCGACGCCATGTAGTCGACCGTGAAGTTCGCCTTGAGGTACGCGGTCTGGTACGCGATCAGCCCGTAGCACGTTGCGTGGGCCTTGTTGAACCCGTAGCGCTCGAACGGCTCGAAGGCCTTGAACACCGCGTCGATCGTCGCCGGCGGGACGCCGCGCTCGGCGGCGCGCGTAACGAACTTCTCCTTCTGCGCCCGGAGGACGGTCGACTTCTTCTTCCGGATCGCGTAGCCGAGGGTGTCCGCCTCCGGCCCCGTGAAGCCGCCAAGGGCCATGGCCGCGGCCATGATGTCCTCCTGGTAGACGAAGATCCCGTACGTCCGCTCGAGGAACGGCTCCAGCAGCGGATGCAGGTACGTGACCTGCTCCTGGCCGTGCTTGCGCCGGATGTACGCCGGGATGTTGTCCATCGGGCCAGGGCGGTAGAGGGCGACCATGGCCGCGAGGTCGAAGACCGAGCTCGGGCGTAGCTCGCGGACGTAGCGCCGCATGCCCGCCGACTCGAGCTGGAAGATGCCGGTCGTCTCGCCCGTGCTCAGCAGCTCGAACGTCTTCGCGTCGTCGAGCGGGATGTTGTCGAGGTCGATGTCGATGCCGCGGTGGGCCTTGATCAGGTCGACGGCGTTCTTGAGGATCGTGAGGTTCGAGAGGCCGAGGAAGTCGAACTTGAGCAGGCCGAGCGCCTCGATGGCGTGCATCTCGTACTGCGTCATCAGCGAGTCCGAGTTGGTGGCCTTCTGGAGCGGCATCAGCTCCGTGAGCGGCTCGCGGGAGATGACGACCCCGGCGGCGTGGGTCGAGGCGTTGCGGGCGACGCCCTCCAGCTGGCGCGCGAAGTCGATCATCCGCTTCACGCCTGCGTCCTCGTCGTACTGGCGACGCAGGTCCGGCGCGGACTCGAGCGCCTCCTCGAGCTTGATCCCCAGCTGGTTCGGAATGGCCTTCGCGACGCGATCCACGTCGCCGTAGGAGTGGCCGAGCACACGCCCCACGTCGCGGATCGCGGCTCGGGCGAGCATCGTGCCGAAGGTGATGATCTGGGCGACGTGATCCTGGCCGTACTTTCGCGAGACGTAGGCGATGACCTCGTCGCGACGGTCGTCCTGGAAGTCCACGTCGATGTCCGGCATCGTCACGCGATCCGGGTTCAGGAAGCGCTCGAACGGCAGGCCGTACGCGATCGGGTCGACCGGCGTGATGCCGAGGGTGTAGGTCACGATGGAGCCCGGGGCGCTGCCGCGGCAGGTCGTCTGGATGCCCTGCTCGCGTGCGTAGCGGATGAAGTCGGCGACGATCAGGAAGTAGCCGGCGTAGCCCATCGACGTGATGACGCCGAGCTCGTAGTCGAGGCGCTTCTGGAGCTCCGGCGTGACCGTTCCGTAGCGCCACTCGAGGCCGCGCCGGCACTCCTTCTCCAGCCATGACTCCGGGGTCTCGCCGTCCGGCACCGGGAAGTGCGGGATCCGGGTCGTGCCGAGGGGCAGCTGGAGGTCCGTCATCTCGGCGATCCGCCGGGTGTTGCGGATGGCCTCGAGGTTATCGGGGAACTTCGCGGCCATCTCCGCCGCGGACTTCAGGTAGAAGTCGTCCGTTTCAAACTTCAGGCGGCCCGGTGTGTCGAGGTTGGAGGCCGTGCCGACGCACAGCAGCACGTCGTGGGCCTCGCTCTGGGCGCGGCGGACGTAGTGGAGGTCATTCGTGACGACGAACGGGAGGTCGAGCTCGGGACCGAGCCGCAGCAGTTGCTCGTTCAGCCGCCGCTGCTCCGCGAGGCCGTGGTCCTGCAGCTCCAGGAAGAACCGCTCCTTCCCGAAGATCTCCGAGTAGCTGCCCGCCACGTTCCGCGCGAGGTCCCAGTCCTCGACCTCCAGCGCCCGCGCGACCTCGCCGTTGAGGCAGGCGCTGAGCCCGATGAGGCCCTCGCTGTGCTTCGCCAGGTGCTCGCGATCGATCCGCGGCTTGTAGTAGTAGCCGGCGATGTGCGCGTCCGTGACGAGGCGGCACAGGTTGCGGTAGCCGGTGAGGTTCTCCGCGAGGAGGATCAGGTGGAAGGGCTGGGCGTCGGCTTTGCCCTCCTTGTCGGTCATCGACCGGCGAGCGACGTACGTCTCGACCCCGACGATCGGCTTGATGCCCTTGTTCACGGCCGCCTGGTAGAACGCGACCGCGCCGTACAGGGCCCCGTGGTCCGTGATGGCCAGGCTGTCAAAGCCCTTCTCGCCCGCCTCGTCGACCAGGTCCGTGATCCGCCCGAGCCCGTCCAGCAGGCTGAACTCGGAGTGCGTGTGGAGGTGGACGAAGTCGTTGGAGGCGAGCGTCATCGACGGTCCATGTCTGCGGGGGTGGTTTCCGGACGTTCGGTTCGGTTCGATGAGGCGCGGCCCGCCAGCTCGCGTCGCGGGACGCTCATGGTACGCGGCGGGCCCGCGGACGGCGGCGTCGCGCTGCCTTCCTTCTCGTTACCCAACCTCGATCGGGAGGGCGTGGAACAGAGCCGGGACGTCGTCGGCGGCGAGGCGCGCGATGTCGAAGGCAACGCCGACGCCGAGATGCCAGTCGGGGACGACGGCGAGCAGCTCCTCGAGGAAGACGCCGGCCTCCAGCCGCGCGAGGTGGATGCCGATGCAGGTGTGGGGACCGCTGCCGAACGCGAGGTGCGGGTTGGGCCTGCGGTCGAGGCGGATCTCGTCCGGGCGGTCGAACGCCACAGGGTCGTGATTGGCCGGTCCCCAGCCCAGGACCACGATGTCGCCCTCGCTCGCGGTCCCCCACGACCCTTCGACGTCGGTCGTCACCAGCCGCTCCATGCCGGGGTTCGGGCTGAGGTAGCGGTGGAACTCCTCGATCGCGAGGGAGAGCTGCTCCGGATTCGCGCGAAGGTTCGCCCGCGCTGCGCGATCGGACGCCAGGTGCCACATCGCACCGCACAGGGTGAGGATCACGGTGTCCCGGCCGCCGGCGAGCACGAGGTTCGCGAGCCCGACCTGCTCTGTCCGGGTCACGGCCCGCCCGTCGATCCTGGCGGTGGCCAGGCGCGCGAAGGCGTCGGGCGGCTCGGCGGCGCCTCCCGCGCGTCCGTCGGTAGCGGCCCAGGCCGCGCCTTCGTCCAGGCGCCGGGCCACGTAGCCGTCGATGCGCGCGCCGCTCCGCGAGCCGTCCGACAGGACCTCCCAGCTGCTGATGCCCCACGAGGCGAGCTCCGCGGCGTCGCCGGGCCGACCGAGAACGTACGCGATCGTGCCACCGACCATCGGCACCGCCAGCTCGTACACCGCTTCCGCAGCGCCACGCTTCGCAAAGCCGCGGACGAGCTCGCGCGCGACCGCCCGGATGGCCGGCTCCAGCGCGCTGATGGCTCGCCGCCCGAGGATCGGCTCGAGGAGCGCGCGGTAAGGGCCGTGCTCGGGCGGGTCCACCTCCAGCGGGAGCTGGGGATAGTCGCGGACGTCGGGGTCGCCCTGGACGCGCGACGAGAACCGCCGCCAGTCCTTCGCGGCGGCCCGGACCTCCTCGAGCGACCGCAGCTCGGCCGCCGCGCCAAGCCGCCGGACGCCGACGGCACGCGTAACGCCTCCTGGCTCGGGGGTGCCGGTCATCGTGCGAGGAGCTGCTCCATCGCCGGCGCGATCTGCTCGACCCACAGCGCGTACTGTGCCCCGCTCGGGTGGAGCCCGTCCGAGGCGACCAGGTCGCGGTCCGTCGCGGCGCCGAGCGAGATGTCGTAGATGTCCACCACTGGAATGCCCGCCGCCAGCTGGGTCATCACGAAGTTGTTCTCGCGGATCGCTGCGGCCTGCTGGGCGGGGTCGCCGAACGAGCCGCCCTGCGGCGTGACCGTGTAGTCCGGGATCGTCACGACGAGGATCCGGTCCTCGCCGACCAGCTCCCGGAGCTGCTGCAGGATCTCGATGACGTTGTCCCTGTAGGTGGACGAAGGGACCCCCTGGACGACGTCGTTCACCCCGATGAGGAGGGTCACCACGTCCGGCCTCAGGGCCGGCAGCTTCGGCAGCTCGACCTCGATGAGGTCGCGCGAGGTGAAGCCGTTGACGCCGAGGTTGGCGACGAGCTCGAGCTGCGGCAGTCGCGCGACCAGCTGGTTCGGCCAGCGCTCACGCTCCGTCACCGACGTGCCGATGGTGTACGAGTCGCCCAGGGCGACGTAGCGCAGCGGCGTCCCGGGCGGCGTGACCGGCGGCAGCGTCACGGCCGGTGCGACCCTGGCTGACGGGATCGCGTCGAGCGCCGCGGCGCACGCGCCGAGAAGAAGCGACAGCAGGGCCAGAAGGAAGACCAGCGGCAGCCTGCCCGCGTGTTTCGCGGCCGTGCTCCGGACGAGGTGTGCTGCGCCGCCACGGGAGCGAGACGTCGCCGCGCCCTACGGCAGGCGGGAGTAGGCGTCGACCAGGACGTCCTCGAAGCGGTCCCGGTCGATCCGGATCCCGACCTGCGCGTTCGGCTTGCGACCCTTGCGCTCCATTCGAACGGGCAGGCCGTCGCAGACGGTCCGTCCCCGTGCCGGCCCGCTGCCGGTGTCGACCTGGACGTCGTACTCGGCGACGTCCACGAGGTCCGCGATCGCCAGGTGCGCAATCGCGACGGCGTCGTGGACGGACATCCGCGGCGTCCCGTACCACTGGCCCTCCCGCCGCAGCGCGTAGTCCGCGAGCTCCGC
Source organism: Candidatus Limnocylindrales bacterium (assembly GCA_035717865.1). Classification (GTDB taxonomy): domain Bacteria; phylum Chloroflexota; class Limnocylindria; order Limnocylindrales; family CSP1-4; genus UBA5189. The sequence continues at coordinate 7,160 of DASTIE010000080.1, forward strand.
GGCGACCGCGCCAGAGCGCGTCCCGAGCGCACGCAGCCGCGCTGAAGCCGGCGGGTAGAGCACGGCCTGGTGGGTCACGTCGAGGCCCATCATCGTGATCGGCAGGCCGGATTCGAAGACGATCGCCGCGGCCTCGGGATCGGCGTACACGTTGAACTCTGCGGATGCGGTGGTGTTGCCGTCCCCGATGGAGCCGCCCATCAGGCAGATGTGCGCGATCCGTGGCGCCAGGGCCGGGTGGAGCCGGAGCAGCAGCGCGATGTTGGTCAGCGGGCCGATCGGCGCGAGGACGACCGGCACGGGGTGCGAGCGCAGGATCGACGCCATGAGGTCGACCGCGCCCTCCGGCCGCGCTGAGGCGCCCGCCTCGGGCAGCACCGTCGAGCCGATGCCGGCCTCGCCGTGGATCTCCGTGGCCCGCACGACGCTCCCGAACAGGGCACCGGCCGAGCCCTCGGCAACCGGAACGTCGCCGGCGCCGTACAGCTCCAGCAGGCGCAGCGCGTTCGTCGTGCAGTGGCGGACGTCCGCGTTGCCGCCGACCGTCGTGACCGCGAGGAGGTCGAGCTCCGGCCGCGCGACGGCGAGCCCGATCGCGAGCGCGTCGTCCAGCCCGGGGTCGCTGTCGATGATCAGCGGGAGCGGCCGTTCGACGGTCCCGACCGGCGCCGTCCGCGGCACCGCGGGCGCGGGAAAGAATGTCGGCATCGCGGTCGCGTCGGTCATGGGAGGGGCGGGATCCTACCCCTGCTCGTATGGCTGGCCGGCCGCGGCCGGTCCACGCACTCGACCCACGACGCCCGCGACGACCACGATCGTGACGATGTACGGCACGCTGTTGAGCAGCTGCGGCGGGACGTCCACGCCGAGGACGGCAAGCAGCGTCTGGGTCGAGCCCGCGAAGCCGAAGACCAGGGCCGCCGCGAACGCTCCCACCGGATGCCACGCGCCGAAGATCACCGCGGCCAGCGCGATGAAGCCCTTGCCGGCCGTGATCTCCATCCCGAACCGGCCGCCGCTGGCCATCGAGAGATACGACCCGGCGAGGCCGCAGATCATCCCGGCGATGAGCATCGAGCGGTAGCGGATCGCGAGCACGTTGATGCCGACGGTTCCGGCCGCCGCCGGCTTCTCACCCGATGCGCGGAGCCGCAGGCCCCAGCGCGTCCGAAACAGCATGTAGGTGAGGACGATCACGAGGATGTATGTCACGTACACGTAGGGCCGGCTGTCGAACATGATCGGGCCGATGACCGGGATGTCCGAGAGGACCGGAATCGGCATCGCCTGGACGCTCGGCGGACGGTTGAACTCGGTGTTCCGGCTGAGGAACCGCAGGAACAGGAAGTTGGTGATCCCGATCGCGCCGATGTTGATCACGGTGCCGGCGATGATCTGGTCGACGCGGTGGCGGATGCCCAGCCACGCGAGCAGCAGCCCCAGAAGCCCGGACGCCCCCATCGCGACCGCGATCCCGACGAGCGTCGAGAGGAGCGCGTTGTCCGTGAGCAGCATCGTGACGCTGGCGACCACCGAGGCCACGCAGGCGCCGACGAGCATCTTCCCCTCGAGCGCGATGTTGAACATGCCGCTGCGCTCGGACAGGATGCCGGCCATTGCCCCGAGCGCGATCGGCGCCGCGAACTCGAGGCTCCCGCTGAACATGCCGGAGAGGTTCGCGGGCTTGCCCGCGAGCACGGCGCCCAGCGTCGCCGCGATCCACGGTGCAATCAGCACGATCAGCCACGGACGCCAGCGGAACGCCGCGCCCCGCGCCAGCTGGAGAAGGCCGACGATCCCCGAAGCGAGCCCGGCGATCATCCAGAGCACACCGACGGTCGTCTGGACGGGCAGCGTCTGGGTGGCCGCGCGATCGATGAAGAATGCGAAGTCCGCGGCCACCTGGAGGCTCTGGCTCGCAAAGTAGAAGGCCACCAACCCCAGGACCGCGAAGGCCACGCCGCGAATGCGGGCGTCCCGGCTCGCTCGTCGGGCGGCGACGCCCTCGCCGCTGGTGGCCATGGTGGTCGCTGCAGCCGTCATTCCGACGCCACCGGCTGCTGCGAGATCGCGAGCTCCGGCTGCGGCCGGCTGACCTTGATGCGCCAGATCGTGCGGATCAGGCCGGGCGCCGCCACGAACATGATCACGAGCGCGAAGATGAACGACAGCAGGTCGAACGGGATGCCGGACTGGATGCCCATCACCTTGCCACCGTTCGAGAGCGCCCCGAACAGCAGCGCCGCAGCGACCACGCCGCTCGGGCGGAGGCCCGCGAGCAGCGCGAGGGCGATCGCGTTGAACCCGATGCCACCGGCCAGGTCGTTCGAGAGCTGTCCGACGGTGCCCACGACGAGGAAGCTGCCCCCGAGCCCCATGAGGGCGCCGGACAGGGCCATGGCCAGCATCATCGAGCCGCCGGCGCTCATGCCCGCGTACCGGGCGGCCGTCATGTTGAAACCCGAGGCACGGAGCTCGAACCCGATCGTCGTCCGGAACAGCAGCCACGAGATGAGGACGGCCACGAGCAGCGCGGCGATGAAGCTGAGGTCGAGGCGAATGGCCGGCAGGTTGATCAGCAGCGGCACGTCGACGAAGGCCGACATGTTCTTCGAGACGGGCGCGGTGCTGCCGGGCTGGCGCAGGATCGGGCCCCGCAGCGCGAAGAACACGATCTGCGCGGCGACGTAGTTGAGCATGATCGTGGTGATGACCTCGTGGGCGCCGGTGCGCGCCTTGAGGAAGCCCGGGATGAAGCCGTAGCCGGCGCCGAACAGCGTTCCCACGACGAGCGCCGCGGCGAGGATCACGAACGCCGGCGCCTGGCCGTTCAGGAGGAACGCCGTGAGCGTGGCGCCGAGGGCGCCGACGAGGATCTGGCCGTCGCCGCCGATGTTGAACATGCCCGCGCGGAACGAGATCGCCACGCCGAGGCCGGCGAAGATGAGCGGCGTCGCGGAGACGAGGGTCTCCGTGAGCGGGCGGATCGCCGTCGCGATGTCGGCTGGAGCCATCGTCTCGAGCGCGATGCCGATCTTCTGCGGGTCGCCGAGCGCGCCGGTGAGCATGGCGCCGTAGCCGTTGAGCACCCCGGAGAGTGCGCCGCCGAGCGCGCCGGCCGGGTCGCTCCCGATGTTCGCCAGGTTGTTGAAGTCGGTGAGGATGATCACGATCGCGCCGAAGAGCAGCGCGGTGATGACGGCCAGGAGCGGGACCAGCCCGCGGCGCAGGAGGGCCGTGATCCTGCTCATGCCGCGGCTCCGGTACCGAACGTCGCGCCGCCCATCAGCAGGCCGAGGTTCTCGTACGTCGCCGACTCGCCCTCGAGGATGCCGACAATCCGGCCGTCGAACATGACCGCGATCCGGTCCCCGACCGCGAGGACCTCGTCGAGCTCGGTGCTCACGATGAGGATCGCGGCACCGGCGTCGCGCTGCTCGATGATCCGCCGGTGGATGTACTCGATCGAGCCCACGTCCAGGCCACGCGTCGGCTGCGCGGCGATCACGAGCTGCACCGGGACCGAGAACTCGCGCGCGACGACGACCTTCTGCTGGTTGCCGCCCGACAGGGACGCCGCCGTGGTGTTGATCGACGGTGTCCGGATATCGAAGTCCTTGACGCCCCGCTCGGCGCCCGCCTCGACCGCCTTGCGATCGAACACGCCGTGCTTGCTGTACGGCTCGCGGTGGTACGTGTCCAGGATGTAGTTCTCCGCGATCGACATGTAGGCGATCAGCCCGTCGCGGCCGCGGTCCTCCGGGATGTGCGCGACCCCGAGGTCGGAGACCTCGCGCGGCGAGGCCTTCTCGACGTGCCTGCCGCCGATCGTCATCTCGCCCGAGTCGATGGTGCGGAGGCCCGTGATGGCCTCGACGAGCTCGGTCTGGCCGTTGCCCTGGACGCCCGCGATCGCGACGATCTCACCGGCTCGAACGGTCAGGTCCACGCCGTTCACGGCCATGTCGAGGCGGTCGTCGCGGACGTGCAGGTCATTCACCTCGAGGACGACCTCGCCGGGCTTGGCCGGGCCCTTGGCAACGATCAGCTCGACGTCGCGCCCCACCATGAGGTTCGCCAGCTCCTGGCGTGACGTCGTCTTGGGGTCGGCGGTGCCCGCGACGCGGCCGCGCCGCAGGACCACGATGCTGTCGGCGACCTCCAGGACCTCATTGAGCTTGTGGGTGATGAAGATCACGGTCGTGCCGGTCGCCGTGAGGGAGCGGATGATCGCGAACAGCTCCTCGGTTTCCAGCGGCGTCAGGACCGCGCTCGGCTCGTCCAGGACGAGGATGTCGCTGTGCCGGTAGAGGGCCTTGAGGATCTCCACGCGCTGGCGGACGCCGACTGGCAGGCTCTCGATCTTCGCGTCCGGCTCGACGTCGAGCTTGTACTGCTCCGAGAGCTCCACGATCCGCTTGCGCGCCGCAGAGCGGTTGAAGGCCCCGAGCGGACCGCTGACGGGCTCGGACCCGAGCGCCACGGCCTCGACCACGTCGAACACGGGAACGAGCATGAAGTGCTGGTGGACCATGCCGACGCCGGCGTTGATCGCGGCGGCGGGGTCGCCGAACACCCGCTCCTCGCCGTCGATGAAGATCTGCCCCGAGTCCGGCTTGTACAGCCCGGACAGGATGTTCATCAGCGTCGTCTTGCCGGCGCCGTTCTCCCCGAGCAGGCCGAGGACCTTGCCTCGATCCGCCTGGATCGAGATCTTGTCGTTGGCCAGCACGCCGGGAAAGCGCTTGCTGATGTCACGGAGCTCGAGCCGCATTGGGGCATTCAGCCTCGAACTGTCTGGGATAGAAACCGCCCCCGGTCCGCGGTGCGGGCCGGGGGCGGTCGAGTGATCGAGTGGGTCTGGTCCCTGAGCGAGCTAGCAGCCGCGCCCGAGGAAGCTGCAGACCGTGACGCTGCCGTCCTTGATCGCCGTCGTGAGGGCCGCGAGCTCGTCCGACAGGCCCGGGACCGCCGCGATCTCGTCCTCGAGATCGTGGAACGGCGCGAGCAGCACGCCGTTGTTCGCGAGCGTGCCCGAGTAGTCCTCGCCACCAAGATCGCCGGCGGCGTTCTTGTTGATGACGTCGAGGACGGAGACGTCGATGGCCTTCTGGGCCGAGGTGATGATCGCCGCATTGGTCGGCGGGCCGATGCTGAGCCACTGGTCGGTATCGACGCCGATGGCCCACTTGCCGGCCTCGAACATCGCCTTGATCGTCCCGTTGCCGGTCTCACCGGCGACCGGGTGGACGATGTCCGCACCTTGGTTGATGAAGGTCTTCGCGAAGTCCTCGCCCTTCGAGGTGTCGTTCCAGGTGTCCGTCCCGCCCGTGCCGCCGACGAACGTGCCGGTGGTGGTGGGATCCGGCAGGGAGCCGTCCCAGCCGAGAAGCTCGACCGAGGTGGACTTCTGCTGGTTGTAGTACTTGATGCCGGCGTAGAGGCCGTCCATGAAGCGGGTCACGCCCGGGAAGGCGAGGCCCCCGTATGTGCCGATCTTCTTGGTCTGGCTGAAGCTCGCCGCGAGGTACCCAGCCAGCATCGAGGCCTGGTCGACCTGGTAGTCGAGGCCGGTGAAGTTCGCGGGGACGCCGGGAGGGGGATCGTCCGCGGTGCCCGGGGTGAAGTCGTCGCCCGCGGAGTTCCACGTCGCGTCGACCTGGGCGAATGCCACGGTCGGGTTGGCGAGGGTGGCCTTGGCCGTTGCCGAGCTCTGAAGGAAGCCGACCGTGACGATCGTCTTGCAGCCGTCGTCGATCAGCGACTGGATGTTCCGCTCGTAGTCGGTCGAGCCCTGCGCCTCGGCCGAGGCGACCGTGTAGCCCGCCGCTTCGGCGTCCTTGAGGCCCTTCTGGGCGAGGTCGTTGAAGCCCTTGTCACCGAGGCCGCCCGTGTCGAACGCCACGCAGGCCTTGTAATCCTTGTTGCCGGACTGGCTCGCGGGAGCCGCGCTCCCCGGCGCCGTCGTCCCGGGCGCCGAGGTCGCGGCGCCGGTGGTCGGGGCGGTCGAAGATCCGGTCCCCGGCCCACACGCCGCGAAGATGAAGGCCGCCGACGCGCCGAGCGCAAGCAGCCGTCTGGTGATCGCCAACTGGTGTCCTCCTCCAATGTCCTCCGGAACTCCAGGGAGTGCCGGTCCTGCGCGGCAGGATACGCTAGCCCGATGCCCCGCGTCGACGCTCTCCGCATGCTCGAGACGGACTCGGACGCTCGCCGCCGCGAGCGGAAGGAGTGGACGGCGGAGCTGCTGGACCTTGAGGCCGGCCGCATCGGCGTGCCCGTCCTCGACCGTGACGCGATCCAGGAGCTGCTCTCGACGACGCCCCGGCCCCGGGTTGCCGTTGTCGGCGCGTCACCGAGTCCGGTGCGGCCCTCGCACGGCGTGCTCGTCGATCTCGTGGGCCTCGGCTATGACGTGGTTCCCGTGAACCCCACGGCGGAGGAGGTCGCGGGTCTCCGCTGCTACCCCACCCTCCCTGAGGCGGTTGCCGCAACCGGCCCGGTCGACATCGTGGACGTCTTCAGGCTCCCGCCCGCGTGCCCGCAGCACGCCGCGGAGGCGGTCGCCGTCGGCGCGAAGGTGCTGTGGCTCCAGCTCGGGATCGCCAGCCGCGAGGCCGGTCGGATCGCCCACGAGGGTGGGCTGGCCGTGGTGATGAATCGCTGCCTCGCCGTGGAGGCGATGCGCCTGTGATCGTTGCGGGGATCGCCGCAGGCACGATCGAGGACGAGATTCGAGTGATCGCGGAGCGGCCCGCCGAGGGCTCGAGCGGCGGATCCGTCGTCATGTCCGCGCCCGCTACCGAGCTCATGGCGCGACTCGGGCTCGCCTCCGTGGAGGAGCTCGCGCTTCGCCATGCCCTCCACGACCTTCGCGTGATCGACTGGGCCCGGTAGCGCCGGTCCCTGGCGATGGTCGATCGATCGAGCTGGTGGACGGCGCTGCCAGAGGAGGCTGCGTCGAATCTCGCCGCCGTGTGGATTCCGGTTGGCCTGCCGGGCTTCGCGGGCACGGACAAGGCGGCTCGCGCAGCGCGGCTGACCGAGCGGTTCGGGCCGGAGGGCTGGCGGCTCGCCCACGTGGTTCGGGGGCGGCTCGTGGCTCCGGCCCAGGCGATCGTCGAATACGAGCAGGCGTACCGGACCTACCTGACCGAGCGTCGACCGCTCGTGGCGTTCCTCGCGGAGGCCTGCGGCAACGTCTACGACGAGGCGGTCGAGAACGTCTGGAGCGACGACTACCACCAGCCCGATCTGGCCTCCAACCACTACCAGGACATCTCGGTCCGCCGGGTGATCTCGGAGCTGGCCGACGACGATGCGTGGCCGGAGGTGACGCCGACCGAAGCCGGCGAGGCGGACCTGCTCGACTTCGGGACCGGCGCCATCGAGCGCGTTCCGCGCGCATACGGCTTCCGCGGCAACGGCCTGCTGCAGATCCGCGAGCCGGACTCGCCGGGGTTCATGTTGTCGCCCGCCGTCGTGCCCGTGCATGATCCAATGCTGATCACGACCCTCCCGGACCGCCTCGAGTGGTACCACGGGGAGGGCATCGCGCACCTCTCGGTCGAGGCCTTCTGGCAGATGAGCAAGGTCGTCGAGGTCCGCTACGACCGGTTCCTCGCCTCAGGTGCGGCGCGGGCAGATCCGCTCGGCGAGTGAGCCTCCGGCGCCACCTGGACCCTGCCAGCCCGACGCAGACGCTGCTCATGGGCACGATCAGCCTCGATCGCTACCTGGCGACTGGCGAGATCCTTCCGGGCGGCGGCATCCTCAACATGGCCTGGCACTGGCGCCACCGCCTGCGACGTCCCTTCCAGGTGCTCTCGCGGATCGGAGCAGCGGACGGCGCGCCGATCGAGGCATTTCTGCGGCGCCACCGCATCGAGCTTGCCTCGCCTGACGACCTGGCCATGCCTGGGCGGTCCTCGATGATCGACATCGAGATCCAGCCCGACCGACAACCGTGGATGGACAACTTCGTCGCGGGCGTCTGGGACGACTACCGGGTGACGACACGCGAGCTGGAGGCGCTCGACTGGAATTCGCGGCTCCACGTGGTGCTGGTCGAAGGTGCGATCGCGGAGCTCCATCGGCTCGGCGACAGCTTCCGGCTGGATGACCGGGATGTGAGCGCCGACTTCCTCGGGTTC
>DASTIE010000081.1:0-34592 GCA_035717865.1 Candidatus Limnocylindrales bacterium
GGACTGGCCGGGCTCCGGGCGCTCGTGCTGGCAGTACCGGCACGTCGCCTGGTCGTGCTTCTGATAGTGCTCCGGCTCCTCGTAGGTCGTGATGTAGCCCTCGTAGTTCCGAAGGACGACCTTGTGGTCCGAGTAGCTGATGAGGTAGTTCGGCATCACGGGGATCTTGCCGCCGCCGCCCGGGGCATCGATGACGTACGTCGGGACCGCGTAGCCGCTCGTGTGCCCGCGGAGGCCCTCGATGATCTCGAGGCCCTTGCCGACCGGCGTCCGGAAGTGCCCGGAGCCTTCGACGAGGTCGCACTGGTAGAGGTAGTACGGCCGGATCCGGTTCTCGACCAGCTGATGGACCAGCGCCCGCTGGATGTGGACGCAGTCGTTCACGCCCGCGAGCAGGACGCTCTGGTTGCCGATGGGGATGCCGGCGCGGGTCAGCTTGTCGACTGCGCGGCTCACCTCGGGCGTGATCTCGTTGGGATGGTTGAAGTGCAGGTTCATCCAGAGCGGGTGGTACTTGGCGAGCATGTCGCACAGCTCGTCGTCGACCCGCTGCGGGAGGAACACCGGCACGCGCGTGCCGATCCGGATGATCTCGATGTGCGGGATCTCGCGGAGCCCGCGGATCACGGATTCGAGCAGCTTCGGCGCGAGCGTCAGGCCGTCGCCGCCCGAGATCAGGACGTCCCGGACCTGGGGCGTCCGCCGGAGGTATTCGAGCTGTGCCTCGTGGTCGCGGCGGTTGAAGTTCTGGGTCGGGTCGCCGACGATCCGGCTCCTGGTGCAGTACCGGCAATAGCTCGCGCACTGCGTCGTGATGAGCATCAGGACGCGGTCCGGGTAGCGGTGGACCAGCCCGGGCACCGGCGAGTGGCGGTCCTCCGCCAGCGAGTCGGCCATCATCGCGGTGAAGGCCTGCTGCTCGCGCCCAAGCGGGATGACCTGGCGGCGGATCGGGTCGTTGGGGTCGTCCGGGTCGATCAGGCTCGCGAAATAGGGCGTGATGTCGACGCGGAACTTGTCGTCCGCGGTCAGCCCGGCCTGCTCCTCCTCCGTGAGGTTGAGGACCTGCGCGACCTCCTCGAACGAGTTGATCCGGTTCGAGAGCTGCCACTTCCAGTCGTCCCACTTCTCGTCCGGCACGTCCGCCCACAGCGGCGCGCGACGGCTCCGGGCGGGCCGGCCGTCTGGCCCAAGGGCCTGGGCGGGGTCGCGCGGGTTGACCCAGTCCGGATCGAGCGCGGTGACGCCATGGGGCGCGCCCGCCTGATTCGCGGTGGTTGCTGGGACGGGGTTCTCGGTCAAGTGCTCATGTCTCCGGGCGGTTCGACTGCATAAAGTCTATGCAGACTGGATGCCCGCGGATCATAGCGCGACCGTACTGCCCCCACTAGTCGCGTGGAGGCTCTCGCGTCGGCGCCGGCTCGTTCGCGACAGCAACGATGCGCGCCTCGCGGGCATCGATCCGGATCGTGATCGGCCTGACGTTCGATGCGCGCTCGAACCCGGCTCCGAAGATCCACTCCTCCCGGGTCTCGTCCAAGACGATCGTGGTCGGGACGAAGTTCGGGACGTCCGGCCATTCGAGGAGCTGCGCTTGGAGCTGTGTGTCGCTCAGGGCGACGTCGACGGCCTGGCCCGCCGAGATGAGCGCAGGATCGCGACCGTCCATCAGGTCGACGACGAGGTTCGCCACCAGCGACTCGTGCTGGACCGAGTCCATGTCTTCATCGCCGCGCCACCAGGTCCCGAACGAGCCGGTCAGCAGCACCGGGCCAGCCGGCGGCCTGCCGTACCAATGATCGGGCCACATGTTGACGCGCACGAGCATCCGTGCCGTGAGCTTCCTGCCCGGCTTGAGGTCGTGGCCCATGCCCAGGTCGGCGCACCCGAACTGGCCCTCGTCCACGCCCCAATCGGGAACCGTGTCGAGGCGAATGGGATAGCGGTCGTCGGCGTCGTACCGCTCGAGCGTCCAGTCCTTGAACCGCTTGAACGGTGCCGGTTGCTCCATCCCGTAGGACCACTCCATCGCCAGCTGCGCGCCGAGACCGACGTGGATCTGGCAGCCATCGGTGATCCAGTGCAGGACCTTGCTGCCGGTGTTCTCGAGCCGGGTCGTCACCCACAGGCCGTCGTCCGCGCGGAACCTCGATGCGTCCGGGGTGATGCTGATCCGGATTCCATGCGCTTGCGTTATCGCCGACGTTCGTGACGGGTCGAACACGATCGGATCGCCGAAGGGCGCCCAGGCTGGCCCCGGAAGGTAGGCGACCGGCGATGCCTGGGGCTTGTGCGTTGGTGGCTTCGAGGCCGGGGTCGGGCTGGGAGCCGACCCGGAGCAGGCGGCGATGAGAAGGGCGAGGATCGTCGCCGCGACGCGGTGTCGTCCTGCGGGGAGTCCACCGGATCCCGTTCGCACGCTGCAACGACGCCCTGATGGCGACGCGCGTGACGGCCGCGGCCCGCCCCTACCATCGGAGGCATGACGGACATCGAAGCGCTGCCGGAGCACGTTCGTGCCAATCGCGAGGCCTGGGATCGCTACGCGGAGGAGTACGTCGAGCCCGGCCGGAGGAACTGGTCGACGACGGAGGCGACCTGGGGCATCTGGGGCATCCCGGAGCGCGAGCTCCAACTCCTGCCCGATGACGTCTCGGGGCAGGACGTGGTCGAGCTGGGATGCGGGACAGCCTACGTCTCGTCGTGGCTCGCCCGTCGCGGCGCCCGGCCCGTCGGCATTGACAACTCGCCCCGGCAGCTCGAGGCGGCGCGAGCGTTCCAGGCCGAGTTCGGCCTGGAGTTCCCGCTGCACCTCGGCAACGCCGAGACGACCCCCTTCGAGGACGGGCAGTTCGACGGCGCCGTCAGCGAGTACGGCGCGGCGCTCTGGGCCGATCCGTACGCCTGGGTCCCGGAGGCCGCGCGGATCCTGAAGCCCGGCGGCTGGCTGATGTTCTACACGAACTCCCCGCTCCTCATCATGACCATCCCCGACGAGGGCGACATCGACGCGCCTGCCACGACCCAGCTCCTGCGGCCGATGTTCGGGATGCACCGGTCGGTCTGGGAGGGCGACACCTCTGTCGAGTTCCACCTCCCGCACGGCGAGTGGATCCGCCTGCTGCGGTCATCGGGCTTCGAGATCGAGCGGCTCGTCGAGATCCAGGCGCCCCTGGATGCCACGACGCGCTACACGGGCATCGCGACGGTGGAGTGGGCCAACAAGTGGCCCTCCGAGGAAGCCTGGTTCGTCAGAAAACGCGGCTGACCTCAGCCGAATCGATGGTCGAGGATCTGCCCCGTTCCCGCATCGAACGTCACCGAGGCGAACACGGCCGCGCCGCCCGGACCCGCCCGGAAGAGCCCGATCTCCCACGTGCCGCCGTCGCGATCGAGCGTGTGCGTGCTGTTGATCCAGCCGCTCGTTGGAGCGTCGGCCAGCCACGCGGCGAACGTCTGGTCGGCAAGCGCGATGTCGATCGCCGGACCAGGCGGAATGAAGTCCACGACCTGGTCGCTGGAGATCCAGGTCGGTAGCCGTACCTCGACCTCGGTTCCGGCCGACCCGTCGAGCTCCGATGTCGGATAGAACTCGAACGCGCCGACGAGGTCTGCCGGGCCGTTGGGGATGGGCGTATCGGAGGTGCCGGTCCAACGTGCGGTGCGATCCATCTCCCTGCCGGGTTCCAGCTCGAACGTGAACCCCGTATCCCCACAGCCTGACGTTCCCGATGGCAGCCCGATCGCGAGCGGGCTCGATCCGGCGTGGCCGAACGGTTCCAGCGCGAACGCCTTGAACGCCGCGGCGATCCCGGTCTGGCTTCGCCCTCCGATCCACGCCTCGCTGTTGAGGTGCACGTAGACGAGCCCGGGGACATCGCAGCCCGCGATCCACCAGACCGATTTCGCGCTGCGATTCTCGATGCGCATCGTTACGTTGACCGGCTGCTCTGGACGGAACGGCACCTCCGCTGCCCGGAGGCTCAGCCGGATGCCGTTCTTCGTGGCGACGACAGACGTGTCGAGGACTGCCGGCTGCGTGGGCGCGGGGGCGACGCTCGGCGTGGCTGGCGGCGGCGGCGGCGAGTTCAGCTCGTTCATCGTCGAGGCCGGCGATGGCGCCGTCGCGAGCTCGCTTGCGATGGGTGGCGTCGGCCGCGAGCCCGGCGAGACGCAGGCGGCCACTGCCACGGCCGAGAGCATGCAGATGGGGATTCGGTTCACGCGCGCTCCAGGCTGGGAAAGCGCGCTCACGACGGTTCGCATTCGCGATCTGTGGCGGGCTACTCGCCGATGACGCTCCAGAGGAAGCCCATCATGATGAAGAAGCCGCTGAAGAGGGCGATCAGCCCCAGCCCGCCGTAGGGCGAGTTCGCGCCGGCGTGAGGCACGAGCTGAAGGCCAACTCCGAACAGGACTGCCCAGGCCAGGAACAGCAGCCCGAACAGCCACTTGCCGTTCGGCCCGGTGATCCGACGCGTGAAGCGGGCCCGCCCGTCCGCGGACATCGCGGCCTTCAGGAAGATGAACACGAAGAGCGCCGAGACCCCGACCGAGATGAACAGTGCGGGCAGGTTGTTCGGGAAGTTCTCGAACCACAGGGTGAAGATCGTCACGGCGGCTCGATCCTAGCAAACTCCATACGATGGTCGAGCCGATGTCCTCCCTGCCGTCGAACCGTTTCGAACGGCTCGGGCGGTGGTGCGCCCGGCACCGCTGGCCCGTGGTCGCGGCGTGGCTCGTGCTCGTCGTCGTCGCCATCCCCTTCGCCCTCCAGGCGCCCGCGGCGCTGCGGTCGGGCGGGTTCATCCGGCCCGACCTCGAGTCGGCCCAGGCGAAGGCGTTGCTGGAGCGGGAGATCGGCGTCCCCGAGGCGGCCGTCGTCATCGTCTTCCACTCCGAGACGGCGCGCGCGGGAGAGCCGGAGTTCGAGGCGGCCGCTGCCGCGGCCATCGCCGGGGTCCCGCAGGCCGAGTACGTCCGCGCGGTCCTGCCGCACACCCTCTCCACCCGCCAGGTCTCGTCCGACGGCCACACCGCGTACGACGTCGTCCTGCTGGACCTGCCCGCCGACGATTCGCCCAAGGCCCTGCCGGGGCTTCGCGCCGCGATCCGGCAGCAGCCGGCGCTCGAGGTCGGGCTGTCCGGCGGTCCCGCGTTCTACGGCGACGTCCAGGCGGTGTCCGAGGCCGACCTGCGTCGCTCCGAGCTGATCTCGCTGCCGCTCGCCGCCCTGGCGCTGCTACTGGTGTTCGGGTCCGTGGTCGCGGCGGGCGTGCCCCTTGTTGTTGGCGGGGCGGCGGTCGTGGTAGCGCTCGCCGCGATCTTCGTCGTCGCCGGCCTGACGCCGATGAGCATTTTCGTGCTCAACCTCGCAACGCTGCTGGGGCTCGGCCTCGGCGTGGACTACTCGCTGCTCATGACCAGCCGCTTCCGGGAGGAGCTCGCGGCACGCGGCTGGCGCGCGGACGGCGTCGAGGATGCGGTGGCGGCGACCGCGCAGACCGCCGGTCGAGCGGTGTTCTTCTCCGGGCTCACGGTGCTGCTGGGCTTGCTCGGGCTGGTGCTCTTCGGGTTCATGATCCTGCGCTCGGTCGGCATTGCCGGGGCGGTGGTCGTGGCCCTCGCGGTCGCGGCCGCGATGACGCTGCTGCCGGCCACGCTGGCGATCGTCGGCGTCCACCTGGAGCGGCTGCGCGTGCGGAAGGTCACGCCCCGCCCGCCGGAGCACGGCGCCTGGTCCCGGCTGGCTCACGCGGTCATGCGGCGGCCGGTTGCGGTCCTCGTGCCGACGCTGGCGCTCCTGCTCCTCCTCGGCACGCCGTTCCTGCACGTCCGCTTCAACGCGCCGGACGCGCGCATCCTGCCGGAGACCGCCCCGTCGCGCGACGCCTTCGACCTGCTCGCGCGGGAGTTCGGGCCGGGCCCGTTCGCGCCGATCGTCCTCGCGATCAGGACGCAGGGCGAGGCGGTGGAGCCGGCGAACCTGGAGGCCCTGTTCGACTACTCGCGGCGGTTGGCGGCGGACCCGAGGATCCAGCGGGTCGACAGCCTCCTCGATGTCGACCCGCGCATGTCACTGTCGCAGTACGAGCTGCTGTACCGGCCGGGGCAGGTCCCGCCGGACCGGTTCGTGGCCGAGGTCCTGCGAGCGACGACGAAGGGCGACCTCACCTCGTTCACCGTGCTGACCCCCTACGGCCCGAACGAGGCGATCGCGCGCGAGCTGGTCGGCGACCTCCGCGCGGACGGCGGTGCGCTGGCCCCGCCCGACGGCATGACCGTGCTCGTCGGCGGCGGCGCCGCGGACGTGGAGGACGTCGTCACCGGCATCGGCGCCGAGTTCCCGCGCACCGCGATCTTCATCCTCGTCAGCACGTACCTCGTCCTGCTGCTGCTGCTGCGATCGCTGGTCCTGCCGCTCAAGGCGCTGGCGATGAACACGCTCTCGATCGTCGCGTCGTTCGGTGCGCTCGTCTGGATCTTCCAGGACGGGAACCTGTCGCTGCTGCTCGGGACCCGGCCGCTCGGGTTCGTGGAGACCACGCAGCCGGTGATCCTGTTCTGCGTGCTGTTCGGGCTGTCGATGGACTACGAGGTCTTCCTGCTCACGCGGATGCGCGAGACCTGGGACGCGACCGGCGACAACCGGCTGGCGGTCGCCACGGGCCTCGAGCGCAGCGGGCGGATCGTCACGTCCGCGGCCCTCATCGTGATCGTGGTCGCGGGATCGTTCGCGTTCGCGGACATCGTGCTGATCAAGGCGCTGGGCGTCGGCATCGCCATCGCGGTTGCGCTGGACGCCACGATCGTCCGGGCCTTGCTCGTGCCCGCCACGATGCGGCTCTTGGGCAAGTGGAACTGGTGGCTCCCGGGGTTCCTGGAGCGGCGGCTGCCGACCGTCGAGGTCGAGGGCAGCGCCGGAGGCGGCTCGTGACGCCGGTCCTGCGGGCGCGTCGTCAGCGGCCGACCTGTGCCACGCCCGAAGCCGCGGGGTGGCTGTCGTGAGGGCCCGAGGTGGTGCCGCGCTCGCCGTCACGGTCGCGCTCCTCTCCGGCTGCGGCGGCACGCCGATCCTCGCGAATCCGCCGCTGAGCTTCCCGTCGCCGGAGGTCACGCCGAGCCAGCCACCGCGGCCGCCGGATCCCATCCCGCTCGCGTTCCCCCGCGACGACGGCCCGCACGACCGCCTGACCGAGTGGTGGTACTACACGGGCCATCTCCGGACCGCGGAGGGTCGCCGCTTCGGCTTCGAGGCCGTCGTGTTCCGCGCCGAGCGAAGCGCCGTCCCGACCGCCTGGGCCTCTCACCTCGCCCTCACGGACGAGGCGAATGACCGATTCCACTACGCGCAGCGGAGCGAGATCGGGCCACACGTCGACCGCTCGCCGGTCGGGGACGACGGCGTCCCGACGGGCTTCGACCTGCAGGTCAGCGGGCTGAGCCCGACACTCGTTGCAGCGGGTGCTCCGCCGGCAGCCGCGCCGTGGCGGCTCGCGGGCTCCGATGGGGTGGATCGGATCGAGGCGGCGCTCGCGCCGGCGGAGGCCGGGGCCGCGCGAGCGCAGTTCGGGCTGCGGCTCGACGTCCGCAGCGTCGCGGACCTCACCCGGCACGACGGCGACGGCTTCGTCGATTTCGGGCCCGCGGGCAGCTCGTATTACTACTCGCGCATGCGGATGCAGGCGGCGGGGACGCTGGCGCTGGATGGGCAGGAGCTGGACGTGACCGGCACGGCCTGGTTCGACCACCAGTGGGGCGATTTCGTATCCGTCGGCGGCGGCTGGGATTGGTTCGCGGTGAACCTCGACGACGGGACGAACCTGACCCTGTCGGTCGTGCGCGACGCCGAGGGCCAACCGGTGCTCGAGTACGGGTCGCTCCAGCAGGGCGGCCCAGCTGCAACCCCGTCGAAGAATCTCGATCCAGGCGCCTTCACGGTGGAGTCGATCGGCAGCTGGACGAGCCCGCACACCGGCCGGACCTGGCCCAGCGGCTGGCGCATCGCGCTCGAGGAGGGTCTCGAGATCGAGCTCCGCCCGACCGTTCTCGACCAGGAGCTGGACACGCGGGCCACTACGGGCGTTGCCTACTGGGAGGGCTCGCAGGTCGTGCGGGCGACACGCGATGGCAAGGCAATCGGCGGCGAGGCCTACGTGGAGCTCACTCGCTACACGGAGTGAGCGCCGCCCTCGCGTCGCCAGCGTGGCGCAGATTCCTGCCACTCCTTGCCCGGCCACGGGTCGATCGGCTCGCGGCCGTTGGCCCCGAGCGTCAGGTTGATCTCGCCGAGGTGGTACCCCTCGTGGACGATCATCCGCATGAGGATCGACTGCCGCGTGTGGACCTCGTCCTCACGTCCGGCCTCCGCGCGCCGAACGGCGACGTCGAGCGTGTCGGTCGTCCAGCGGTCGAGGCAGCCCTCGATGACCTTCCAGGTCGATTCCCACGCCCACACCAGCTCATCGACGGTCCGCGGATGCGACAGCTCGTCCTCCCACCCGGGCGTGTCGCCGGGGAACGGCGTCTGCTCCGCTCCCGGCTCGCCGAACACGTCGCACAGCCAGAAGACCCGCGGCCCGACGGTGTGCGCCGCGACCGCCCAGACCGGCCATGGCCGGGTCTCGTAGTCGCGCGTCGCCGGAACCGGGAGCGCGAGATCCTCCTGGGTCAGTCGCCGGATCCCCTCGATCCAGCGACGGTTGTACCCGGCCCAGTCCGCGTAGAAGGGCCGAAGCGGGCCAGGCGTGGCGTCGCCAGTCGCCCTGGGATCGCTCACGAGCCGGTGACGTACTCCCCGCCGTCGACGCCGATCACCTCGCCGCTGATGAAGCCCGTGCCCTCGCCGGACAGCGCGACGATCGCGTTCGCGACGTCCTGGACCGTCGTCATCCGACCGGTCGGGTTCCGGGCCGTCGCCGAGGCGATGATCATGTCGTGCTCGGGGATCTTCATGAGCGCCGGCGTCATGGTCACGCCCGCGCGGATGGCGTTGGCTGTGATGCCCGTGTGGAGCCGCCCGAGCTCCATCGCCAGCTGGCGAATGTGCGACTCGAGCGCGGCCTTCGCCGACGACACGACGCCGTACGACGGCACGACGCGCGTCGAGCCCTCCGAGGTCATGGCGTAGATCTTGGAGCCCTCCCCGAGGAACCCGCCGCGGAAGAGGTCCTGGACCCAGTACACGAGGCTGTTCGCCATCACGTCCTGGGTCATCTCCATCTTCTTGCGGTCGACCGCGCCCTTCGGGTCGTCCGAGATGAAGGGCACGAGGCTGCCGAAGGCAAGCGAGTGCATGACCACGCGGACGTAGGGGTCGCGGCCGGCCTTGCGTGACGCCTCGAAGCGCTCGGAGAGCTGGGCCAGCGCCCCCGCGCGCTTCTCGTCGTCGGCGGCGTTCATGTTCACGTAGAGGACCTGGGCGCCGGCGTTCTCGAGGTCGGCCTTGACCTCCTCGACGTGCTGGAGCGCGGCGCGGAAGTCGAGGTGGATGCCGGCGATGTTGTAGCCCGCGGCGGCCAGCGCGCGGGCCGTCGCCTCGCCCATCCCGGAGGAAGCGCCGAGGATCAGCGCCCAGCGTTCGCGCGAATCGGCCATGGTCGATTGGACCTCAGGTAGGGCGTGTTCGAAAGCGCGGCGAGTCTAGCAAGGGCAGCTCTGGGGCCGGCCGGCCGCGGGAGGGTACCGTTCCCGCCGTGACGGACACGGTTATCGCGGCCCGCGGGCTCACCAAGCGCTTCGGGAAGGTCGTCGCGCTCGACGGCATCGACCTCAACGTTGCGCGCGGCACGGCCTTCGGGCTGGTCGGGCCCCCGGGCGCCGGCAAGTCGACCCTCATCCGCGTGCTGGCCGGGCTCGTTCGCCCGACGGCCGGAACCCTGACCATCGACGGCGCGAAGGCGGGGTCGGTGCAGTCGCGTCGCCGCCTCGGCGTCGTCCTGGAGGATGCGGAGCTCTACGGCTGGATGACGGGCCGCGAGGTGCTCGCGTTCGCGGCGGACCTCGGCGGGGTCCAGGATGACGGCATGACCGGGCGAATCGACGCCACCGCCGGACAGCTCCGGCTCGAGGGCGTGCTCGACCGGCGGGTTTCCGCGATCGATCGTCCGACGTGCGACCGGCTCGCGATCGCCCAGGCCCTCGTCGGCGATCCGGAGATTCTCGTGCTGGACGAGCCGGCGCTGGGGCTGGACCCGGACAGCCGGCGCGAGATGCTGGGCTTCGTGGCGGCGCTCCGGGGCCGCGCGACGGTGGTCGTCGCCTCGCGTCGCTTCGCCGATGTGCACGGGCTGTGCGATCGCGTGGCGCTGATGGACGCCGGGCGGATCACGCTGGAAGCCTCGATCGCCGAGGTCCGCGCTCGCATGCCCTCCGTGTACGTGGTCCAGACGGGATCGGCGGGCGGGCTCGCGCTGGCGGGCGTCGTCGCGCGGCTGCGCGCCGAGCCCTGGGTGACGGACGTCTCGATCGCGGGCGGCACCCTTCGCGTGGCGGTCAGCGATGACGAGCGTGCCGCCCGGGAGTTGGTCCAGGCTGTCGTCAGCATCGGCGTGCCGGTCATCGCGTTCCGGCAGGAGCACGGCTCGGTCGATCAGCTGGATACGGGGCCTCGGCCGGCATGAGGCTGATGAGCGGCTACCGGGAGCTCCTGGAGAAGGAGGTCATCGAGGCCTGGCGGACGCACCGCCTGGTGATGGTCGCGGCGCTGTACGTGGTCCTCGGGATCGCCTCGCCCCTGATCATCCGCTACCTCCCTGAGCTCCAGGCGCTGTTCGGCCCGGTGGACGAGGAGCTCGGGCTGGGCGAGCTGGGGCTGCCGGACGCAATCGACCTCGTCACGAGAAACCTTGCCCAGTTCGGCTCGATCGCCGCGGTGCTGCTCGCCATGGGCGCCGTGGCCGGCGAACGGGAGCACGGAACGCTCGGGCTGGTCCTGTCCAAGCCGGTCTCGCGGACGGCGTTCCTTGCGTCGAAGTTCGTGAGCATCGCCATGGTCCTGGGGCTCGCGACGGCCCTCGGCGTGGTGGCGATGTTCCTCTACTCGGGGCTGCTGTTCGGCCCGACCGACCCGCTCGCGTGGGCCCAGGTCGCGATGCTCCTGCTGCTCGCGGTGCTGGTCCCGGCGGCGATCACGTTCCTGGGATCCGTGCTGGTGGGGTCGTCGCTGGGTGCGGCGGGGATCGGGGTGGCCGGGCTGGTCGTCCTCTCGCTCGGCTCGACGCTGCCGACGGCGAACCCGCTCTTCTCGACGGGCCTGGCGGAGATCGCGCGGGCGGTGCCCCTCGAGGGCATCGGGCCCGATCTCGACGCACCCCGGACGATCATGGTGTCGATCGGCCTCGTGGTCGTCTCGCTGCTGCTCGCCTGGGCGCGATTCCGGCGATCGGACGTCTAGGGCGCCGGCCAAAGGCGCTCGAAGGCGTCAGACGACGGCGGCAGCGCGGAGCGCCTCGATCTCGGCGGGCGCGTAGCCCGCCTCCGCGAGGATCTCGTCCGTGTGCTCGCCGAGGAGCGGCGGCGGCGTCCGAATCGACGCGGGCGTGGCGGCCAGCTCGAAGGGAAGGCCCACCTGGTCCACGCGACCGAGCTTCTCGTGCTCGAGCGGCACGCGCATGCCGAGTGCCCGCGCCTGGGGCGAGGAGAACGCGGCAGGCAGGTCGAGGATCGGCCCGGCCGGGATCCCGGCCTCCTCCATGCGGCCGAGCCACCCGGCGGACGTGTCCGTCGCGAATCGCTCCGCGAGGATCGGGATGAGCTCGTCGCGATGCGTGACCCGATCGCCGTTCGTGGCGAATCTCGCCTCCGTCGCGAGCGCCGGCAGCCCGATCGCCGGACCCAGCTTCGCCCACTGCCGCTCGCTGCCCACGCCGATGGCGATCTCGCCGTCCGCGGTCCCGAAGGTCTCGTACGGAACGATGCTCGGGTGGGCGTTACCGCGGCGCCGCGGGTGCGCGCCGGTGACGAGGGCGTTCTGGGCCTGGTTCGCCAGCACCGCGAGGGTGCTCTGGAGCAGGGAGACGTCGATCCTCTGGCCGCCGACCGGCGGCCCACCGGTCCGCGAGCCGCCGGCCTGGTCGGGCGTGCCACGAGATTCGCCGCTCCGGGACCGCTCCCGCCCGAGCAGCCCCGCGAGCAGCGAGACCGCGCCGAACAGCCCGGAGACGACATCGCTGATCGCGACACCGACCTTCATCGGCCGTCCGTCCGGCTCGCCCGTGATCGACATCAGGCCGCCGATTGCCTGGATCACGAAGTCGTAGCCCGGCTTGTCGGCGTCCGGCCCGCGCGTGCCGAAGCCGCTGATCGCGAGGTGGACGAGATCGGGGTTCAGGTCGCGCAGCACGTCGTCGGAGAAACCGAGCTTCGCGAACCCGCCGACGCGGTGGTTCTCGACGACGGCGTCCGCGTCCCGGAGCAGCCGGCGAAGGACGTCGCGGCCGTCGTCCATCGAGAGATCGAGGCGGATCGAGCGCTTGTTCCGGTTCACCGCGAGGTAGTACGCGGCGGTCCGCGTGCCGTCCTCGACGGAGCCGACCCACGGCGGGCCCCAGCCGCGCGTCGCGTCGCCATCGGGTGGCTCGACCTTCACGACGTCCGCCCCGAGGTCGCCGAGGAGCATCGTCGCGAAGGGCCCCGCGAGCACCGTCGAGCAGTCGATCACCCTGACCCCGCGCAGAGGACCGTGATTCGGCGGCTCGCTCCCATCCCGAACCTCCATGGCGCCCACGGGCCGGATGGTATGGCGGGCACCGCGAGGCCAGGTTCGGAGAACCGGGGTCAGGTTGCGGGCAGGTCCAGGCTGCGGGCGTCGAGGTCGCCCTGGCGAACCCAGTCCACCAGGTCGCGGTTGACCACGATCGTGCCGCCGGGCTCCTCCACGATGTTCGGCCCGACGCGGAAGAGGATCACGGCGTCCGTGAGCGGCACCATCGGGTCGCGGCGGCGAAGGGCGGCCAGCGGGTCCTCGCCACGGGTGCTGTGGTGCAGCCCGGCGACGACGTAGCGACCCGAGCGGAGCACGACCCGATGGGTCTTGGTCGGCACCCGGAGGGCTCGATTGCCGCGCGGACCGCCGGCCCGCACGAGCGCGAGCTCATGGCGGTGGATGAGGATCTCCGGCACGACCATCGACCCGCCGTCCGGCAGGCGCTCGGCGAGCGCATCGACGAGGACGAACTCCGGATGGGCGTTGAGCATGTCGGTCAGGCGCGCGCTGTCGAGGCGGATGCGGCCGGACAGTCGCTCGCTCGTCGAGTACGCGACGAAGTCCATCTCGGGCAGCCCGGCGAGCTCCGGGGCGACCGCGACGCGGGCACTCGGAGTCGGCTGGCGCAACACCAGACGAAGGCGCGAGCCGATCGAGCCGATCACAGCCGCCGCAGGATGCCGGAACGCACCACTTCTCGTCCGCCTTACCAAGGTACTGCCGGTCGCGCTGCAGACAGGATGACGCCCCGCTCGGGCGGGCGAACGGGGCGTCGGATGGATGCGAAGGGGTTCGTGGCGGACCCGACCGGATTCGAACCGGCGATCTCCAGCGTGACAGGCTGGCATGTTGGGCCGCTACACCACGGGTCCAAGCGACGAAGGCGGAGGATACCAGACCTTCCGCGCTATCCTCGCCGCCGCATGCCGATCATCGATCTCCGTTCCGACACGGTCACCCAACCCTCCCCCGAGATGCGCCGCGCGATGGCCGGGGCGGAGGTCGGCGACGACGTCTTCGAGGACGACCCGACCGTCAAGGCCCTCGAGGCGCGCGCCGCGGAGCTGCTCGGCAAGGAGGCGGGGCTGTTCGTCTCGTCCGGTGCGATGGGCAACCTCGTGGCGCAGATGGCCCACGTCCAGCGCGGCCAGGAGGTCATCACCGGCGCCCACGGCCACATCGTCCTGCACGAGGCAGGCAGCTACGCGGTCGTGGTCGGCGCTTCCGTGCGAGGGATCGAGGAGCAACCCGACGGGACGCTGGACCTCACCGCGGTGCGCGAGGCGTTTCGCGATCCCACGGATGTCCACGACCAGATCACCGGACTGGTCGTCTTCGAGAACGCCAGCGCCCATGCCAACAACCAGCCCGTGCCCTCGTCGTACGTGCGGGATCTCGCCGCCGTGGCCCACGAGCAGGGCGTCCCGCTGCACATCGACGGCGCCCGCTTCTGGAACACTGTCGTGGCCCTCGACGAGGACCCGCGCGAGCTCGCAGGCCCCGCGGACTCGGTCACGTTCTGCCTGTCGAAGGGGCTCGCCTGCCCGGTCGGGAGCGTGCTCGTCGGCTCGAAGGACTTCATCTGGAAGGCCCGCCGGGCGCGCAAGCTCCTCGGCGGCGGGATGCGCCAGGTGGGGATCCTCGCGGCTGCGGGCCTCGTGGCCCTTCGGGACGGCGACGCGGGCATGATCGACCGGCTGGCGGAGGACCATGCGAACGCTCGCTTCCTCGCGGAGGCACTCGCCGACCTCCCGGGCGTCCTGTCCCCCGGCGAGACGGCGCAGCCCGGCGGCGACCGCCTGGACCCCGGCCGCGTCCGCACGAACTTCGTCCTGTTCCGCGTCGAGCGCAACCGGGAGGACTTCCTGGCGGCGCTCGAGCGGCGCGGCGTGCTGATGCTGTCGTTCATGCCCCACAACGGCCAGATCCGGGCGGTCACGCACTACGGCATCGATCGATCGGACGTCGAGGCGACGGTCCGGGCCGTGCGCGAGGCGCTCGACGAGCTCCCGCGCACGGCCGTCGGCGCCTCCAGCTCGACTCGCGCGTACGCCGGCGCAGTCGCATAGCCAGCGCAGCTCGAACCACCAGGTGAGCGATCGCAGCTTCGGCGGGGTCGAGCTCTCGCGCGCGCCGGGTGCGGCGAACCCGGGCCCGCTGGACGAGGCCCTGTACGACCTTGTTGAGGCGCGCTTCAGGCGCGTCGTCGAGGAGGAGCCGACCTGGGCGACGTACCTCGGCATCCACGCCTGGGACGACCGCCTGCCCGACCCATCGCGGGAGCGGATCCTCGGCGACGCCGTGCAGGATCGCGCCCACGTGGTGGCCCTTGAGGCGCTCGATCCGGCGGGGCTGAGCCCGGAGGCGAGATTCGAGCGTGACCTCGAGCTCCACCAAGTCCGGCTCCGGATCTTCCGCGCGGAGACGCTGCGGATCTGGGAGCGCCGCTCGACGGGCACGTCGTCCATCGGCGACTCGCTCTTCCCGCTGTTCACGCGGGACTTCGCGCCGCTGCGCGAGCGGCTCGCGACCATCGCCGCGCGGCTGGAGCAGGCCCCGGCGTTCCTGCGCGGCCACCGCTCCCGGGCCGTGGTGCCGCAGGTCGGACCGTGGCTGGAGATCGAGCTCCGGGCGAGCATGAGCACCCCGAGGTTCCTCGACGACATCATCGCTGCCGCCGACGCGCCCGGCACGGACCTCCCGAGCGCGGAGCGGCGGCGCCTCGGTGCGGCGATCGAGCGCGCCAAGGTCGCGATCGAGGACCAGTCCGAGTGGATCCGCGAGATCCTCCCGGGCGCGACGCCCGACTGGCCGGTCGGGCGGGAGCTGTACGGCCAGATGATCGAGCTCCGGGCGTTCGAGAACCTCGACGCGGACCGGATCCTCGAGATCGGCTGGGAGCAGCTGGAGCGCAACCACGCCGATCGCGTGGCGGCCGCACGCGAGATCGACCCGGACGCCACCGAGGCGGAGGTCGTGGAGCGCGTCAAGGACGACCACCCGGACACCTTCGACGAGGCCATCGAGGAATATCGCGTCGCGATGCGCCGCGCCCGGAGCCACATCATCGAGCGCGGCCTTGCGACCGTGCCGGAAGACGAGCGCGTCGACGTCATCGAGACGCCGCCGTACCTCCGCGGCGTCATCCCGTTCGCCGCGTACTACCAGCCGGCACAGTGGGACCCGGACCCGGTCGGCGTCTACATCGTCACGCCGGACGTCGATGGCGACCCCGGCGCGATGCGCGAGCACTACCGCGCCGCGATCAGCAACACCTCGATCCACGAGGCCTATCCGGGCCACCACCTGCAGCTCGCGCTCGCCGCCCGCCACCCCTCGCTGACCCGAGTCCAGGTCGACGCGCCGGAGTTCGTCGAGGGCTGGGGCATGTACAGCGAGCAGCTGCTGCGCGAGCACGGCTTCGACGACGGGCCCGCGTTCCGCGTCGCCCTCGCCACCGACGCGATCTGGCGAGCCGCGCGGATCGTGCTGGACGTGCGGATGCACCGCGGCGAGGTCTCGATCGAGGAGGCCGCCGACTTCCTGGTGGAGCACACGGGCTTCGAGCGACCGAACGCCCTCGCCGAGGCGCGTCGCTACACCTACACGCCGACGTACAACCTCTCGTACCTGCTCGGGAAGGTCCTGCTGCTGGAGCTGCGAGGGGCCGAGCAGCAGCGCCTCGGGAGTGCGTTCTCGCTGCGCGCCTTCCACGACATGCTCCTCCGCGGCGGCTCGCTGCCGATCAGCTTCCACCGCCGCGCGCTGCACGGCGAGGGCGCTCGGCCGCCCGGACTCGCGAGCCCGACCGGCGCGCCCGGCTGACCGGGTGCAGGTCATCCCCGCGATCGACGTCCAGGAGGGCCGGTCGCGCATCGTCTTCTGGCCGGGCGTGTCGACGGGCGTCGGCGCCCCGACGGACCGGCCGGAACGGATCGCGGAGCACTTCGTCGGGCTCGGGGCGCCGATGATCCACGTCGTCGACTTCGACGGCGCCCGGCGTGGCAGCCCCGTGAACACCGACGTCCTGGGCGCGATCGCCTCGCGCGTCGCGACCCCGCTGCAGCTGGCAGGCGGCGTCGACTCGCCCGAGGGCATCCGGCTCGCGTTCGCCGCCGGCGCCACGCGGGTGGTCGCGTCCCTGGCCGTCGCGGACGACCCGGCGGTGCTCCGCGGCTGCCTCGAGGTGGCCGGCGACTGGCTCGCCGTCGGCCTCGACGCCCGCGCGGATCGACTCGCCGCGTTCCCGTGGCACCGGCCCGCACCACCGACCCTGCCGGAGCTGCTGTCGGAGCTGGCCGGACGCGGCGTTCGGCGGTTCGTGCTGGGCCACGCGACCGGGGAGGCCGAGGCGGCAGACGTCGCAGCGGCGGCGCGGACGGTCGACGCGGACCTGCTCGTCGCCGGCGGGGTGACCGACCTCGAGGGGGTCCGCCGCGTGCGCGACTCCGGCGCAGCGGGCATCATCCTCGGCGAGGCGCTCCTGTCCGGCGCCGTCGCCTACCAGTCCGCCCGTGAGGCC
Source organism: Candidatus Limnocylindrales bacterium (assembly GCA_035717865.1). Classification (GTDB taxonomy): domain Bacteria; phylum Chloroflexota; class Limnocylindria; order Limnocylindrales; family CSP1-4; genus UBA5189. The sequence continues at coordinate 17,229 of DASTIE010000081.1, forward strand.
GCCGCGTGAGCACTCCCGCATGAGCAAGGAACCCCGAGGTCGCCGCGTCCCGCCCAAGACGCGAAGCCCGCGCGCCGCGCGTCCGGCGGACGATTTCGACGCCATCGACGCGTCCGGATCCAGGGAAGCCACGGACGCAGGCGCTGCCCGTGGGGCGCCCGGGGCGGGGGCCGGCGGTGAAACGGCCGAGGCCGAGGCGGCACGGCGCACCCGCGCCCAGAACCGTGCCGCGAAGCGCGCGGCGAGCGGCGTCCGGCCGAAGGCGGTCCGGGGCGGCCCTGTTCGCAGCAAGCGCGGCTCGAATACGCCGCTGATCGCCCTGGTGGTCGCCGCGGTCGCGGTCGGTGCCGCGGTCGTTCTCCTCGGCAACCCGTTCGGCAGCCCCGGTGCGTCCGCCAGCCCCGGCGCGTCAGGCTCCGGCGCGAGCGGTGGCCCCGGCGGGTCCGGCCAGGTCGTCGGCGATGGCACGTGCCCCACCAGCGAGCCCGCGCCGCTCGGGAGCGGCGAGAGCAAGCTCGTCACGATCAAGACCGAGAAGGGCGACATCGTCATCAAGGTCGACGGCGTCCTGTCGCCGATCGCCGCCGGAAACTTCGTGGCCCTCGCCGGCTGCAGGTTCTACGACGGTGTCGTCTTCCACCGCACGCCAACGCTGGCCTCCGGAACGCCGTTCGTCATCCAGGGCGGCGACCCACTCGGCACCGGCGGCGGCGGACCTGGCTACACGATCGCCGACGAGCCGGTCGCCACGGCCTACAAGCGCGGCACGGTCGCGATGGCCCGGACACCCGAGCCCCACTCCCAGGGCTCGCAGTTCTTCATCGTGCTGTCTGACGAGTCCGGCCCGATCCTCCAGAGCGCCAACACGTACGCCATCTTCGGCAACGTCGTCAGCGGCATGGAGGTCGCGGATGCGATCTTCCAGGCCTCGGGCGGGGCCGAGCTGCCACCCAATCCGATCGCGATGACCTCCGTCACCGTGGCCGACGTTCAGGCGAGCGCCTCGCCGGCGGCGTCGACAGCCGCCACCACCCCTGCCGCGTCGCCGAGCGCCGCGCCCTGACCAACCCGCAACCCTTGACGAGGAGCACGCCATGACCCGCGCCACCATCGCCACGGACCTCGGCGACATCGAGGTCGACCTGTACACCCAGGCCGCCCCGAAGGCCAGCCAGAACTTCATCGATCTCGCGAAGAAGGGCTTCTACGACGACGTCATCTTCCACCGCGTCATCCCGGGCTTCGTGATCCAGGGCGGCGACGGCGAGTTCGGAAAGAAGTCGTCGCTGAACGCCGGGCGCGTGGGCACCGGCGGCCCGGGCTACAAGTTCGAGGACGAGCCCGTCCACGGCGACTACGGCCGGGGCTCGCTCGCGATGGCGAACTCCGGCCCCAACACCAACGGCAGCCAGTTCTTCATCTGCGTCGACGACCTCGGGGGCAGGCTCCCGAAGAACTACACGCTCTTCGGCCAGGTGACGAAGGGCCTGGACGTCGTCGACAAGATCGTCGGGGCGCCGCGGAACGCCCGCGACCTCCCGGATTCGCCGGTCGCGATGACCAAGGTGACGATCCACGAGGACTGACCGCGAGCGGCCGTTCGCGGCGCCGCGACACCGGCCGCATTACAGAATTCTGGCGGTGCAATGCCGCTGTAACGGTTGGCGAGCGCGCCCACGCTCGGACTGTTAAGGGATTTTCACAAATTCTGTGACGAAAACCCTTGGATTCGAGGGTCGTCTCACGTAGACTGTGCCGTGCACTGCGTTCGCGCAGGGTCCGCTGCCCCAGCGGCAAGGTCATGGGTAGGTTGGGTCAGGGTAGTCGGTGCAGCCGACGTGATAGATGCCCTTGACGCGTGGCAGAAGCGTCCGTTTCGGCGGATACCTTCACCGGGACAGCATCGGAGCGGCTCCTTCGGGAGCCGCTCCGAACTTTTCCCCGCGCGTCTTTTCCTAGCCGGTGATCTCCGCGCGCTCCGTGAACAGGATCGTGACCAGGAGCGCGCCGACGAGCCAGATGCCGACGAGCACGAGCGCCACGTCCGGCTCGAGGGCCTGGGCGAGGCCGCCGGCACCGCCACCGCCGCCACCGAACCCGCTGCCGCCCGTGTCGACCGAGGCCCGCGCCACCGCGAAGGGCATGTACTTGATGATGTCCGGGAAGAAGATCGAGGCGAAGCCCTCGCCGAAGTAGAAGGCGATGCCCGCGCCGATCCCTGCCAGCTGGCTCCTGGCAAGTGTCGCGATCGCGAACCCGAGGCCAGCCTGCTCGACGACCGCGAACCATCCGCGGGCCGCCATCGCCGGGAGGCGGTTCAAGGTATCGGCGTCGGTGACGCCGGTCGTCGCGACCCCGGCGATCGTCGCCGCGAGGAGGGCCAGCAGGACGCCGAGGATGAACGTGATCGCCAGCCCGAGGGCGATCATCACCACGATTGCCGCGAACATCCCGAGCATGTAGCGGGTCCGGCTCTCGCCGCGACCGACCGCGTTCTTGAGCGTGCCCCAGCTCCATTCGGAGCCGGCCACGGCTGCGCCGTAGATCACCGCGACGAGCCCGCCCAGCCCGAACATGAACGAGAGGATCAGGTCGTACGCGCCGGGGAACGTGATCAGCGCCCGGGCCCGCGCCGCGCCCTGCGCGCCGTTCTCCTGCACGGTGGCCGCTCCGATCAGGATGAGCCCCAGGAGACCCACCAGCAGCCCGACGGACACGAACGACGCCGGCCGGCCGATGAGCTTTCGGAGGCCGGCGGTGAAGATCCTCATGCGGTCGGCCCCGATGCCGTGCCGGCGGGTCCCGCCTCGGGTCCGGTATCCGAGGCGACGCTCGCTCCCGCGCCGGCGGTCCCGAACGTGCCCTCATTCGATGCCGACGTCCCGCCCGTCAGCTCGAGGAACAGCAGCTCCAGGTCCGTGCCCGATTCGAGGCCCGTGGCGTAGATCCCCGCCTCGGCGAGGGCACGGTTGACCGCTCCCGCGAGATTCGGCTCGACGTGCACGGCGAGCCACGGATCGCCTTCCGGCTCGGCGCCGCCGTCCGTGCGCGCGATCCGCTCCAGGGTGGTGCGCGCGGTCGCCACGTCCGCACGGGGCACGCGGACCCGCACGACGCCCTGGTCCCGGAGCAGCGAGTCCAGGGTGCCCTCGCGGACGAGCTTGCCGGCGGCGATGATCCCGACGACGTCGGCGAGGACCCGCACCTCGGCGAGCAGGTGGCTGGAGACGAAGACCGTCTTGCCGGCCGCGGCGAGCCGCCGGAGCATCTCGCGCATCGCCACGATCCCGGCCGGATCGAGGCCGTTCGCCGGCTCGTCGAGCAGGAGCAGCTTGGGGTCGGAGAGCAGGGCGCCGGCGATCCCGAGCCGCTGCTTCATGCCCAGCGAGTAGCCGCTCACCTTGTCGCCGGCCCGCTCCTTCAGCCCGACCAGGTCGAGGAGCTCGTCGACCCGGCGAGGCGGAACCGGGGCGCCGGCCGACGCGAGAACCTGGAGGTTCTTCCGACCGGACAGGTACGGATAGAACGATGGGCTCTCGACCAGCGCGCCGACCTCGAACAGTCGCTTCCGGTCGCCGCGCCGGAACGGCCGCCCCAGCAGCTCGATCGAGCCCGCGTCGGGGTGGAGGAGGCCGGTCAGCAGGCGCATCGTGGTCGTCTTGCCCGCGCCGTTCGGCCCCAGGAAGCCGTAGACCACGCCCGCGGGCACGGACAGCTCCAGCCCATCGAGGGCGAGTCGCTTGCCGTAGCTCTTGCGCAGGCCGCGCGTCGCCAGGGCGAGGGTGCCGGGAGCGCTCACCGGCGTATCTTGCCCGAATGGACCTTCGGGCACCGCGCGAGTCAGGGTTCTGGCGCCGCGCGCTGACGGCGATGTACGCGGTCATCCGGTTCCTGGACCCGCTCGTGCGCCGGGAGTGGCGCTCCACCGGCATCGGGCTCGGCAACGTCGTCGAGCTGCGGGTGGCTGGGCGGCGAACCGGGCGCTACCGGAGCGTGCTGCTCACGCTCCTCCGTGACGGCGAGCGGTGGTTCCTGGGCCACCCGAACGGCGACGTCCCGTGGACCCTGAACCTCGACGCGGCCGGCACCGCGGACCTCAAGTTCCCACGAACCGTGCCGATCCCGATCCGCGCCCGGCGCCTGTCCGGCGACGACCGCGACGCGCCGATGCGGCTGTTCGACCAGCACCCATTCCCGGGCAACATCGTCTACCGCGCCGCCCGCGGCCACATCCGGGCGGTCGGCGTGTACTTCGAGATCGATCGCATCGCCTAGTCTCGCCGCATGGCCGATCGTCGACCGAGACCGCGCTTCCTCCTGCCGACCCGCCGTCACCCCGCGGGCCAGCCGTCGGCGGTCGAGACCGCGCCGGAGGTCTCCATGGAGGCCCGACCGGAGGACGTTGCGGCGCCGGTGGAGGAGTCGATGGTCGACGCCGGGCTGTACGTCGACGGCCGGCGCATCGAGTCCCCGACGACGATCGCGGAGACGGTCGCGAAGCTTCGATCGACACCGCGCGCGATGGCCTGGATCGGACTGTTCCGCCCGACGGACGCGCAGTTCCGGCCGGTGGCGGAGGAGTTCGGGCTGCACGAGGTCGCCGTCGAGGACGCGATCGTCGCCCACCAGCGCCCCAAGCTGGAGCGCTACGGCGACACGCTGTTCGTGGTCCTCCGCGCCGCGAGCTACATCGACCGGGAGGAGGAGGTCGAGTTCGGAGAGATCCACGTCTTCGTCGGGCCGAACTTCGTCCTGACCGTGCGCCACAGCCGCACGCCCGACCTCGCAGTCGTGCGCCACCGGATGGAGGAGAGCCAGGAGCTGCTCGCGCTGGGCCCGGAATCCGTGCTGTACGCGATCTTCGACAGCGTCGTGGACGGCTTCGCGCCGGTCGTGGCCGGGCTGGACAAGGACATCGACGAGATCGAGGCCCAGGTCTTCCGCGGTGACCCGACGGTCTCGCGGCGCATCTACGAGCTCTCCGGCGAGGTCATCGAGTTCCAGCGCTCCACCCGCCCGCTGCACGGCATGCTGGAAGCCCTCGTCGCAGGCTTCGAGAAGTACGACACCAAGCAGGAGCTGCAGCGCTACCTCCGTGACGTGGCCGACCACGCAACGACCGTCACCGAGCGCGTGGCCGGCTTCCGCCAGAACCTCTCGGACATCCTCACCGTCAACGCGACGCTCGTGAACCAGGCCCAGAACGAGGAGGTGCGGCGCCTGACGGAGGCGAGCATCGAGCAGAACGAGGAGGTCAAACGGATCTCCGCGTGGGCCGCGATCATCTTCGCACCGACGCTCATCGGGACGATCTACGGCATGAACTTCGACATGCCGGAGCTGCACTGGGCCTTCGGCTATCCGTTCGCGCTCGCCCTCATGGGCGTCGTCGCGGTCGTGCTCTGGCTGATCTTCCGCGCCCGCGGCTGGCTCTGAGCCGGCCCGGCGCTCAGGCTTCGCGAGCGAGCGCCTCCACCAGGCGCGATTCGGCCATCTCGTAGGCCTCGGCGAGACTGCGTCCGACCTTCGGGCTCGCCCAGCCGACGACGACGCGCATGCCGTTGGAGGCGGGATCCAGCTCGCGCTGGCAGGCTTCCTTGATGCGATCGACGTAGTTGATCGCGAGGATCTCGTCCGTCTCGGTCAGCAGCACGGCGAAGCGCGCGGGCGCGATGCGGGCGAGGTGATCGCTGTCGCGCATGCCCCTGGAGAGCACGCGGGACAGCTCAACGAACAGCTGCAGGGCCAGCGTGCTGCCCCAGCGATCGACGGCGGCGCCGAACCCGACGACCTCGAACAGGACGATCGTGCCGGTGCGCGCATGGCGCGCGTTCCTGGCCTGCTCGACGGCGACGACCCGGTCCCAGAACCGCGGCCCCTCGGATTCCGTGAGCCCATCGGTCCATCCGAAGGGCGCCGGTGGTTCCGCGACGCGGGTGGCGTGTGCCGGTGCCTGCTCTGTGCGATCGGGGTCGCTGCGCACGGCGCGGTCGGGGTCGCTGCGCACCGCGCGATCGGGGTCGCCGAGCACCCAGTGCGGGGCGTCATCGCCGAGCGTGGTCAGCTGACCATCGACTTCGGCTGGGTCCCATCCAGACTCGTGTTCTCCGGCCATTGCCCACCTCGGACGTAGACCGAACCACCACACCCCCGTTAGTGCCTCGGCTGGCGGAGAGTGGCCCTCAACGGTGCGTGCGGCACCTATCCGATAGGGCTACCAGGGGCCGCCGATCGTCCCGGCCGGGAGCGGGGCGGCACCCGGTCACAGCTGCAGCACCACCCGGGCGATCTCGAAGTAGATGAGCAGGCCCGTGCCGTCCACGAGCGTCGAGATGAGCGGCGCGGACACGACGGCCGGGTCGACGCCGAGGCGGCGCAGGACCAGCGGCAGGGCGCCCGCCACCAGCGCGGCCCAGGCGCAGATCGCGACGACCGCGATCGAGACCGCGGTCGCGATGTCCGAGGACACGCCGAGGACCCAGGCCTGCCCGACGGCCATCACCGCCATCACGAGGCCCATCACGAGGCCAACGCGCAGCTCCTTGAACACCAGCCAGCCGATGTCGCGCAGCGCGACCTCGTTCAGGGCCATGGCGCGCACGACCAGCGTGACGGTCTGTGATCCGACGTTGCCGCCCGTGCCGATCAGCAGCGGGATGAAGAAGCTCAGCGCGACGACCGCGGCGAGCTCGCCCTCGAAGCTCTTGAGGACCGTGCCCGTGTAGCCCTGCGCGATGAACAGCAAGAGCAGCCACCCGACGCGCTTGCGAACGAGCAGCGGCACGGACGCGAGGCGGTACGGGATGTTGAGCGGCTGGCTGCCGCCGAGACGCTCGATGTCCTCGGTGGCCTCGGCCTCGATGACGTCAGCGACGTCGTCTTCCGTGATGATCCCGATCAGGTGATCGTCGTCGTCGACCACCGGGATGGCGAGCAGGTTGCGGTCCGTCAGGATCCGCGCTGCGGTCTCCTGGTCGGCAGAGGCCTTTACCCGGACCGTCGATGGCGCCATCAGCTCGACGACCGGCGTTCGCTCGGGGCTGAGGAGCAGGCGGTACAGCGACAGGACGCCGAGGAGATGCCGCTCCTCGTCGACGACGTAGACGTAGTTGACCGTCTCGGCCTCGTCCACGAGGCGCCGGATCGCGGCGATCGCCTGCGCCGACGTCGCGTCCTTCGAGACCGCGACGTATTCCGGGGTCATGATCCCGCCGGCCGTGTCCGGGGGGTAGCCGGAGAGCTGGCGGATCTCCGCCGCGTCCTCCGGCTTCATCCGGACGAGGATCGCGTCGACGGCATCGTCCGGGAGCGCCTCCACGACGTCCGCCGCGTCGTCGGGGTCCATCTCGCCGAGCAGGTGGCTCGCCTCCGGCGCGGACAGGGAGCGGAGGATCCGGGCCGCCTCGATCGGCGGCAGCTCCTCCAGGATGTCGCCGATCTCCTCGTCCGGCAGCCACTGGATAAGGACCGCGACCTCGTGCGGCTCGAGCTGGGGCACGAGGTCGGCCCACTCTGCCGCTCCGATGAGCTCCGCCAGCCCGAGGACGCCCTCCCGCTCGCGCTCGCGGATGAGCGCCTGGACCTCGGCGAGGAGGTCGGCCGTCGCCTGGGTGGTCATGGCTGCACCTCCGCAGGTCGATCGGCAAACAGGCGCGGGGCACGCGGATCGTAGGCGGCGCGCCCAAGGGTTGCAACGGTTTGGCCACGAGTGTCGCGCAAACGCTGACCTGCCGCGAAGGGCGAGCGCGGGAACCTCCCCGCATGAGCGACGCGCGAACCGGCGAACACCAACCTTCTCACCCCGAGACCGCAGCCGAGGCCGATCCCGAGGTCGCGCAGCTGCTGGGCCTTCGACCGCCGGACTCCGACGCCGTGGCGACCGAGGACGAGGTGGACACGCTCGGCGAGATGACCGATACGCGCGTCTACCAGGGCGACCTCGAGGCCCGTCCGCCGGACAGCGACCAGCCCGACGACGACCGGGCGGAGAACCTCGAGTCGCTCGTGGCGACGGAGCTGCGGGCCGGCGAGACTGATGACCCGAACGAGGCCGCCGAGGAGGGCATGACCTGGGTCCCGCCGATCGACCCGCCCCTGCGCGTGGGCGACGAAGGCGAGCCGGAGGTCGCCGCCGGCTTCGGCACGACAGCCCAGGAGGAGCCCTTCGACGCGGACCACCACGGGTCCGCGCTGTCTGCACGGGACGAGGTCGAGACACGGGTCCTGGAGGCACTGCGCGCGGACGCCACGACGTCGGGGCTCGCCGATCGGATCGAGCTCGACGTCGAAGGCGGCGTCGTGCGGCTCGCCGGCGCCGTGGAGGACCTCGTCGACGAGGATGCGATCCTCGCGGTCGTCGAAGCCGTGGACGGGGTGACGATCGTCGACAGCCGGATCACAGTGGTGGCCGTCGAGAAGATGCAGATCGACCGGTCCTAGCACCGGCTGGGCGCCCGGCTCGCAATCGGCAGGCGCCGGGCGCGCCAGACGGTCAGAAGATCGCGCTGAGGTCCGGGAGGACGCCCTCGGCCTGGAACACGAACAGCAACCCGATGACGAGGCTGAAGGCACCGGCGACAACGCCCACGCCGACGTAGATCCGCTGGCGTAGCTGGCTCGCAACGAATGTCGTCGCGGTGATCACCACGATCAGCGTGTTGGTGATGAGCAGGCCGGCGATGAAGGCCAGCATCATCGGGATGCCGAGGCCCAGGCTCGCCGCACCGCCGACCGCGGCGATGAGCAGCACCTGCGTGCCCGTCTCCGCGCCGACGCCGTGGATCATCCCGACCCCGAACGCGGTCTTCGGCCCGTAGCTGCTCGACTCCACCGGGTCCACGTGCTCGTGCCCGTGGAGGCGCGACCGGATCCAGCGCCAGGCGTATCGGAAGGAGTCGAACACGATCATCCACCGGCTCCGGAGGCGGAACTCCGCGCCGTGCCGGGCATACGCGTAGACCGAGTAGAAGACCCAGACCCCGAGGACGATCAGCGTGATGCCGACGACGCGGCCCATGATCGGGTCGATCCAGTCCGGGAGGATCGCGCCGAAGGCGAGTGCCGCGCCGCCCAGGACGGCGACGACGAAGGCGTGCCCCAGCGCGTACAGCGAGCCCAGCCAGATGGCCTCGCGCTGCTCGGTGATGAAGCCGCGACGCGACGCCACGACCGGCTCGTGGGTGTGCTCGCCCGGGGCGCCGGAGCCGGGAGCCGCGTGGGCCGCGAGCTCCGCGGGGCCGCCGTGGCCGTGGTCGTGCTCGCCGGCGCGGTGATGCTCCTCGTGGCCGGCCTCGCCCGCCTCGCCGGCGGCCGTCGTGCTCGTGATGTCGGTGATGGCCGCGATGTGGTCCCAGTCGATGCCGTGCCGGAGGCCGAGCAGCAGCGCGGTCAGCAGCAGCCCGAGCGCCTCGCCCAATGCGCACCTCCGGTGGCAGTCGTGTCTTGTTGCATCGTGTTGCAAGAGCAGGGTACGGCAACAAGGGACCGCACGGTTATGCTTTCGGTCGATGACCGCCAGCGAATCAGCGCCCGCGCCGACCTCGACCGCGCCCGTCCCGACGTCGACCGCGGTTCGCGAGCACCTGCGGCGCGCGGGCATGCGCTGGACGCCGCAGCGTCGCCTGATCCTGGAGGTCATTGAGGCGACGGACGGACACGTCACCGGCAGCGAGCTCGTCGATCGGTGCCGGTCGCTCGACCCGGAGACGACGCCATCGACCGTGTACCGGACCCTCCGGGTCCTCGAAGAGATCGGCGTCGTGCAGCACGCGCACGGGCGCGACGGGCGCGAGGAATTCCACATCCGGCCCGCGGAGGCCCACGGCCACCTGCACTGCTCCAGCTGCGGCCAGAGCTGGGAGATCTCGCCCTCCGATGCCGCGCGGACCGTCCGTGCCTTCCGCGACCGTCTCGGCTTCGAGATCGATCTCTCGCACCTCAGCGTCGGCGGGCGGTGCGCCGACTGCCGTGCGAGCACCGGAGGCTGACGAGCGGTGGCCCTCACCCGCGTCCAGTTCTTCTCGGTCTCGCTCGATGGCTTCGGCACCGGGGAGGGGCTGAGCCTGGAGGAGCCCTTCGGCCACGCCGGCGAGCGGCTGCACGAGTGGATGTTCGCGACGCGCTGGTGGCACGAGCGGATGGGCGAGCCGGGCGGGAGCGGTGGCATCGACGACGCGGTCCTGCGGCCGTTCGCGGACGGCGTCGGCGCGGAGATCATGGGCGCCGGGAAGTTCGGCTATCCCGGCTGGCACGAGAACCGCGACTGGAAAGGCTGGTGGGGCGACGAGCCGCCGTTCCACACGCCGGTCTTCGTGCTCACCCATCACGACCGGCCGCCGCTGGAGATGGCCGGCGGCACGACGTTCCACTTCGTCTCGGCACCACCGGCCGAGGCCCTGGAGCAGGCCCGCGCCGCAACGAACGGGCTGGACGTGCGCATCGGCGGCGGCCCCACGGTGATCCGCGAGTTCGTGGCCGCGGGGCTCGTCGACCACATGCACATCGCCGTGGTGCCGATCCTGCTCGGCCGGGGCGTGCGCCTCTGGGACGGCCTGGAGGGCGTCGAGAAGGACTTCGAGATCGAGGCGACCGCCTCACCAAGTGGGGTGACGCACCTGTCCTTCACGCGCAGGTAGGCGGGGAGCGCCCACTCCCGAGGACCCCGGTATGATCGCGCCCCGCGCCTGTAGCTCAGTGGATAGAGCGTCGGCCTCCGGAGCCGAAGGTCGCAGGTTCGAATCCTGTCGGGCGCGCCAATTCCGTTTCCCGAGCCGCCGAGCCGCTATTCCTGCGTGAAGTCCGCGGTCGCCGGGATCGTCGCGGGCGGCGTCCCGATGACGACCGCGATCTCCGCTCGGTCGGCGAGCTCGATCGCGGTCGGATCGTCCGTGTACGGCTCGCCGTTGACGTAGAACGCGATCGGCTTCTCCGGCGTGCACAGCTCGCCGACGCATGACGCGCTGAGCTCGACGCCCCACTCGGTGAAGAGCTGTCCGAGCATGTTGGGCTCGGGCGTCGCGGATTCGGTATGGATGATGCCGCTCTGGAAGTGGGTGTGGAGCGGCGAGATGCACGGCACGCCGCAGACCTGGATGCCGCCGTAGGAGCTGGAGCCATCGGCCTCCGCGAACGTGTGGACGTCCGGGTCCTGCGTGTTGATGCCGATGCCCGCGGGCACGAGGACCGGCTGGCCGTCGATGAAGACGTCGAGGTGGGCATGGACGTGGTACTCGAGGTGCTCACTGGTCTCCGGCTGAAGGCCCGCGGCGAGCGTCCGCTCCATCGGGTTCGTCGGGGCGGCCCACACCAGCCGTCTCGTGGCGGCGGGCGTCGACGGGGCCACGGTGCCGCCGTTGGCGCCGGCGTTCGTCCCGGCGGGCGTACCACTCGGAGAGCCGGTGCAGGCCGCGGCCATGAGGCCGATCGAGGCGAGCACGACGGCGCCCGTCACACCGACCCGGAGTCGTCGGGTCAACGCGTTCCGCATGGCGTCCTCCGTGGAGTGGAGCGCCATCGTATCGGTCAGCCGGTCGCCTTCCGCGCCCGTTTCGCGGGCTGGAGGACCCGGATCGCATTCCCGAACGGGTCGCGCACGCCCAGGTCCGTGCCGTAGAAGTGATCCATCGGCTCCTGCGTGAAGTCGGTGACGCCGCGAGCCTTCAAGGTCTCGTACAGGCCGCGGGCATCGTCCGTCTCGATGACGAGGGAGCCCATCGCGCCCTTGGCGATCAGCTCCCGGAGCTGCGCCGCCGTCGCCTCGTCGTGGACCGGCGGGCCTGGCTCCTCGAGGAAGATCTCCACCTCGGGGTTGTCGGGGAACCGGACGGTCAGCCAGCGGAACGGACCCTGCTTGATGTCCTGGCCCTTCTCCAGGCCGAGCTTGTTGACGTAGAAGTCCAGCGCCTCCTCCTGGTCGAGCACCTTGATCGAGGTGACGCTGAGGCGGGTTGCCATGGTCTCGGCCTCCTTCGGGCGCGTTCAGGCGCCGACGTACTGGGCGAGGTGCCGGCCGGTGAGGGTCGCTCGGGCGGCGACGAGGTCCGCCGGCGGGCCTTCGAACACGACCCGCCCGCCTTCGTGGCCGGCACCGGGACCGAGGTCGATGATCCAGTCGGCGTGCGCCATCACGGCCTGGTGGTGCTCGATGACGAACACCGACTTCCCCGAGTCCACGAGCCGGTCCAGCAGGCCGAGGAGCTGCTCGACATCCGCGAGGTGCAACCCGCTCGTCGGCTCGTCGAGGACGTAGACGCCGCCCTTCTCGCCCATGCGCGACGCGAGCTTGAGGCGCTGGCGCTCGCCGCCGGACAACGTCGTGAGCGGCTGCCCGAGGCTCAGGTAGCCGAGGCCCACGTCCGCAAGCCGTCGCAGGATCGCGTGCGCCGCCGGCACGCGGGCATCGCCCTCGCCGAAGAAGGCCTCGGCCTCGGTGGCGGGCATCGCCAGGACCTCGGCGATGTTCCGCCCGCCGAACGTGTACTCCAGGACGGCGGCCTGGAATCGCCGGCCCTCGCAGACCTCGCACGTCGACGTGACGCCGGACATCATCCCGAGGTCCGTGTAGATCACGCCGGCGCCGTTGCAGTTGGGGCAGGCGCCCTCCGAGTTGGCGCTGAACAGGGCCGGCTTCACATCGTTGGCCTTGGCGAACGCGGAGCGGATCGGGTCGAGCAGGCCGGTGTACGTCGCCGGGTTGCTGCGACGCGAGCCGTGGATGGAGCCCTGGTCGATCGCGACGATGCCCTCGCGCTTGACGACGGATCCCTGGATGAGCGAGCTCTTGCCGGAGCCCGCGACGCCCGTCACGACGACGAGGACGCCGAGCGGGATGTCGACGTCGACGTCGCGCAGGTTGTTGGTGCTCGCGCCGCGGATCTCCAGCGCGCCGGCCGGCTTGCGCACGGACGGCTTGAGCGATGCCCGGTCGTCGAGATGGCGGCCGGTCAGGGTGCCGCTCGCGCGCAGGCCCGCCAGCGAGCCCTGGAACACGATCTCGCCGCCGTTCGTGCCGGCGCCCGGCCCGAGATCGACGACGTGATCCGCGATCGCCATCACCTCCGGCTTGTGCTCCACGACGAGCACCGTGTTGCCCTTGTCCCGGAGCCGGAGCAGCAGCTCGTTCATCCGGGCGATGTCGTGCGGGTGCAGGCCGATCGTGGGCTCGTCGAAGACGTAGGTCACGTCGGTGAGGGACGAGCCCAGGTGGCGGATCATCTTCGTCCGCTGCGATTCGCCGCCGGAGAGCGTGCCTGACGGGCGATCCAACGAGAGGTATCCGAGCCCGATCTCGTCGAACGAGTCGAACAGGTGCTGGAGCCCGCGCAGCAGCGGCGTGACCCGCGGGTCGTCCAGCTCGCGCAGCCAGGCCGCGAGGTCGCTGATCTGCATCGAGCACAGGTCCGCGATGTTCCTGCCCCGGATCTTCGACGAGCGCGCCTGTTCGGCGAGCCGCGTGCCGCCGCACTCGGGGCAGGTCGTGAAGGTGACCGCACGCTCCACGAAGGCCCGGATGTGCGGCTGCATCGCCTCGAGGTCCTTCGAGAGGAAGGACTTCTGCATCTTCGGGATCACGCCCTCGAACGTGAGGTTGACGCCCTCGACCTTGACCTTCACCGGCTCGCTCCAGAGCAGGTGCTGGAGCTCGTTCTTCGTGAAGTCCCGGATCGGCTTGTCCATGTCGAAGAAGCCGGTGCCGGCGAAGATCCGGCCGTACCAGCCGTCCATCGAGTAGGTCGGGATCTTCAGCGCGCCGCCCGCGAGCGACTTCGTGTCGTCGTACAGCGCCGTCAGGTCGAAGTCGTTGACCGAGCCCATGCCCTCGCAGCGCGGGCACATCCCGCCGAGGATGCTGAAGCTCGCGGCCTCGGTCTTCGTCCGGTCGTCGCCGCGGTCGACGGTGATGGCGCCCTTGCCGGAGACCGTCGGAATGTTGAAGGAGAACGCGTTCGGCGGGCCGATGTGCGGCTCGCCGATCCTGCTGAACAGGATCCGGAGCATCGCGTTGGCGTCGGTCGCGGTGCCGACCGTCGAGCGAGGGTTGGCGCCCATCCGCTCCTGGTCGACGATGATCGCGGTCGTCAGGCCCTCGAGGTGATCGACCTCCGGGCGCGAGAGGGTCGGCATGAAGCCCTGGATGAACGCGCTGTAGGTCTCGTTGATCATCCGCTGCGACTCGGCGGCGATCGTCTCGAAGACCAGCGAGCTCTTGCCCGAGCCGGACACGCCGGTGAACACCGTCAGCCGGCGCTTCGGGATCTCCAGGCTGATGTTCCGGAGGTTGTTGACCCGCGCACCCTGCACGCGAATCAGGTCGTGGGTATCGGCGGTGTTGGGCGCCTCGGGGCGCGTCTCGAGTGTCATTGCGCCGCTCATGCTAGGGAGGGACGGCGCTCCCCGGCTTCTCCGGAAGTGCTCATCTCGCGGTCACCTCGCGGTCAGCGGCCGCATCGCGAGCATCTGGAAGCAGTTGGGCGCGACCATCGGGCCGTTCTTGGCGCGGTAGGCCGATGGCGACTCGCCGACGATCTCCTTGAACGTCCGGCTGAAGGTCCCGAGGCTCGCGAACCCGACGTCGAAGCAGACATCCGTGACGCTGCGATCGGTCTCGCGAAGCAGGAACATCGACCGCTCCACCCGCCGGCGCTGAAGGTAGCGGTGCGGTGTCTCGCCGAACACCGCTCGGAAGCTCCGGCTGAAGTGCGCGGGCGAGATGTGGGCCACGGCGGCCACCGTGGGCACGTCCAGCGGCTGGGAGTACGAGCGGTCCATCGCGTCGCGCGCCCGCAGCAGGCGGCGGTTCATGTCCTCGGATTCGCGGCTCACCGGGGCAACGCTACGCGATCCTCGCTCGACGCCCGTAGGATCACGACCGATGGCACTCCTCCTGCGCGCCGCCACGATCCTGACCATGGACCCTGCCCGGCCCCGTGCCGCGGCGATCGGCATCGACGGCGAGCGGATCGTCGCGGTCGGCGACGTCGAGGCCGTCCGCGGGTGGCTGCCGGCCGATGTGGAGGAGATCGACGCGGGTGCGCGAACCGTGGTCCCTGGATTCGTGGACGCACACAACCACTATCTCGCCACCGCCGAATCCTTTGCCGGCGTGGAGGCCCGCGACGTCACCTCGATCGCGGAGCTGCAGCGGCGGGTCGGCGAGTTCGCGGAGCGGCGCGCGCCGGGCACGTGGATCCGCGGGCACGGCCTGGAGTGGAGCGCCTTCGCCGAGGGCCGGCTGCCGGACCGGCGCGACCTCGACGAGGTCTCGCAGGCGCACCCGATCCTCCTCGAGCACGTCTCGGGCCACGCGATCCTCGTCAACAGCCTTGCGATGTCGATGCGAGACGTCGTCGACGACGTGCGCGATCCGGATGGCGGGACGTTCGATCGCGACGACCGCGGCCGCCCGACGGGCATCGCCCGGGACGCGGCAACGAATCTCCTCCTCGGGCCGTCCGTCGACATCGGGCACCACGGGCCCAACTTCCACACCGAGCTGGAGGTCGAGGAGGGCGTCGCGATGCTGGGGGCTGCCGCGCCCCGGTACTTCGCCGCCGGGCTCACCACGATCGCCGACCCGCAGGTCAGCCGCCGCGAGCTGGGCATCTACCGTGAGGCGCACCGGCGCGGGGTGCCGGGGCCGCGGATCGTCGCGATGCCCCTCAGCCACCAGCTGGACGAGCTGCTCGAGATCGGGCTTGCCGGGCCGTTCGGCGACGAGCGGCTGCGCATCGGGGCCATGAAGTTCTACACGGACGGCGCCATCACGGCGGGCACCGCGGCGTTCAGCGAGGGCCTCGGCCCCAGCCGCTCGACCGGCATCTTCTACCACGAGCCCGACGAGTTTCGAGCTCTGCTGGCCCGTGCCCACGAGGCCGGCTGGCAGATCTCGATCCACACGATGGGCGATCGCGCCTTCGAGCTCGCGCTCGGGGCGCTCGAGGCCGCGTTCCGGGCCCGCGGGAGCGACGACCCTCGCCCCCGCATCGAGCACGGCACGTATCCCACGGCGCCGCAACGGGACCGGATGGCCGCCCTGGGCATCATCCCGGTGACCCAGCCGGGCTCCATCCGCGAGCTCGGCAACGTCTGGAAGGTCCAGCTCGGCGAGCGCCTCCAGGACGCGATGCCGATGCGCGCCTGGCTGGACCTCGGCATCCGGCCCGTCATCAGCTCCGACGCGTTCGTCCAGAGCTACCGCCCGCTCGACACGATCTCTGCCGCGATGCACCGGGTGACGCCGGACGGCACGCCGGCGGGACCGCACCACGAGCTGTCGATCGAGGAGGCGGTCCGCTCGCACACGATCGACGCGGCGCGCGCCGTTCGGCTCGAGGACCGGATCGGGTCGATCGAGGCCGGCAAGCTGGCGGACATCGCCGTCATCGACGGCGACTTGCTCGCCGCCGAGGCCGCGCGCGTCGGGGAGCTCGGGACGTGGTGCACGATCCAGGGCGGAGCCGTGGTCCACGAGCGGGGTGGCGAAGGTTCCGCAGCCTGATCCAGCCGTTCGGACGGCCACTACCATCGTCCGGACATGACTGACGGGCGCATCGAAGCCGGGTCGGCCGCGTATCGGGGCTTCCTGTTCTCCGACATGCGCGGCTTCACGGCGTTCGCCGAGCGGCACGGCAACAAGGCCGCCGCCGACGCCGTCAGCCGATTCCTGGACATCGCCCGGAACGCGATCGCGCGGCATGAGGGCGCGGAGGTCAAGACCGAGGGCGACGCGATCCACGCCGTCTTCCCATCGGCGTCGAGCGCAGTCCTGTGCGGGCTGGAGATCGTCGATGCCGCGGCGGAGCTGAACGCGCGCGAGCCCGACCGGCCCCTCGGCCTCGGCGTCGGCGTCCACGCGGGCGAGGCGGTCGAGACGGCCGAGGGCTACATCGGCCGCGCGGTCAACATCGCGGCGCGTCTGTGTGCCGCGGCGCGGCCGGGCGAGGTCCTCGTCAGCTCGACGGTCAAGGGCATCACCCAGGCCAGCATCCCGGTCGGGTTCATCCCTCGCGGCCGGCGGCGGCTGAAGGGCATCCAGGACCCGATCGTCGTCTACGCGGTCACCCGCGACACCACGGCCCGCGGCGAGCGCGAGCTGCCCCGCGGGGTCGTCATGGGTGCGGCGGCCGTGGCCATCGTGACGCTTGCGTGGATCGCCCTGTTCGCAGGCTCCCGGCTGCTGGGCACGCCCGGCGCCAGCCCCCCGGCCGGCTCGGTCGCGCCCGCGCAACCGTTGGGGATCGGGGAGCTGCCGATCGGCGCGTACCAGTCGCAGAGCTTCCAGCCGCCGCTGGAGCTCACGATCGGCGATGAGGGCTGGACCGCGAGCCGCGACACGCCGGACCTGCTGGCGCTGGTGCGGGTCGAATC
>DASTIE010000082.1:0-2862 GCA_035717865.1 Candidatus Limnocylindrales bacterium
GATACCAGTACCAGGACGAGTCGATGAACGTGTCCAGCGTGTCGGTCTCGCGCCGCGCGGGCTCCCCGCCGATCGGGCACGCGACGTTCAGGAAGGCCTCGTCGCGGGTCAGCGGGTTCACGCCGCTGCCAGCGTAGTCGACCGTGTCCGGCAGTCGGACCGGCAGGTCCTCCTCCGGCACCGGCACGACGCCGTGGACGTCGCAGTAGATGATCGGGATCGGCGTGCCCCAGTAGCGCTGGCGGCTGATCAGCCAGTCGCGCAGCCGGTACGTGACGGCGTGCTTGCCCTTCCCCTGGGCGGCCAGCCAGGCGACGATCCGTCGACCGCCCTCGTCCGCGGGCAGCCCCGAGTACTCGCCGCTGTTCACCAGGACCTCGTCCTCCGAATGGGCGACGTACGCCTCGGCGACCGTCGCATCAGGGGCAGCTGCGGCCGCCTCGGCAGCGGAGCCCGCCACGACCTGCCGGATCGGCAGGCCGAAGTGCTGCGCGAACGCGAAGTCGCGCTCGTCGTGCGCGGGAACGGCCATGATCGCGCCGGTCCCGTAACCACCCAGCACGTAGTCGGCGACGAAGATCGGGATGCGCTCGCCGTTGACCGGGTTGATCGCGTCTGCGCCGATCGCCACACCGGTCTTCTCGCGGTCGGTCGACAGGCGCTCGATCTCGGTCTGCTCCTGGGCCCGCGCGACGTACGCCTCGACCTCCGCTTTCCGGTCGGGCGCGGTCAGGGAGCCGACCAGCGGGTGCTCCGGCGCCAGGACCATGAACGTGGCCCCGAAGAGCGTGTCCGGCCGAGTCGTGAAGACGCGGATCTCCTCGCCGCCGTCGCGCGCCACCTCGAACGCGACCTCCGCGCCCTCCGAGCGCCCGATCCAGTTCGTCTGCTGGGCCCGGATCGGGTCGGGGAACTGGATCTCGCTGAAATCGAGCAGCTCGTCGGCGTACTTGGTGACGCGCAGGTACCACTGCTCGAGGTCGCGCTTCTCGACCTTGGCGCCGCACCGCCAGCAGCGCCGCTCCGTGCCCTCGACCTGCTCGCGGGCCAGCGTGCCGTCGTTGGGGCACCAGTCGACCGGCGACTTCGTCCGGTACGCCAGCCCGGCCTTGTAGAACTGCAGGAAGAACCACTGGTTCCACTTGTAGTAGTCCGGGTCGGCGGTCACGACCTCGGAGTCCCAGTCGAACGTCGCGCCCATGCTCCGCAGCTGGCGGCGCATGTTCTCGATGTTCTTCATCGTCCAGTCGCGCGGGTTGATGTTGTTCTTGATCGCGGCGTTCTCGGCGGGCAGCCCGAACGCGTCGAAGCCGATCGGCAGGAACACGTTCTCGCCGTGCATCCGGTGGAACCGCGCGATCGCGTCAGTCGGGGTCTTGATGTACCAGTGGCCGATGTGCAGGTCGCCCGACGGGTACGGGTACATCGTCAGCAGGTAGTAGCGCCTGCGCGTGTCCGTCAGGTCCGTCTTGTAGAGCTCGAGCTCGTCCCAGCGCGCCTGCCAGCGCGGCTCGATCGAGGTTGCGTCATAGCGCTCGATCCTGGTCCGCTCCTTCGGGTCCTGGGTCTGGGTCACGGTCGTGGCTCCTGTGCTGTGCGCTGCAAGTGTGACGGGGGTCGCGTGGGCCGCCAAACGCGCCGGCGGCCAATGAAAAACCCCTCGCCGTTCGGGCAAGGGGTCGGCACGGGCAGCCGGCGCGCGTTCGAGCGCGTTGGCTACCCGGTGGTAAGCGCGAGGGCCGCGATGTGGCTGTTCACGTTCATCAGTTCCGCCTGTGGATGAAGTGGTGGAGCTAAGGGGATTCGAACCCCTGACCTTCTGAATGCCATTCAGACGCTCTCCCAGCTGAGCTATAGCCCCATGCCGGAGCGCGGAGCATAGCAAACGGCTCCCGCGGGCTCGTGAAGCACGCGTCGACGGCTAGTACTTTCGGTCCAAGCGGGATCACAGGCAGGGGCATGTATTCTCACCGCGTTCCAGCGCGTCCGCGCGTCCGCAAGGCGGGGGTCCCCGAAAGAGTCGATGTCGCTGCTCGAACGGCAGCTCCGCGCCGCCCAGGCCGCCCAGGAGGCCGAGGCCGCCGCAGCCACCGCAGCCGCCCAATCCAGCGTCGCTCCAGCCGCCGACGCGACCGCCCAGCCGTCCGCGAACGGCTCGACGGCGGTCGCCGATGGACCTCCCGGCTCCAACCTGCCCGCAGTCATCCCCGTACAGGAGAAGGGCAGGGCGCCCGCCACCGGCCGCAACGCCGCTCGCGAGGAGATGATCCACGACCTCCGCCTGCGGATGCAGGGCGAGGTCATCAATGCCTTCGACTCGCTCCTCGATGCGACGCCAGCCGAGACCCGCACACGGATCGAGGGCATCGTCGATCGCGTGATCGAGACCCACAACTTCGCCGTCACCCGGGACGAGCGGCAGCGCCTGGTCCAGGAGATGATCAACGAGATCACGGGCTTCGGGCCGCTGGAACCGCTCCTCAGCGACCCGACGATCACCGAGGTCATGGTCAACGGCCCGGATCATATCTACATCGAGCGCAAGGGCAAGATCCTGAAGGTGGACTCGTTCTTCCTGAACAACGAGCACGTCCTTCGGATCATCGACCGGATCATCCGGCCCCTGGGCCGGCGGATCGACGAGACGAGCCCGCGCGTCGACGCCCGCCTCCCGGACGGCTCGCGGGTCAACGCGATCATCGCCCCGCTGTCGCTGATCGGACCGGTCATCACCGTCCGGAAGTTCTCGAAGACGCCGTACACCGTGAACGACCTCATCTCATTCGGCACGGCGACGCCCGAGATGTTCGAGTTTCTCCGGGCCTGCGTGGAGGCCCGGCTCAACATCTTCGTGTCCGGCGG
>DASTIE010000083.1:0-7078 GCA_035717865.1 Candidatus Limnocylindrales bacterium
AAGGGCTTCGGCGATAAGCCGCTCGTGGTCCTCGCGGCTGCGGATACGTCGGGGATCACCGAGGGCCTCGACGATGCGCTTGCGACGACATTCGAGGACGCCTGGTGGGAGCTCCAGCAGGCCCTCGCGAAGCAGTCGACCACCGGCCGGCTCGAGAAGGTCGAGAACGCCACGCACGACATGCCGTGGGAACGAGCGGACGCGATCGTGGCCGCGATCCGCGAGGTGCTCGGCGAGTCGTCGCCCGGCAGCTAGGGGCCTGGGGCCCAGGCCCCCGCTTCCAGGTTGGCGCCGCCGTCGCCATTGCACGGCGGCAGGTCGCTTTCGTCCTCGAAGGCCGGCCCCGTGACGGCGAGCTCCTCCGAGCCCAGCCGGATCTCCAGGGAGAGCGGAAACGCGGGGTCGGCGACGCACCAGTTGGAGAGGCGCACGGGGCTGGCGTAGGACGCCTCGGGCGAGAGGTCGATCTGCCCGGGGCCGGCGGCAACCCCGCCGACGATCGCGGCGCCCGTCGCGTCGCGGATGCCGAGGGTCGGGAAGGCGTCCACCGAGCACGCGACGGCGGACACGAGGATCACCTCGAACAGGCGCGAGCCCGCGGCGCCCTCGATCAGCCCGTGGGAAGCCTTGAGATCCGCGGCGGTGCACGGCGGGGCGCCGGCGGCGGCCGTCGCGGACGTCGTCGCTGGGGCCGCGGTGGGCGTGGACGCGGTGGGCGTCGCGGTGACCGGACCGATGGTCGGGCCGGTGGTGACGTTCGGGAACGCGGACGGGGTCGGCGATCCGCAGGCCGCCACCAGCGCGATGACGACGAGGCTGGGCAGCGCAGTGAGCGGCACTCGATGCCCCCGTCGATCCTTCATGGCCGCCGCGAAGGATAGCCCTCGTCGTGGAGCGGTGCCGTGGTCCCTTCGTCAGCGGCCCCGTAGCCAGGTCAGCACGGCCAGCACGCGCCGATGGTCGTCCGGCTCCGGCTCCAGCCCGAGCTTCCCGAAGATATTTGCGACGTGCGTCTCCACGGTGCGCGGGGTCACGAACAATCGATCGGCGATCGCCTGGTTGGAGCGGCCCTCGCCCATCAGCCCGAGGACCTCGCGCTCCCGCTCGGTCAGCTCGTCGAGGGGGTTGCGCTCCCGGCGCCGGCGCAGGAGCTGGGCGATGAGGCTCGGGTCGATCGCCGTCCCGCCGTGCGCGATGCGCCGGATCGCGTCCGCCAGCTCCGCGACGTCCGAAAGACGATCCTTCAAGAGGTAGCCGACGCCTGCGGCCTCGCTCTGGATGAGCTCGTAGGCGTAGGCGGCTTCGACGTACTGGGACAGCAGCAGGACGCCGATCCGCCGTCCGGGCCGCGCGCGGATCGCGGAGGCGAGGCGGATGCCCTCGTCGGTGTGCGTGGGCGGCATGCGGATGTCGAGCACGACGACGTCGGGGGTGGCCCTTTCGACGATTGCCTCGAGACCCGCCGCGTCCGTCGCGGCGCCGGCGATCTCGAAGCCTGCCTCGACCAGCAATCGGACGAGCCCCTCGCGGAGGAGGACGCTGTCCTCGGCGATGGCGATCCGGATGGCGCGGCCCTCCGGGTCAGGGAGTCGCAGGTCGGTCATGCCGGGAGCGGCAGCTCCGCGGACAGCGTGGTGCCGTGGCCGGGCAGGCTGTCGACGCGCAACGTGCCACCGAGCGCGCCGACGCGATCGGCGAGGCCCTGGATCCCGCTGCCGCGCTCCGCCCCTGCGCCGCCGCGACCGTCGTCCGCGACTTCCGCGCGGACGGTGCCAGACGCGAGCGAGATTCTGATGGTGGCGCGGGTGGCGCCCGCATGTCGGGCGACGTTCGCGAGCCCTTCGGCGACGACGAAGTACAGCGTCGATTCGATGGGCCGCGGCAGCCGTCCCGGCAGCTCGACCTCGGCGTCGACCGGGAGTGGCGCCCGCAGCGCGAGCGACTCGACGGCGGCTGCGAGTCCCGCGTCCGTGAGGATGGGCGGGAGGATTCCGCGCGCCAGCTCACGCAGCTCCTCGATCGCCGCCTCCAGCTCGCTCGCGACGCCACCGAGGGCCGCGGCGAGCGCGGGGTCGCGCGCCTCCTCCCCGGCGGCGCGCAACCGTCCGAGCTCCATGGACAGCGCGACGAGCCGCTGCTGCGCGCCGTCGTGCAGGTCTCGCTCGACGCGTCGTCGCTCTGCGTCCGTGGCAGTGATGATTCTCGCCCGCGAGGCCCGCAGCTCCGCCATCTGCCGATCCACCTCCGCGGTCAGCTGGCGGTTGTCCGCCTCGAGCCGCACCGCCGCGGTGACGGCCGCCACGAGACCCGGATCGTCGAGCAGGCTCGCGTCGTGCACGATGGCCCCCACGCGGTCGTCGCCCTCGCCGATTCGGGTCACGGCCCGTCGCGCGTCTGCCTGGGGCAGCTCGACCGGCTGACCATCGATGGTCAGAAACCGCTCCGGGGTCGCCCGGTCCACGAGGAAGAGCTCGAGGGTCGGATCGCCGAGGGCCCGCGACAGGGCATCGCGAAGCCGCCGAGCATCGGGAGCGCCGGCCCCGCTCCCACCCCGGAGATCGATCACGAGCTCGGCGACGGCCGTCCGTGCGAGCCGGTCCTGGAGGAGCCCTGCCAGCACGGCGACCGCCGCCAGCATGAGCACGACGTAGTACAGGGCCGTCACGCGGGGATCGTCGAACAATCCGCGGTGCACCAGCAGCCGGTACGCTCCGGCGCCGACGGTCCCGATCAGGACCGCAAGCGCTGCGATTGCCACCGGGGCGAGGCGGCGCCGCCCGGCCGGTCCCGCGACGAGCAAACGGCGTGCGGCCAGGAGCACCACCAGGCCGGCCAGCGCGGTCGCAAGCGCCAGGGAGATCGGTGCGATCCGCTGGAGCAGCTCGCGGTTGGCGATCAGCTGTTCAACCGTGTCCGGACACGTCTGGCACGCGTACCACGAGAGCGGACGCAGGAGGACGAGCTGGGCGACCATCCAGCAGCCCTGCTCCACGATCCAGGCACCGGCCACCAATCGCTCCGGCCGCCCCGCAAGCCGACCGGACGGGTACGCGAGGACGAGCACGCCGAGGAGCGGCTCGTAGAAGCCCTGGAAGCTGCGGCCGAGGTGGAAGACCCAGTCGATGTCGCTGCCACCCCAGGTCCCCACGAACCACGTGAGCCCGATCGCGATCAGCAGCGGCCCGACGCTGTTCCCCGGCCGGCGGATCCAGGCGATGGAGCCCGTGAGGAGGAACGTCCAGCCGCCGAGGAAGTCCGCGATGAGCCAGACCGGCGGTCGGTTGCCGAACCCGCCTTGCTGCAGCTCCGCCCCGATGGCGAAGGCCGTCCCGCCCACCAGCGCCAGTGCCGCGAAGAAGACGGGACGCGGCAGCGTCATCAGCCGTCGCGTCTCCAGGGATGGCTCTCCATGGTGATCGGCAGGATCGGGTCGGGCGGGTCGAGCAGGTCGAAGCTGACTTCGTCGCCGGTCACGACCCACGTGTAGTGCAGGCCCGCGTCCGCGAACTGCTCGGGAAAGGCCGTCCTCGCGACCAGGGTGTCGCCCTCGAATGCGTATGTTCCCCGGAAGACCGGGTTGGCGATTGGTGCGCCGTCCAGGCTCTGCTGGATCGACGTCCAGGATCCGTCCGGCGCGAACGTCCACGTGAAGCGCCCGGCGTTCTCGTTCTGGAGCCCCGGGTCGCTGATGCCGCCGGCGGCCAGATCGGCTCTCGTCACCTCGACCGTCCACGTCCCGATGAGCGGATGGCCGCTCGGGATGGCACTGGAAGGTCCACGCCCGGTGTTGCCTGGCGTTCCGCCGCCGCAGCCTCCGATCGCAGCCAGAAGCATCAAGCCGGCGATCGTGCGCGACAGCCTCCACGGCGACCGGAGATGACCGTCCATCCGTGCACCCGACATGGTCGTCCTCCCGCGTTCGAACGGTAGCGCCTCGACGGTAGTCCGCAACGAGCCCCGCGACCTCCGTGCTGGCCCGGAGAGACGATCCGGGAGGTCCGGGGATGGTCCGCGGCCCGGTAGACTGGTGGGGCGGCGCCAGGCCGCGCGAGGCCGGAGGGACCACGTCCAGCGTGTCGGGCAAGGGCAAGACCGTCCACGGTGAGGCCGCGAACGCGGGCCACCGCGTCCTTGCCCCGGACGACGCCGAGGTCGAGGTCTACCTCGAGACCGCCCTTCATGCGCCCGGCCCGGAGCGCGCCGCCACCGATCAGCCCGCAGGGGCGGAGCACGGTGTCGTCGTCGTCCTCGATTTCGGGAGCCAGTTCGCGCAGCTGATCGCTCGCCGCGTGCGCGAGCTGCACGTCTACTCGGAGCTCCTGCCGCACGACACGCCACTGGAGGAGATCCAGCGGCGCGGCGCCAGCGCGATCATCCTCTCCGGCGGTCCGAGCTCGGTGTACGACGAGGACGCGCCGAAGCCCGATCCCGCGATCTGGAGCGGCCGCCTCCCGGTCCTCGGCATCTGCTACGGCGCGCAGCTGATGGCCAGCGAGCTCGGCGGCCACGTCCAGCCCACCGCCAAGCGTGAGTACGGCAGGGCGACCGTCACGATCGGCACGGAGGACGGCCTGTTCAAGGGCCTCGACCGGACGCAGCCGGTGTGGATGAGCCACGGCGACTCGATCACGGCATTGCCCGAGGGCTTCACCGCGACCGCCCAGACGGACTCCTCGCCGTACGCCGGCCTCGTCGACCCGGACCGCCGCCTGTACGGCATCCAGTTCCACCCGGAGGTCGCGCACACGCCGCGCGGCAGGGACGTCCTGCGCAACTTCGTCGTCGGCGTCGCGGGCGCGAACCCCACGTGGACCCCCGCGAGCTTCGTCGAGTCGACGGTCGCGGACATCCGCCGCCGCGTCGACGACCACGCCGCCGCGACCGGGTCCGACGGGAAGGTCATCTGCGCCCTCTCGGGTGGCGTGGATTCCGCGGTCGCGGCAGCGCTCGTGCATCGTGCGGTGGGCGATCGCCTGACCTGCATCTACGTCGACCACGGGCTGATGCGGAAGCGCGAATCGGAGCTCCTGCGGGCGACGTTCGAGCAGAGCCTCGGGATGAACCTCGTGATGATCGATGCCCGCGAGCGGTTCCTTGCCCGGCTCGCCGGGGTCGTCGACCCGGAGCAGAAGCGCAAGATCATCGGCGACGAGTTCATCCGGGTCTTCGAGGAGGAGGCCGACAAGATCCAGACGTCGGGGCGGATCGACTTCCTGACCCAGGGCACGCTCTACCCGGACGTCATCGAGAGTGCGACCTCCGAGACGAAGACCGCCCAGAAGATCAAGACCCACCACAACGTCGGGGGCCTGCCCGCGGACCTTCGGTTCAAGCTGATCGAGCCGCTGCGCTACCTGTTCAAGGACGAGGTCCGCGCCGTGGGGGTGGAGCTCGGCCTGCCCGAGGCCATGGTCCACCGCCAGCCCTTCCCCGGGCCCGGGCTCGCGATCCGGATCATCGGCGAGGTCACCGCGGAGCGGCTGGACACGCTGCGCGAGGCCGACTGGATCGTCATCGACGAGATCAAGGCCGCGGGCCTGTACCGCGACGTCTGGCAATCCTTCGCGATTCTCACCCCCGTCCGAAGCGTCGGCGTGATGGGCGATGGCCGAACGTACGCCAACGTGGTAGCCATTCGGGCCGTGACGTCGGAAGATGGGATGACGGCAGACTGGGCGAAGCTGCCGTACGAGGTCCTGGGCAAGATCAGCAGCCGCATCGTCAACGAGGTTCCGGGAGTCAATCGCGTCGTGTACGACATCTCGTCCAAGCCGCCCGCCACGATCGAGTGGGAGTGAGCGGCAGGTGAACGCTGCGAAGAAGCAATCGACAGACGACACGACGATCTGCCCGTGGTGCTCCGCGACCATCCCGGCCGAGGCGGCACGCTGCCCGTCGTGCGGCGCGGCACTGCGCGACGGCGCCGACGGTGACGTGCTCGGTGTGACCCAGGTCGACCTCGCGGCCACGTCCCGCCTGGCGCGCCTGAAGCCGCCTGGTCGCATCGCGATGCTGCTCGGCGCGGAGCGAACGACGGACGACCCGGAGCTCAGCGGGCGCATCGAGCCGCCCTCGGACGAGGTGCGCAAGGAGATGCTGCGGCTGGAGCTCGCCGCCATCGACGCCGAGATCGAGGCAAAGAACGCGCAGCTCGAGGCCGAGCGCGCGCTCGCGCTGGAGAACGGTGCGCCGGACGCGCCCGAGGAGCCGCCCAGCTCCGAGCCGGGCTGACGGCCGGTGGCGCCCGACCAGCCGGCCGGGCTGCCGGCACCCGGCCCGTCCTTCCTGCGGGAGCAGGAGCTCCTCGTCCACGACCGCCGGCTCCGCGCCGGCATGAGCCGTCCCTCGAGCCCCGCCGATGACTGGTGGACCGCGATCCTGTGGATCGCCGACGAGGGCGACCGGCTGGTGTCGTTCGTGGACCTCGCTCCTGCCGCCGGCCCGCCGCCGGAGCCGCCGCTCGCGCGCCTCGGGCCGGGCCTCGCCGGCGGGCTCTCCGGCCTGATCCTCGAGGACGCCGGGCGGCTCCAGATCCGCCTCGGGTCGGTGGTGCCGCCGGAGGCGCCGGATCGGCCGTGGCGCGCGCCCGTGGTGGTCCGGGCGGCGTTCCGCTGGGAGCCTGCGCGCGCCGCCACCCTGCGCGCGAACGAGCTCGCAGCTGAGGTGCTCACCTCGTTCCGTCGCGCGATCGAGGGCCTCGCGCGCCCGTAGGTATCCTCGCCTGCATGGGAACGTGGCGCGGGTCGATGCTCGACGCGCTCGCCGCGACGCTCGCGCGCCCCGCATGGTGGTCGCTGGCGCTGGCCGGGTTCCTCGTCCGGGGCGGCATCCTCCTCGTCCTCCTCCCGATCGTCGTCCTCCCGACACCCGCCGCGGTCGCGACGGCGCTGTCGCCGACCGTCAGCTCACTCGCGTTCGGCGGGCTGACGGCCGGCCTCGGCGTCGCGATCGTCACGGCGGTGGTGCTCGTGCTGGCCGTCCTCGCGGCGGTTGGCCTGGCGGGCGCCTGGCTCGACCGCGAGCTGCTGCGCGAGGCGGCCGACGACGACGACCTGGCACTCGGCTGGACACCCATCCA
>DASTIE010000084.1:0-3161 GCA_035717865.1 Candidatus Limnocylindrales bacterium
GCCGGCGCCCTCGGCGCGTTCCTTTCGGGAGCTGGCTCGACCGTCGCGGCCTTCGTGGACTTGACGGACGAGTCCGCCGCGGACCGCGTGGGCGCCGCTTTCCGCAGAGCCGCATCGTCCCGGGGCCAGCCGGGTCGCCTCCAGGCCATCCACCCGAGCAGTGGCGGCGCCCGCATCGTGCCGTCGCGCTGACGGCGGTCCGGATGTCGCTCGCGGTCGGCCGGGCAAGGCCACGTCAGCCGTTGGCCTTGAGCCTGCTCGCGTCCGCCGTGCTCATCGTCGCCGTGCCGCCGCGGCCGTGGGCCGGACGTCCTTCGGCATCGCCGACTGAAGCCTGATGACCGAAGCAAACGAGCTACTGGAGCCCGGACCAGTCTCCGATCGCCGGCCGCGCGCCCGCGGTCGTCTGTTCGAGGTCGTGGAAACGGTCGCGTTGACCGTCGTGATCTTTCTGGTCATCCAGACGTTCGTTGCGCAGCCGTACCAGGTTCAGATGACGTCGATGGAGAACACCTTTCTGCCCGGGCACTACGTTCTCGTCGACAAGCTGACGCCGCGCTGGGCTCCCTACCTGCGTGGAGACATCGTCGTGTTCGATCCGCCCGAGGCCGCGACGTCTGACCGGCTGGATCCGTTCATCAAGCGCGTGATCGGGGCCCCTGGCGACACGGTCGCGCTACAGGACGGCAAGGTCCTCGTGAACGGCATCGAGCTCGACGAGCCCTATCTCTTCACGGGCAGCGACGGAAACCAAGAACCCACCGATCCGGAGGGAGGCGGAACGGAATGGGTCGTCGCGGAGGGACAGCTGTTCGTGATGGGCGACCATCGACAGGCGTCATCAGACTCGCGGTCCTTCGGCCCCATCGAGATCGGCAACGTCATCGGGCGCGCGTGGCTCCGCTACTGGCCCTTCGACGCCTTCGGCCTCATCGAGCGGCCATGACCACAGGGTGATGGCGCCGGCGTTGACGGGGGCGCGAAACTCAGCGCGTGGGGGACTTCGTCGGGGCGATCGGGCGAGGGGTCGGCGGGCTGGTCGGCGGCTCGATCGATGCGCTCAGCGACGCGTTCGACACGATCGTCGGCGCGCTCCAGGGTGCGCTGCCGGGTCCGCTCTTCCCCATCACGATGATCGCGATCGCGGTGCTGTTCTTCTGGTGGCTGTTCAAGAAGTAGCCGAGAAGCGCGTCGCCGGCTGACCCGTCGCTAGTCATCGTCGCCGCGGACCTGATCGGCCCAGATCTCCGCGCGTGGGTCGCTGAGGTGGTGCTCATGCGGCTTCACGGCGTCGCTCGCGGGTGCCGTGCCGGCCGGCTGCCCCGCCGTGTCGCTCGGTCGCGCGGCCGCGATCGGCTGCCCCATCGTGTGGCGCCGGATGAACCTGAGCGTCCTGTCCCACGCGTCCGCCGAGGCGTCGGCGAACTCATCGAAATGCCGATCGAAGAAGCCGTGCGGTGCGCCCGGGTAGACGACGGTCTCGTGGTTCACGCCGGCCTTGTCGAGGGCCTTGTCGAACGTGTCGCGCATGTCCTTCGTGAGGTTCGCGTCCTTCTCGCCGTAGAACACCAGCAGATCGCATTCGATCCTGTCGGCCACGTCAGCGGGCGCGGGGGTGCCGTTGCGGTTCTCGCCGGTCGGCCAGCCGTAGAAGGGGATCGCGCCGGCGAGGCCCAGGCCCAGCGTGGTCGACATCGATGCCAGTCGGCCGCCCATGCAGAAGCCCGTGGTGAACGTCGAGCGCGGCGGGTTTCGGAGCGATCGCAGGTGCGCCACCGCAGTCCGGATGTCGCCCGAGAGGTACTTCCACGTGGCCTTCTCGACGTGGGGCATGTGCCCGAAGCCCTGACCGCGATCGTCGTTTGGCGCGGTGCGGCCGAAGTAGTCGATCGCGAGCGCCTCGATCCCGCGCTCCGCAAAGCGCATCGCCAGCTCCTCGAAGAAGGGGTGGAGCCCGCGGACGTCCGGCAGGATCACGATTCCCGCTCCCGTGGCCTGCTGCGGCCGCGCGAGGAACGCCCGGAACCGCGCGCCGTCCTCGCCCTTGAGGGTGATGTTCTGCGAATCGGTGGCGGCGCCGCTGATCGGCTCGATCGGCGGGCGGCTGTCGTGGGTCGTGCACATGCCGACCATGATGGCGCGGCACGCACTAGCCCGCCGTTGCTGACCCCGGCCTGTCCCTCACGGCAGCACGACTCCTCGGACAGGAAATGCTGCCGTTCAAGGCGACGGCGACGCGCTTCGAGGTCAGTACGGTCCGAATGTTCTCTGTGACGAAACGGAATTCGGCCCGAACGGCGCGCGAAGACCACTTGGGTCCGGTCGACGGGCCGATGTTCTCTGTGAGGAAACAACTCCGGCCCTGACGGCTCCTTCGGGGTCGCTTCAAGCCGACAACCGCCCCGGATGTTCTCTGGCGGGAAACAAATCGGCCCGCAACAGTTGTCCGGACGGCCCCGGAGGCCGATAACAGCCCCGAATGATCTCTGGGAGGAAACGAACCGGACGGGAACGTCGCTCGGACGCCCTCGGTCGAGCCACCCACGGAGGTCGGGAGGGCGTTCGGTATGATCCGCGGCCATGTCAGCCCAGCCTGCAGAGCACCGCGCAGCCGAGCACCGCGCAGCCGAGCACCGCCCAGCCGAGCACCGCGCAGCCCAGCCAGGTGCCGCCAAGCGCGCCAGGCCAGTTGTCGTTCAGAAGTACGGCGGCTCATCGGTGGGCGACGCCTCGCGCATCCGGCGGGTCGCGCAGCGGATCGCGCGCACGCGCGAGACGGGCGCGGACGTCGTCTGCGTGGTGTCCGCGATGGGCGACACCACGGACGAGCTGCTCCAGCTCGCAGCAGCCATCACTGACGACCCGAATCCACGCGAGCTGGACATGCTCCTCGCGACGGGCGAGCACCAGAGCGCGACGCTCGTCTCGATGGCCCTCCACGCCCTGGGCGTTCAGGCGATCTCCCTCACCGGCGCGCAGGCGGGCATCACCACGGACGCCTCGCACGGCCGCGCGCGGATCGCGAACGTCGAGCCGAGGCGCGTCCGGAGGGAGCTCGACAAGGGCAGCGTCGTGATCGTCGCCGGCTTCCAGGGCCAGCGGCAGCGCCAGGGCCCGGAGGATGACGACGACGGCCCGGGTGAGACCACGACCCTCGGCCG
>DASTIE010000085.1:0-4577 GCA_035717865.1 Candidatus Limnocylindrales bacterium
GGTTCCGGTCGCGACATCGAGCACCCGGTCCCGTGGTCCGGCGCCGACCCGGGCGACCATCGCCCTCCGCCAGCGAGGATCCTGGCCGAAGCTGAGCATGGCTCCTGCCGCGTCGTAGCGACGCGGCAGGCCCGCGAACAGCTCAAGTGCATGCTCCTTGCGAGCGCCCGCCCGGCCCGAGCCCTGACCGCCTGCCTCCATCATGGCTTCGGCTTGGCGGGCATCGCGCTCCGACCAGCCGCGCGTCGGGACGCGAGCTCCTCGATCGCCCGGGTGTATGCGCCCGGGTGAGTCACCTGCGGGTCGTGCGCCGTGCCGGGGATCAACTCGCTCCTTGCCGCCGGTAACGCCGCGGACACCATTTCGGCCATCCGTCTGAAGAACGGCGGACGACGGTCCCCATACGTGACGAGGGCCGGACCATCGAAGGCGGCGAGGTCGCCGAGGTCGATGCGCAGCGCGTCCGGGTCGCGGTAATGGTCGAGGTAGGTGGGGGCGGTTTCGACGAGGGCGCGTCGGCGCGCGAGGTCCAGCCCGGCCCAGCCGCCCGGCGATTGGGCGACCCGGTCGAAGTACAGCCGGGCCCCGCCCTCGAGATCGCCTGCCTCGAGCCGGGCCGCAACCGAGGAGAGGTGGGCGCGCAGCTCGGTCAGCTCGCATGGTTCGACGGCCCGGCCGTCGACCAGGTCGAACAGCGGCGGCTCGTGGACCGCGATGCTGAGCAGTGCATCGGGCCGGCCGGCCGCCAGGCGGAGGGCGATCGAGCCCCCGAAGGAGGCGCCCGCGACGTGGACGGGTCCGGCGCCGAGCAGGTCGATCAGGGCCGCCAGGTCATCGACATCCTCATGGACGCTTCCCTGGCCGGGTGGGCAGGTGCTGAGGCCGTGCCCGCGGCGGTCATAGGCGACGACCTCGAAGGAACGACGCAGCAGGGGCGCGACTTCGTCCCAGACGCGGCAGTCCACCCACGATCCGTGCACGAGCACGAGCGGCTCGCCGGCGCCACTTCGCTCGTAGTGAAGCTGGGCTCCGTTTACTTCGGCGAATGTCATTGTGCGCTGGCCGCCAGGGCGGACCGGTTCCCCAGGGGATCCTAGGCGCTGACTGCAGCGGCGCCAGTCGGGCTTCCAGGGGCTCGGCCGGGTGATGGCCCGCGATCGGGCCGGCTGACGAAATAGGTCCGGACTCAGCTCGTCTTGACCACGAGGACCGAGCAGTCGGCCTTGTGGGTCACCGTGTTGGGGACGCTACCGAGCAGACGTCGTTTCATTCCCTTGTTGCCGATCACGAGCAGGTCGGCACTGCACACTTCGGCGAGCCGCACGAGCACCTCGGCGGGATCCCCCTCGTCGGCGCGGACCTCGCAATCGATTCCGCTTTGACCTAGTTCCGCCTCCAACCGTTCCAGAATCGACCTGACCCGAGCAGAGGTGTTCGCGGCCCACTGAAGCTCGATGTCCTCCTCCGCACTGGAGGTGTCCGAGTCGTTGAAGGCGCTCAGGAGCACGAGTCTTGCGCCAAAGCGCCGGGCTATCTCCGCGGCTTGCGCGACGGCCTCGGCCGCCGTCGCTGATCCGTCCGTGCCGACGGCGACAGTGGAGATCATGGGACCCTCAGTTCCCAACTCGTCCGTACCCTATCCGTTATCGCATGGCTTCGGGGATCAATTTCTCCTCCCATCGTCACCGAGCTGAAACACCTGCAAACAGCCAACTATCGTCGTTGGGGTCGGAAGATGGGAATGGTGAAATGGGCGGCCCGGCCCAGCCTTCGGGATTGGGATGGCTAGATCTCGCACACGGCGATTGCCGGAGCATCCCGCCGGGCCTTCTCGGTCGCTGTCGCCAGGTCGCCGAGGGGGGTGTAGGTGATGCGGTTCGGCTCCAGATCGAGTGCCGCCGCGGCATCGGGGTCGAGGCGTTCGACGAGGTCCTTGGAGGCGAGCGCAAGCCCGCCGCTGGCGCAGGCCTCGATGCGCGCGGCCTCGTTGACCTGGTCGCCAAGCGCGTTCACCTCGGAACGCCCGGCCGTGCTGATGTTGCCGACGAAGAGGTTCGCTCCCCAGTGGAGTCCGAAGCGCAGAACGACGTCCTCGGGCTGCAGGTCGGTGCGCGCGGCGACCTCGGCGACCGATTCGCGCAGGGCGCGGGCGGCTGCGATGCAACCGTATGCCGCAGCGGACTCCGATCCGGCCGTCTCCGCGAGGAAGAACGCACCGACGCCATCGCCGACGTGGCGTCCGACCAGGCCGCCGGCGTCGACGACGCACTGGTCCGAAGCCCGGACCAGGCGGCGCCCGAGCGCGAAGTAGCTCGCGGTCGACAGGCGCCGGGCAAGCGGCGAGGACGCTTCCAGGTCCGCGAACAGGATCGCCGCCGGCCGTCGGTCGGCCTCCGCGACCAGGCCCATTCGCGCGACGTGGCCGAGATCGGCGGTGAACGTCATCGCGGAGAGCATCGCCATGCCGGCGGCGGGCTTGGAGATCAGCGCCGTGCCGGCGAGCCGACCGTTGACGTCACGGACGCGGAAGGCGATGACCGGGACGTCGCTCGCCCCGACGAGCCCGAACCCCTGCGTGGTGAATGACAGCATCGTGCCCTCAGTCGGGGTGAGCTCGTCGACGATGTCGCGCAACGCCGGGTCCACGAGTTCGCGGAGCTCGTCGCGCCCGCCCGGAGTGTCGGTGAGGATCAGGCCGCCGACGCCGCGAAAGAAGAGACGGTTGAGCTCGACGCTGTTGGACCCCATACGCCATCCCTCGCTGGTCCGGATCGATTCGGGACCGAAGAGGTGGGCGCCGACCTCGAACGATGCGAGCTCGATGAGGGCTCCAAACGACAGGCGGACCTCGTCACTCGCCCACATCATCCGCCAGCGCTCGTCGACGACCCATCCCCAGTGACCGGTATCGCGGATTGCAGACGCGGCATCGGCGAGGGCCGGGTCCTCCGGCAGCGGGTATGACCTCACGTCCCCCACCGCCCGATCGTATCCGGGTCAGGATCGAATTCGGGTAAGGAACTGGCGCGATATGAGAGTCCCCTTTGTATTCTCGCCGGCGTGAGGCTCGAGCGAGTTCGGTCCGGGAGCAGGCGTCGGCGGGTGTCTGCGATCGCCGTCTCGGCGGCATCGACGGTGACGCTCGTCCTGGCAGCCTCCCCGGACGCGTTCGCGGCCGGCGGCGGCGGGGCCGGTCCGAGGGCGGACAGATCGGTTCAGGTCTGGGCTTACTTCGACGGCGACACCCCTGTTTCCGAAGGGCGTGTTCGCGTCTACGCGGGCGCCGAGCAGCTTCCCATCCGGGATTACGGATCCGGGCCGATCACGACCTTCCGAGGGGGGCAGGCGATGCTGCGTTTCGACTCGCTTCCGTCCACGCTGCGAGTCGTGGTCAGCGGGGGATCTGCCGGCGGTGAGCCGGTGCGCGGCTCGCTGACGGCGACGGTGCGAAATGCCTCCAATGGAGATCTGATCCACGTCAACCCCGTCACCACCATCGCGGATGCGGTGTCGGAAAAGGACGAGAGTCTGAACATCGGCCGAGCGCGCACCGTGACCGAGCGAACGCTCGAAATCAGGCCGGCCCTCGGCAACCACGACCTTTACGCGACTGATCGGTGGTTCGAGGGGGACCGCTTTCGACGGTGGGCGTTGGAGCGGGGTTCGGTCGATGCAGGCGTGCAGGAGCTCGTACGTCTGATCGAACGGGCCGGTCAGGACACACGCCCATTTCTCCCCGCCTTCGAGGAGGCCTCTGAGCTCCGCCGCGCCACGAGCCCGAAAGCCACCGCCGCAAACGTGATCAACGGACTGATCGATGGTCTGACCGGAGCGGCCTCCTTCACCGGCCCCGCTGGATTCGCCGTCAGCGCCGTCGCGCTCTTCTACAAGACGGTGATCAGCTACGCGCTCGAGGACGAGGACGACAAGGGGGCGGAAGACGCCGTCTCGGCGCAGCTGAGGGGACTCAGCGGTCAAGTGTCGCAACTCAAGGATCGGCTGGACAGCAAGATTCTGCAGTTGCAGATCGCGCCTACGGAGACGAGGGTCACCGACATCCGGCAGGCTCAGGAGAAGTTCCTGTCGATGCTCAAATGGGCGCGGGCCAAGGACGACGCGAAGCTCCCCGACATGAAGCGAGAGGAGGCGCGAACGGCACTCCCCAACGCCACGATCACGTTCCTCCGCGCCGCCCAGGGCCTGGTGGACGGCAATGTCGCCGCGCAGCTCGACAAAGCGCTCCGTGACAGACAGGAAGGAGGGACGGTCGCCAATCCCGTCAAGGGCCCGGCGTTGATTCCCGCCGTCCGCGAGGAAGTCGCCAAAGGGCACTTCTTCACCCGCGAAAGCTCCGAGCGGATCCGCGATTTCTTCCGCTACTACGAATGGGCTCAGACCGAGCTCGCCGCGGTCCTGACCGAGTACTACGTGCTCGGCGGGGACTGCGCCCTGAACAAGCTGGTTCAGGGTAAGGAGAACGACTGCAAGCCCGATCGGGGCAGCGCGACAGATCAGGTGAACCAGATCAGCGCCGATATCGGGCGCCAGCGGGCAACGCTGCCGCCGATGCTCGAGGC
>DASTIE010000086.1:0-3468 GCA_035717865.1 Candidatus Limnocylindrales bacterium
CAGGCGCGGGCGCAGGGTGAGGATGCGCGCCAGGCCCACGCGGCGCTGCTGGCCGCCGGACAGCTCGTGCGGATAGAGGTCGAGGTGGGCGTCCGGCAGCCCGACCGCGGCCAGGATCGTGGCCACCTCGCGGTCGCGCTCGCGGCGCGTCAGCGCGGTGTGCATCACGAGCGGCTCGTGCAGCAGCGGCCGGATCTTCCAGCGCGGGTCGGCCCGCGGATTTCGCCATCGCCTGATGTCAGGACTTCGTCGCAACGCCGAGCAGCACCGAATGCGGGAACACGAAGCGGCCTTCCCGCTGGTAGGCCGCGGCGTTCGCCCGCGTCGTGGTCTCGATGCGATGCTGGACGGTCTGCGGTAGCGCGGCGATGTTTCCCCAGACGCAGAGGCCGCGAAGCAGCGGGTCGAGCCCGTCCATCTCCCAGGACACCTCGTGCTTCGTGAGCTGTAGCCCCTGGAAACCGGCACCCCGGGCGAGCTTGTCGTAGACGGCGCGATCGGTCACCCCGAATAGCGGACCATGCGGCAGTGCCTCGAGCGTGTGGTGCGCCTGGACGGCCGCGAAGAACACGCCGAAGCCCGTCTGCTCCTCGGGCGAGGCCCAGACGATGAAGGCAAAGCGGCCGCCCGGGGCCAGTACGCGTGAGACCTCCCGGAATACGAGGGCCGGGCGCGCCAGGTGGTGGACGACGAAGTTCGACACGATCGCGTCGAAGACGCCGTCGGCGAACGGAAGCACCTCCGCATCGCCTTCGTGGAACGTGAGCCCGGGATGACGGCGCCGAGCGGCTGCCACCATCGTGCGTGAGAAGTCGACCCCCGCGACCGCGGCGCCGGTCTCGGCGAGCATCGCGGTCCCGTCGCCCGGGCCTGCGCCGAGGTCCAGGACGCGGGTCCCCGCACGGATGCCGGCGGCGCGCACCAGCAGCGCGATCGTCCGGCCGGTCAGCAGATGGAAGGTCTCCGGGTAGCTGTCCGCGCAGCGGCTCCAGGTCTCGTTTTCGAACCGGCTGACCGCGGCTTCGTCGATGATCTGTTCCATGGCAAACCCCCCTCCTCGGATGGCGAACGTGATGGACGGCTGGCGCTCGTTGCGCCGATGGCGCTAGAATCCCGGTGCGGGCACAACGCAGCGTCAGCGGGAGCGTCTATTTGGCGTCAATTCGCTCGCCTCGACCGATCGCGGACGTCGCCCTGAAGATCTCTCTCCTGGGCCCCCTGCGGATCGTCCGCGACGGCCGAGCCCTCGATCTTCCGAGCAAGAAGGCGCAAGCTCTCCTGGGCTACCTCGCTCTCCCCCCGGGTCGGCGTCACGCGCGCGTCCATCTCGCCGCGCTCCTCTGGGGCGGCATGGGCGACGAGCAGGCACGCCACAACCTGCGCCAGTGCCTCTCGGTGCTCCGCCGCGCGCTCGGTGAGCGAGCGGTCGTGGGCGAGGGAGACCGCGTCTATCTCGACGCCGATGTGGTCGACGTCGACGTCTCGACGTTGGAGCGGACCGACGGAGACAGCGGGGCCGGGATTGGAGGCGGCGAGCTCCTCGAGGGACTCAGCGTGGGTGAGGACGCCTTCGAGGACTGGCTCGCCGACGAGCGCACCCGGCTGCGGGCTCTCGCCTGCGACCGTCTCGGTCGGCTCGCCGCGGCTCGGGCCGCCGCCGGGGCCGTGGATGACGCCATCGAGACCGCCCGGCGTCTGCTCACGCTGGATTCCGCGAACGAGGAGGCGCACCGCCTGCTCATGCAGTTGTACGCACGGGCCGGTCGGCGGTCGGCGGCCGTCCGCCAGTACGAAGCCTGCGTGGCGGCGCTGGAGCGCCACCTCGGGGTGGCCCCCGGCGCGGAGACGATCCAGCTCCGCGATGAGCTCCGGCGCCCGGGTCCGGCCGATCCGATGCCCGACGCACCGTCGTCGCCTCGCGAGCGCGCCTCGCTCGTGGTGCTGCCATTCGCGAATGCCGGCGGCGATGTCCGGGAGGATTACTTCGGGATCGGGATCGCCGAAGAAATCACCTCGGCCCTCGGCCGCTTCGGCTCTCTCTTCGTGATCTCCGCCCTGACCACCTACAGGCTACGTCGGCCCGACGTCGACCCGAGGCGCGTCGCAACGGACCTGGGCGTACAGTACGTGGTCCACGGAAGCATCAGGCGAGACGGCAAGCGCCTGCGCCTCACCGTCAATCTGGTCGATGGCTCGACGGCGACCCACGTCTGGGGACGGCGATACGACCGCGAGCTGTCCGACGTGTTTGCCGTGCAGGACGACGTCGTTGGGATGGTCGTCGCCACGCTGGTGAGCCGCGTGGAAGCCGCGGCGGTCGCGCGGATACGACGGGCGCCGACCGAGAGCCTCGCGGCTTACGATTGCTTCCTTCGCGGCCGGGAATACCACCACCGTTGGACGCGGGACGACAACGCCCGAGCCATCGAGATGCTCGAGCGGGCCATCACCCTCGACCCGGTCTTCGCGCTCGCGCACGCGTGGCTGGCCTGCGCGCTCTTCCAGCGGACCTTCTTCGAGCCCGACCCGACGCTGGTGACCGGCTGCTGGGACGCCATTCAGCGCGCGTACGCGCTCGACGACGGCGAGAGCGAGGTGCACCGCATGCTCTCCGCGTTCCATCTCCAGTGGAAGGAGTTCGACAAGGCGGACCTCCATGCCGAGCGCGCCATGGCCCTGAACCCCAATAACGATCGGATGGTCTGCCAGATGGGAGAGCTGGCCACGTATTCCGGCCGGCCGGGCGAAGGGGAGCGCTGGCTGGATCGCGCGCTCCGCCTCAACCCCCAGCATCCGGTACCCAGGTACTGGCTGCGGCTTGCCCAGGCTCTCTACCATCAGGGCCGGTTCGACGAAGCGCTGGCGGCGGCACGGCGAGAGACGCTCCCGGTGCCCCACCAGCTCACCTACCTGGCCGCGATCCTGGCCAGGCTGGGCCGGCGCGACGAGGCGGCGGCGGTCGTGCAGCGCATCCTCGGCGCCGACCCGCAGGCGGACGTCGATGCGCTCATCCGTCCTCTCCCGTACCGGCGGGCGGAGGACGTGGAGCAGGTGGCAGAGGCGCTGCGGCTCGCCGGACTACCCGGCTAGCGCGGAGTCTTCACGATCCGACGCCCCACCCTCACCCTCCCAGGAGGGAGAGGGCGCCGACTGCCGGTCCCTCCCCCCGCGAGGGGGGGAGAGGGTAGGGTGAGGGGACGGCTCGGAGCAGTTCGCTCAGGCGAAGTGGCAGGCCACGGCCCGCCCGTCGACCGGGCGGAGCGCCGGCTCCTCCTCGGTGCAGCGGGCCTGGGCCAGCGGGCACCGCGTCCGAAACCGGCAGCCGCTCGGAACGTCGCGCGGATTCGGCGGCTCGCCCTCCAGGGCGAAGTCCTGCGTGACGCGGCGGCCGCCGATGCGCGGCACCGCCGCCAGCAGCGACTGCGTGTAGGGATGCCGCGGCGCCTCGAACACGCGGGCGGTCGGGCC
>DASTIE010000087.1:0-8808 GCA_035717865.1 Candidatus Limnocylindrales bacterium
GTGTCGTTCGACGAGTTCGCGATCGCCCTGTTCCTCGCCGGCAAGGACACGACGTTCCCCGTCTACCTCTACGGTCAGCTGCGCTTCGCGAACACGCTGCCGGTGCTGATCGCCGGCGCGGTGCTGCTCATGGTCGGGACGCTGGTGCTGGTCCTCATGGCGGAGCGCATCCGCCGCCGCTGACAGCCCTCAGGCAGCCCGTGTTCGTCTCCGACCGCGGAACGCGAGCAGCAGCAGGCCGAGCAGCAACCCGAAGAGCCCGAACGAGACCGCGTACCACGGCGGCGGAAAGCCCTTGTCGGAGACGAGCGGGAAGAGCACCGGCAGCACGAAGAACTGCAGGCCCGCCCAGGTGGCGAGCCCGAAGGCAAGACCCGCGAGCACCCCGCGAGGGCCGCCGCCCCGGAGCAGCAGGCCGAACAGCGCGCCCAGAACGCCGGTCAGGACCACGAGCACCACCAGGCCGACGAGAAACGAGACGAGGTCGAACGACAGGATGTCCGCCACCGCGCTGCGCCCCATCACCATCGTGGCGAGGACCCGGGGCGCGGCATACCAGGGCAGCGCCAGGATCGGCGAAGCGACGAGCATCATGAACACGCCCATGCCCAGCCCGGCAAGGACGCCGGCGAGGACCGACGCGCGGAGCGACGCGACCCGCGCCGGCCCCATCGCGAGCAGGACCGCCGCCACGAGCAGCGCCGCGAACACGAAAAGGCTGAAGAGCACGCCCTGGGGGAGGCCGGCCGCGGTCGTCGCCTGCGCCGTGATCCGCCATACGACCCCGCTGTCAGGCTCGAGCTTCAGGCCGTCGGTGCTGATCCGGGCCACGCCCCAGTCCGCGACGTACATCGCGCCGTCTGGGCCGAACGTGACATCCGACGGGTGCTCCAGCCCTCCGAGGCCGTGCTTCGACGCCTCGCCGCCGATGGCGTTCACCAGGAAGTCCTCGACGGTCCCGGTCGCCGTGTCGACCCGGACAACCTTCACGCCCTGGGGCCTGTTGACCGTGCCCGTCGCCGGGGTGAAGTCGCCGAACAGGGCAACGAAGGCGTCCGTCGTTGGTCCCCATGCGTCGCCCGGTGAGAAGGCGAAGCCGTTGGCCGCATCGTGCGGATCGAACTTCGCCAGCGGCGCCGGGGGTGCGTCGGACGGGTGGTCCGCGAGCACGAATGCCGGCTGCGGGCCGCCGGGCGGCGCGAACCGCGCGTCCGTGACCGGCACGTCGCAGGCGAAGTCCGGCCAGCCGTACCACGCCCCTTCCTCGACGCGATAGAGGCAATCCCAGGCGTTCTCGACCGGCCGCGAGCCCCGGGCGTCGAAGCCGTGCATCGCCGCATACAGGTTGCCGTCAGGGCCGACCTCCAGCCCGTACGGATTCCGGAAGCCCCACGCCACCACCTCGAGGCCCGTCCCGTCGAGGTTGGCGCGCAGCACCGCCCCGTTGCACTTCACGTCGCCGGCGACGGTCGCACCGGGCGCGAGCGCCGTCCCGAACGGCGAGTAGGCCGTGGTGGTGACGCGCCCGGAACCGATCGGGTTGTCGCTCTCGAAGCCCGAGCCGGCCAGGGTCACGTCCTCGCATGGGACGTCATGGAGCTGCTGTCGCGCCGGGTCCTTCAGCCAGCCGAAGACCGCGTTGTCGGGCCCGACCACGCCCGAGTTCGTCATCGTCCCGATCGAGAGGTACAGCTGGTCGTCGACGAACGCCAGCTGGTTCGCCTGGTGATCGCCGAGGCCCGGCAACCCGGTGATGATCGGCGTCAGCGTGCCGTCCTCCCCGAGCGTGGAGACGCGGTCGGCGGTGACCACATAGGTGGTGCCGTCGTGGAACGCGACGGCCGTCAGGGGCTTCTGGTCGGCCGGGATCTCCGCGAGCACCGTCCGCGTGCCGTCGGGCTCGAGCCGAGTGACGCGCGGCGGCCCGGCGTCGTCGTAGCCGGACTCCGCGATGAGCATGCGGCCCGCGTCATCGAACGCGACCATCGTGGGTGCGACCAGTCCGGTGACAGCAGCTTCAACGCGAAAACCGTCGGGCGCGACGATGTCCGAGGGCCGGATGTCGCGCGCGAGCGTGGACGCGGGCAACAAGAGCGCAATCGCGAACAGCGCAAGGGCAGGGAGGCGACGCACGGTTGCAAGGATCGAGCATGGAACCTGCGTCCCACGCTACGAGGGGAGCCGCGGACGACGCGGCATCCTAACGGTTGCCCGGCCGCCGGCACGCGCCCGGCGCCGCGGTCACGCGGCGGGGGCGGCCTCCGGCATGCGAATGCCCGCGTCTGCAGCCAGCATCTCCGCCTTGTCCGTGGCCTCCCACGGCAGGTCCAGGTCCAGCCGGCCGAAGTGGCCGTACGCGGCGGTCTGGCGGTAGATGGGACGGCGCAGGTCCAGCGCCGCGATGATCGACGCGGGGCGGAGGTCGAAGTGCTGGTTGATGAGCGTCAGGATGTCCTCGTCCGGAATGCGGCCCGTGCCGAAGGTCTCGATCGAGAGCGACAGCGGCTTCGCGATCCCGATGGCGTACGCGACCTCCACCTCGAAGCGGTCCGCGAGGCCCGCCGCGACCACGTTCTTGGCGACCCAGCGCGCGGCATACGCCCCCGAGCGGTCGACCTTCGTCGGGTCCTTGCCGGAGAAGCAGCCGCCGCCGTGGCGGGCCATCCCGCCGTACGAGTCGACGATGATCTTGCGGCCGGTGAGCCCGGCGTCGCCCATGGGCCCGCCGACGACGAAGCGCCCGGTCGGGTTGACGTGCATCACGGGGTCCTGGTCACGCAGCTCCCGCGGGATCGAGGGCAGGATGACGGCCTCCGTCAGGTCGTCCTGGAGCCGGTCGATGCGGACGTCCGGATCGTGCTGTGCGGACACGACGACCGTCCGGACATGCCTCGGGACACCGTTGGCGTACTCGACGGTCACCTGCGTCTTGCCATCCGGCCGGAGGTACGGCAGCTGGCCGGACTTGCGCGCCTCCGCGAGCCGACGGGCCATGCGATGGGCCAGCGCGATCGGCAGCGGCATGAGCTCCGGCGTCTCCCGGCACGCGAAGCCGAACATCATCCCCTGGTCCCCCGCGCCGAGCTCGCCCATGTCGACCTTCTCGCCGCGTGTCTCCAGGGCCGCGTTCACGCCCTGCGCGATATCCGGCGACTGCTCCTTCACGGAGATCAGCGTGCCGCACGTCTCGTAGTCGAAGCCGTAGTCCGAACGGGTGTAGCCGATCTGGCGGACCGTCTCGCGCACCACCTGCTGCAGGTCGACATATGTCTTCGTGGTGATCTCGCCGAGCACGACAACGAGGCCCGTCGTCGTGGCCGTCTCGCAGGCCACCCGGGCGTCCGGATCCTCCCGGATGATCGCGTCGAGGATGGCATCGCTGACCTGGTCGCAGAGCTTGTCCGGGTGGCCCTCCGTCACCGATTCGGATGTGAACAGGTACTCGGGGGCGTCGACGATGCTTGTCATTCGCACGGGACTCTACCACCGGACCCGTGACACCTCCGCTGGCGCGAAGGTCCGGGCCGGTAGGCTGTCGCGATGACCACGGCCGACCGATCGGATGTCCGGGATCCCGCGCAGTTGGACGGGGCCGATGCCCTCGCGCCATTCCGCGAGCGCTTCGCACCGGTGGAGCCCGGGCTCGTGTACCTCGACGGTAACTCGCTCGGCCGGCCCACGATCACCGCGCTGGAGCGAATTCGCGAGGTCGGCGAGGCGTGGGCGTCGCGACTGATCCGCGGCTGGGACGAGGGCTGGATCGAGCTGCCGATGC
The DNA here is from genome assembly GCA_035717865.1 of Candidatus Limnocylindrales bacterium. GTDB lineage: Bacteria > Chloroflexota > Limnocylindria > Limnocylindrales > CSP1-4 > UBA5189. The sequence continues at coordinate 3,776 of DASTIE010000087.1, forward strand.
GCGTCGGTGACCTGCTGGCGCGAGGCGTGCTCGGCGCGCAGCCGGGCGAAGTGCTCGTCACGGACTCGACGACCGTGAACCTTTTCCGCCTCGCCTCCGCCGCGCTGGACGCGAGTACGGGGCGCCGGACGGTCCTCATCGAGCGCTCGGAGTTCCCCACGGACCGGTACGTCCTCGAGGGGCTGGCCCGGGAGCGAGAGCTCGAGATCCGCTGGCTCGAAGGCGATCCTGTCGAAGGCCTCGCGATCGCCGCCGTCGCCGCGGCGCTCGACCGCAGCACCGGGCTCGTGATCCTGTCCGCGGTCAACTACCGCTCCGCGGCCATGGCGGACATCCGCGCGATCACCGACGCCGCACGCGAGCACGGCGCCCTCGTGCTGTGGGACCTGTCGCACGCCGCGGGCTCCGTCCCGGTCGACCTGGCCGCGAACGGCGTGGACCTCGCGGTCGGCTGCACGTACAAGTACCTCAACGGCGGGCCCGGCTCACCAGCGTTTCTGTACGTCCGCCGGGAGCTCCAAGACCAGCTTCGCCCACCGATCCAGGGGTGGATGGCGCAGACCGACCAGTTCGAGATGGGCCCGGTTTTCCGCCGCCGTCGCGGGATCCCGGGCTGGCTCGTCGGCACGCCGGGCATCATCGGCATGGCCGCCGCCGAGGCGGGCATCGAGCTCGTCGCCGAGGCGGGCATCGATGCGATCCGAGCGAAAGGCGTCGCGCTCACCGACTACGCGATCGAGCTCCTCGACGCGTGGCTCGCGCCGCTTGGGTGCTCGCTGGGGTCACCGCGCGACCCGGCGCGGCGCGGCGCCCACGTGGCGATCCGCCACCCGGACGCGCAGCGGCTCACGGCAGCGCTGGTCGAGCGCGGTGTCATCACGGACTTCCGGGCACCCGACTCCATCCGGATCGGCGTCTCGCCGCTCACGACGTCGTTCGAGGACGTCCACGCGGGACTCGCGAAGCTTCGGGAGTGCCTCCGCGGGTCCTGACCAACCAGCGGTCGTCGAAACGCTAGTCGTCGGCCTCCGCGGCGCCGTGCTTCTTGTGCTTCAGGTCGGGCACGGACATCATCTTTCGAAGCAGGTCGTGGAGCGCATCCTTCTCCGCCGCGCTCAGCACGGCCGTGTAGCCGAGCTCGCGGCGTGCCGCCGCGCCGACGGTCTTGTCCCACAGCGAGTTGCCGAGCTCCGTCGGCTCGACGATCGTCCCGCGGCGGTCGTGCGGGTCGGGCAGGCGGCGGATGAGCCCTGCCGCCTCCATCCTGTCGAGGCGGTTCGTCAGTGCGCCGCTTGAGAGGCGCAGGTCCGCGGCCAGCTTCCCGGCTGATGCCCGGTACGGCTTGCCGATCCGGCGAAGCTTGCCGAGCAGGGCGAAGGATCGGCGGTCGAGGTCGTACTCCGCGAGCGTCTCGTCCATCCCGAGGTTGATGTTGTAGTTGAGGATCCCGATCCGCTCGATGATCCCCTCGGTGAGACGATCCAGGTCGGGAATCTCGCGGACCCAGACTTCGAGCTGCTCGTCGATCTCGTCGCGCGCAGGCTCCTTCTTGGCCGCCATGGAGCGGAGTCTGCGCGCGCCTGCCGCTCGATGTCAAGTATGTTTGTCTCAAGCATCTTGACATCAAACGTTCTCACCCGGTATTCTTTCGACATCAAGAGGTTCGGGACCAAGCGGCTCGGACCATGGGAGAAGGGTGGAACAGCATGACGACAATGACCAGGGGCCTCGCAGCTCCGAGGCGAGCCGTCCTGGCGGCCACCAACCGCATCGACAGCGCGCTCGGCGCGCCGGTCGATCGGACGGAAGGTCGCTCGGCGGTCGAGGCAGGCCACGGCGAGCGGATCGCGCTCCGGCGCGACTACGCGTGGGTCGAGGCAGCTGCCAACGCAGCATTCCGCGGCCGGGTCTGACCAGCCCGCCGCAGCAGACAGTCCTCCAAGGGATGGGAACGGGGCGCTCGGTGGAGCGCCCCGTTCTCGATTCTGGCGCCGGCGCGGGAGATCAGGTGGCGCGGGCGGCCTCTGTGCGGGCGCGCGCCTCGTCGAGGAACCGGATCTCCAGTGGCTCGATGTCGTCCGCCGGCTCGAAGCCGAAGACCTGCGCATAGAACGACAGCTCGCCGGCGAACGAGCGGATGATCGAGTCCTTGGCCCGGAACCCGTGGTCCTCGCCCGGGTAGAGCAGGTACGCGTGCGGCACCCGACGCTCGAAGAGCGCGTCGACGATGCGCTCGGCTTCCTCGACGGGAACGATCTTGTCGTCCCCGCCCTGCTGGACGAGGACGGGCGAGGTGATGTTCTCGGCGTGGAGCGCGGGCGACCGATCGAGGTACTTCTGCTTCGCCTCCGGCCACGGGCCGACCATCGTCTCCAGGTAGCGCGACTCGAACTTGTGGGTGTCCTTCACGAACGCCCGCAGGTCCCCGATCCCGAAATACGTGCAGCCGGCGTCGAACTGCTTCGTGAAGGCGAGCGCCGCGAGGGTCGTGAACCCCGACGCACTGCCGCCCCGAATCGCCTGGCGCCTGCCGTCGACGACGCCCTCCTCGGCGAGGTGCTTCGCGCCGGCGACGCAATCTTCGACGTCGACGATGCCCCACTCGCCGTTGAGCCGCTCGCGATAGGCCTTGCCGTAGCCGGTCGAGCCGCCGTAGTCCACGTCCAGGACGGCGTAGCCGCGGCTCGTGAACAGCTGGAAGCCGGTCGCGAAGCCCGAGAAGGCCTGTGCGGTCGGGCCGCCGTGGCTCGTGACGATCAGCGGCGGCAGCTCGCCCTCCGGCCCCCGGTAGGAGCGGTTCGTCGGCGGGTAGAAGTTGCCGTAGGCCGTGCGGCCGCCGGTCGTCGGGAACTCGATGTGGCGCGGGATCGCCACGTCATCCGGCTCCGGCATGTTGGGCGACGCCGCGCGCAGGACCGTCACGCCGCCATCGAGCGTCACCTCGGCGACGACGGCCGGCTGCGTGGGGCCGGCGGCCCGGAGGATGAGAGTGTCACCGTCGATCGCGAGCGAGCTGATCTCGGTGAACTGCGTGAGGTCGATCGACGAGATGGAGCCGTCCGCGGACCGGCGCAGCAGCTGGTCGCGCCCGTCTGATCGCGCGGAGATGAGGATCTCGCCCGCGCCCCCGAAGACGTAGGTGCAGTAGCCGAACTGCCAGTCCGGCCCGACGACCTCCGCCTCGAGGTCCGTGACCTGCTCGACCCGCCCGTCGATCCAGCGGTACAGGTTCATCCAGCCCGTGGGCTCCGCGGCGAAGTGGAGCACGCCCTCGGGCGACCAGCGCGGCTGGCTGATCCAGTCCCTGCGACTGCCTGCGATCGTTCGCGCCTCGCCGAGCGACCCATCATCGTTGACGGCCGCGAGCTGCAGCTCCGTCCCGTCCCACGGCATGTTCGGGTGGTGCCACTGCAGCCAGACGAGCGTCGCGCCGTCCGGCGAGAGTCGCGGCGCGGCGTAGAAGTCGGCGCCCTCGGCGAGCACCTGGACGTCACCGGAATCGAGGTCGATGGCGACGAGGTCGTTGCCCCACTCGCCATGCTTCGCGACGAACGCAGGGTCGTGGTCCTCGCGCACCGCGATCAGGCGGTTGTGCGCGGCGTCATGGATCGCGTCGGCGTAGCGCCACTGCCGCTCCGGCGTGAACGGCACGAGCTCGCCCGGACGCACGACGCGATTGAGCCTGCCCGTCGAGAAGTCGGAGACGACCACCAGGTCGCCGGACACGAGGGCCGCCGTCCCGCCGTACTCGTGGACGCGGGACCGGGCGTTGAAGCCCTCCGGAGTCATCCGCGTCAGCGTGCCGTCCAGCTCGCGGCGGACCAGCACCTGGCGGCCGCCCTCGTCCGGCCGCCCCTCGATCCACCACCGGATGCCGTCCGCGCCGTCCGGCTCGGCGAGGAAGACCACGCGATCGGTCAGGCGCTCGATCTGGAACGGAGAGACCCAGGCTCCATACGGCGCGACGGTCTTCTCGGCACGCTGTTCGCCGGGCTCGGTCTCCGTGGTGGTGCTCAAGTGCGACTCCTTGAGTGGCCTAGGTTGCGTGCCTAGGTGCCGTGCTTCCAGGACGCGACGTACTCGGCCTGCTCCGGCGTCATCGACTCGATGTTCACGCCGAACGTCGCGAGCTTCAATCGGGCGACTTCCGCATCCATCGACGGCGGCACGCCGTAGACCCGCTTCTCCAGCTCGGCGTGGTGCTCCGCCACGTACTCCGCGGCGAGCGCCTGGTTGGCGAAGCTCATGTCCATGACCGCCGCCGGGTGGCCCTCCGCGGCGCCGAGGTTGACGAGCCGGCCCTCCGCGATCAGGTGCAGCCGCTTGCCGCCGATGTCGAACTCCTGCACGTTCTCGCGCACCTCGCGAACGTGGCCCTCGGCCATCTGCCGGAGCGACGCGAGGTCCAGCTCGGCGTCGAAGTGGCCGGAGTTGGCCATCACCGCGCCGTCCTTCATCGCCTCGAAGTGCTCGCGGCGGAAGACGTTGACGTTGCCCGTGGCTGTGATGAACAGGTCGCCCCAGGCGGCGGCATCGCCTGCGGTCATGACCTGGAAGCCGTCCATGAGCGCCTCCAGGGCCCGGATCGGGTCGACCTCGACGATCGTGACGTGGCCGCCGTGGCCGGCCATCCGCGAGGCGATCCCCCGCCCGACCCAGCCGTACCCGGCGACGACCACGTTCCGACCGGCGATCAGCAGGTTGGTGGCACGGAGGATGCCGTCGAGGGTCGACTGGCCCGTCCCGTAGCGGTTGTCGAACAGGTGCTTGGTCTGGGCCTCGTTGACGGCGATGACCGGGTAGCCGAGCGCGCCGTCCGCGGCCATCGCCCGGAGGCGAATCACGCCGGTGGTCGTCTCCTCGGTGCCCGCGAGGACCTCCTTCACCTGCTTCGCGCGGTCCTGGTGGAGCAGCGACACGAGGTCGCAGCCGTCGTCCATCGTGAGCGTGGGGTGGGTGTCGGCCACGGAGTTGAGGTGCCGGTAGTAGGTGTCGCGGTCCTCGCCGCGCCGGGCGTGGACCGGGATCGCGTA
>DASTIE010000088.1:0-4626 GCA_035717865.1 Candidatus Limnocylindrales bacterium
TCGAGCCTCGGTGCCGGAACGGTGCCGGTCGCGGGCGTCGCCTGGGCGCCCGACCGGGGGATCGAAGCGGTCGAGATCCGTGTAGATGGCGGCTCCTGGCAGCCGGCTGAGACGAGCTCGCCGATCTCGGACGCGACCTGGGTCCAGTTCGTCTATCCGTGGGAGGCACGACCCGGCGACCACACGATCGAGGTCCGCGCCACCGACGGCACCGGCGAGGTCCAGACCACGGAGCGGACGCGCCCGGCGCCCGACGGGGCGCGGGGCCACCACACGATCCAGGTGAGCGTCGGCTAGGCGGAGGGTCTGTCCGCGGGCGGCCCCTGGACAGGCTCGAGGTAGACCTGGACCTGCACCAGGCCCTCTTCCAGCGGCAGGTTGGTGACCTGGCTCCACGCCTCGTGCGACAGGTTCGCGACACGCTGGTCCGGCGTCCCGACGTAGCACGGGCAGGAATCGACGACGGGAAGCGTGACGCATCGGTCGGCACAGACCAGGACGTACGCCGGCTGGTCGTCGGGGATGCCGCCGCCGATCTCGACCGGGAGCGCGACCGTCGCCTCGCCTTCCCAGTCGCCGGTCGCCGCGTAGCTCGACGCCTTGCCCGTGACGAGCCCGTTGACCGCCGCCAGCGGCGGCATCGCGACCGCCGCTGCGATCTCCACCTGATCGACGGCTGCGCCGGAGAGGCTGGCCGACGGATTCCCGGCGAAGGCGTACCAGTAGTCGGACTTGCCCTCGAAGTAGGTGCTCTTCTGGAGCCAGGTCTCTGTGCCGTCGACCAGCGGGTTGGGAAGGGTCACCACGCCGGCCGCGTCGTAGCGCGACTCGGCGGCGAAGACGTCGCCGTACGGCAGGTCGGGCTGGTCGAGCAGGATGCCGACGAGATCGGCGGCGCCCTCGAAGAAGTCGGTGGCGAAGTAGGCCGATGCCCCGAGGTCCGCCAGCGGAGCGCGCGAGTAGGCGGCCACGCGCGCCGCGGCGACCTCCTCGGTGGCCGGGTCGTCGAAGCCCTCGCCGGCGCCGGGGGCGTAGCACGCGTTGGAGTAGATCATCACCCAGCCCGGCGCCGGCCTGGCGTGCTGTGCGATCCAGGCCTCGCCGTAGTACGTCAGCGCGCCGTCGGTGGCTGAGTCGGAGTGGCCGTTGGCCCTCGGCCCGTTGAGGCCCCAGCCGTTGATGACCGCCGGGTTGGGGGTCGCGCTGTAGGGGTTGGGCGAGCCGATGCCGTGGCCGAAGTAGATCACCACGTTGGCACCCTCGACCGCCTTGAGCACGTTCTCGGCGGTGGCATCCGGGCTGAACGCGGTGGCCACCGTCGCGCCGCGGGTCTGGGCCGCGGTGGCTGCCGCCTCGGCCAGCGAGATGTAGACAGGCGTCAGCTCGTCACCGACCGGGCCGACGATGATCGCGACCTTGACGGGCGTGGCCGCCCGCGCCGCGGGGGCGTGTCCGAGGCTGCCGATGAGCATCGCCACGATGGCGACCAGAACGAGAAGCGGGCGCACGCGTCTCCGTCGGGCACTTGGGTCGGAACTGGACTGGACCGACAGGATGGCACCACGAACCGTCCGCTGACAAGCGGGCGGTGCGGGGACGCACCGTCTCAGGCCCCGGCGATCTCCAGCTCGCCGCCGCCCGCGTCCGTGGTGGGACCGGCCAGGAGGGCAGCGGCGATGACATCGGCCCAGGCGGCATACCCGGCCGCCGACGGATGGAACTGGTCCTTGGACAGTACGTCCGAGCGCCCGCGGATCCGGTCCGGCACCTCGGCCGCGAGGTCCGCGTACGCCGCGCCTGCCCGTCGAGCCTCGTCGCGACTGATCGGCCGCAGGAGCCGCGCGTACTGGTCGGCCAGGAAGATGAGCGGCTCGATGCCGCGCAGTGCGCCGCGGAAGCCGGGGATGCCCGCCAGGACGACGCGAGCCCGCGGCGCGGCTCCCCGGACGGTCTCGAGCGTGGTCCGCAGGTCGGCGCGGAAGCGACCCGGCGGCGTCTTGTGGGTCGCGTCGTTCGCGCCGATGACGATGGCGATGGCGTCGGCGCCAGGAAGGAAGGGCTCGACATCGCGGCTTCGCAGCGGTTCGAGGGCACGAGGCAGCTGCGAGCGGGGCAGGTCGACGATGCGCGCGCCGGCCCAGCCGTAGCTGACGACGTGGACCCGCCGGGCCTCCGCATCGGCGAGATGGCGTGCCAGCAGATAGGGGAGCGACTCCTCCGGGCGTTCGACGCCGACGCCCGCCGTCGTCGAGTCGCCCAGGACGACGAGACGGAGGCGCCGGCCATCGTCCGCGGGTCGTGACGGGGCGACGATGTGGTTGATGTAGAACCCGGGGTGCCCCGGCAGGAACTCCATCCGCCGCAACCGGAGCAGCTGCACGGCCACGATCCCGGCGAACGCGCCGAGGGCCGTGCCGATGATCGTCGCAACGCGCGCCATCCATCTCCCCATGGGCTCACCCTAGCCGCTGGTCGGGCTTGACGCCAACCGCACAATCGCCGCGTGGCGCGCGCCCCGCTGGTCATCGTGAACCCCGTCGCGGGTGGGGGTCGGGCCGCGCGCGCCATCGAGTCGCTGGCCCCGCCGGAAGCGGTCGTGCGGATCACCACCCGCCCTGGCGAGGCGGAGGAGCTTGCGGCGGCGGCGCACGGCCACGACCGGGTGATTGCGGTGGGCGGCGACGGCACGGTCCAGGAGGTCGTCAACGGCCTCCTCGCGCAGCCGTCGCCGCCGGCGCTCGGGCTGGTCCCACTCGGCACGGGAAACGATCTCGCCCGCAGCCTGGGACTTCCCCGCGAGCCGAGGGCGGCATGGGACGTCGCCGCCGACGGCGATCTGCGAGCCATCGACGTCGGCCGAGCCGTCAACGGCGACGGCGTGGGACGCTGGTTCGCGTCGGCGGGCGGCATCGGCTTCGACGCGCAGGTGGCGGCGGCGATGGCGCAGCGGCGCGGATGGCAGGCGAGCCGGGCCGGGTATCTGATGACCACCCTGTTGGAGCTGAGGCGCTTCGCGAACTGCCAGCTGCGGGTCACGGTCGACGACGAGACCTTCGAATGCGCCGCCCTCTTCGTCGCGGCGGCGAACGGCGCCTACTACGGTGGCGGGATGTGCATCGCGCCCGGGGCCAAGGTCGACGACGGCCGCCTCGACATCTGCGTCGTCGGCGACATCTCGCGCCGTACGGCACTGCGACAGCTGCCGAACCTCTATCGCGGAACGCACGTAGGCCATCCGGCGGTCTCGATGCACGCCGCGGCTCGCCTCCGGATCGACGGGGCGCCCGAGACGCGGATCCACCTCGACGGTGAGCCGTTCGGAGGGCTTCCGCTGACCGTGGAGGTTCATCCGGGGGCCCTTCGGGTCGCCTCGCTGCCGGCCGAGCCGGCCAGGCGCTAGGCTGCGGTGGTGAGCGACGAGGTGCGAGTGGGAGCCCAGCTGCGCAGTGCATCCGGCCGGCGCATCGGCCGCGTCGACGCGGTGTTCGCCGACTACCTTCTCGTCCGGACGGCCGGTCTCCTGCCCGTCGACCTTTACGTGCCGCGGGACGCGGTTGCCGCGGCGGACGGCCGGCTTGGCGTGAGCGTGAGCCGTGAGGAGGCGTACGCGCGCTGGCATCGGCCGCTCAAGAAGGCGCCGCACGCGGACTGACTCCGGGTATATACGTATATACCGGCCGGAGGCACGGCCGATGCGGTACCCTTCCCGGCCATGGACGCCGACACGATCCAGCCCCTGAATGGCCGCCCGCCGTACGCGGAGGGCGACTCGGAGGCCTTCTTCGCGCACGTCGGTTCGGGCGGAAAGGTCGAGGCCGACGACTGGATGCCCGATGAATACCGCGCCGCGGTCCTGAAGTTCGTCGAGATGCACGCGAACTCCGAGCTCATGGGGGTCCTCCCAGAGCGCGACTGGATCATGCGCGCCCCGACCCTGCGCCGGAAGCTCGCCCTCACCAGCAAGATCCAGGACGAGGTCGGTCACGCTCAGCTCCTCTACCGCGTGGCCGAGGACCTCGGCAAGCCACGAAGCGCCATGCTCCAGGACCTCCTCGACGGAAAGACGAAGTTCCACAACGTCTTCCACTACCCGACGCGCTCGTGGGCCGATGTCGGGATCATCGCCTGGCTCGTGGACGCCGCCGCGATCGTCAGCCAGCAGGCGCTGCGCGACTCCTCGTACGCGCCGTACGCCCGCACGATGCGGAAGATCTGCTGGGAGGAATCGGTGCACATCATGCACGGCCGAGACGTGGTGCTGACCCTCATGAACGGCACCGGTGCCCAGCGCGCCATGGTGCAGGAGGCGCTGGACCGATGGTGGGGCCCGCTCATGCAGATGCACGGCCCACCGACCGACCCGGCGAAGGACAAGGACCTCCACTGGCGCATCAAGGCCAAGAACAACGAGCAGCTGCGCCAGGAGTTCCTCTCGATCTACGTGCCGCGCATCCGGGAGCTCGGCCTCCGCATCCCGGATCCGGGACTAGGCCACGACGGGGCGACGGGACGCTGGGTGTACAGCGAGCCTGACTGGGCGGAGCTGAAATCCGTCGTCACCGGGCACGGGCCGGCGTCCGAGGCGCGCCTGGGGTTCCGCCGCGAGAGCTACGTCGCGACCCAGTG
>DASTIE010000089.1:0-5172 GCA_035717865.1 Candidatus Limnocylindrales bacterium
CGCGAGGTCCGCGACCTCGCTCCGCAGGTCGCTCAGGGCGCGCTGCTTCTCCGCGGTGATCTCCTCGGTCGCGCGGACGCGCATCCGCTCGAGCTCCTCGCGGGTGGTGGCGATATCCGCGTCGCGGGTCTCCTGGGCGACCTTCTGGGCGCGCGCCAGGATGTCGTTGGCCTCGCGCCGCGCCTCGGTGAGTGCGGCAAGGCGCTCCGTCTCCGCGCTCTCGCGGTCGCGCTTGGCCTGTTCCGCGTCGCGGATGCCCTGCTCGATGCGCTCGCGGCGCGCGGCGAGCATGCTGCTCACCTGCTTGCCGAACGCGAGGTACAGGATCGTCGCGAACAGGATGAAGTTCCCCGCCGCGACGAGGATCCAGAAGAAGTTGATCGCCAGCCCGCCCTCGGCGGCGGCTTCGCCTTCCGCGGCGGTCAGCACGCCGCCGGCCACGAAAGGCGCGACGATCGACAACAGGTTCATGGGCGGTCAGTCCTCTGCGTGACGCCGGTTCAAGCGGTCGGCTGCAGGACGATCGCCAGGATGGCGACGACGATCGCGAGGACGCCGAGGCCCTCTGCGAACGCGGCGCCGAGGATGAACTGCGCGCGGATCTGCGGGGTCGCGTCCGGGTTGCGCCCGATCGCCGTCGCCGCGAGGCCGGTCAGGATCCCGATGCCGATGCCGGGGCCGATGACGCCGAGCGCCGCGAGGCCCGCTCCGATGAACTCCACGTGTGTCTCCCTCCAATTCCGGGCCGCGAGGCCATCTCGCGGTCGCCTGGGGTTTTCCCCGGTTGCTGCCTGATTGCTGGGTCGTTGCTGCCTAGTGCGTGGTCGCGCCGATGCTGAGCGGCGGCGCCATTCCACCTTCAGGCACGTCGGCGACGCCTTCGTGCTCCTCCACGTGGTGGCTCTCCACCGCGATGATCGTGTACATCAGCATCAGCGTCGAGAAGATCAGCGCCTGCACGAAGTTGAGCAGGCCCTCCAGCAGGAGCATGCCTGCCGGGATGAGCGCGATGGTCAGCGCCGTGATGACGCCCAGCGCCACCTCGCCGCCGAAGATGTTGCCGAAGAGTCGCATCGCCAGCGTGACGGGCTTGATGAACTCCAGCAGGAACTCGATCAGGCCGACGAACAGGTCGATGACGCCGCTCGCGATCCCCTGCTTGAAGCCCGACAGGACGAAGAACTTGCCGAGGTAGCCCCGGACGCCGAGCGTCCGGAAGCCCTGGTAGTGGAAGTAGATGAAGGCCACGAGCGCGAGCCCGACGGTGACGTTGACGTCGCTCGTCGGCGCCCGCAGGGCCTCGATCTTGCCGAAGAACGGCAGGAGGCCGCTCCAGTTCGAGAACAGGATGAACAGGAAGAATGCCGCGAACAATGGGATGTGCCGGCGCCCGCCTTCACCGCCGAGCGACACGGCCCAGTTTTCCAGGCTCTCCCAGATGAACTCGACCGCGTTCTGGAGGCGCCCCGGGACGTCCTTGATCATCCGCCCGGCAGCGACGAACACGATCAGCAGCAGGCCCATGACGAGCCACATCGTCAGCAGCGTGTTGGTGATGCTGATCTCGAACAGGCCGCCGTGGGTCTCGCCGCTCGGCGACCACACGACGTGCGGCGCCGGGAACTCGAGGTTGGCCATGATCAGGTCCCCGATCCCGCCGATCGGCTCGCCGGGGCGGTTGAGCGGGAACGGCGGGAGCACGAAGAAGGCCAGGATGTCGATCGCGATGATCGTGCCCACCAGGCCGAGAATCAGGTTGCGTCGGCTGCTCGGCCGCGCCTCCGCGGGCGCAGGCTCGGTCGCGGCTGGCTCGCCGGCCATCGTGGCCGGACCCGGGTCAGTCGTCACCCTTCCTCCGGAGCTTCGAGCGCGAGCCTCCTCGCGCCCTTCGTCGTTCAGTCGATCAGTCGTTCAATCGTTCGTCGTCGCGAGGAACCGGTTGATCAGCCTTCGAATGGCCAACGCACCGGCCGCCATGCCGAGCAGCAGCCCGCCGAGCAGGAAGACCGGGAACCTGAGTCCCAGTTGCTCGTCCAGCCAGTGCCCGCCAAGCGCGCCCCCCAGCGTGAGCACCAGCAGAATGAACCCGATCTCGGTGAAAAGGGCGAGGTAGGCCCCCGTCGTCCCGGGCTCGATCATGTGCCACCTTGCAAGGCCCGCGGAGTATACAGGCTCCACGCATTCCGCCTCCGGCTCGACACCGAACCGCAACCAAGCGGACAGCTACGGGAGCAACGTCACCGTCACGGGGTGCTGGACGGAGTCGCTGCCCCCCGGTCCCGTGACGGTCAGCTTCACCGTGCAGTCGCACGGCGCCAGGTAGGTGTGCGACGGGTTCTGCGCTCCAGACGACGAGCCGTCGCCGAAGTCCCATGCCCAGTCGGTGACGTCGCCGGACGACGTATCAGTGAAGTCCACGGTGCCCCCGACGCTGATGGACGCACCGGTGGGCGTGAAACCGGCAACGGGGGGCGGAGGTGGCGGGGGCGTGGGCTCGGGTGTCGGCGTTGGTGTAGGAGGCGGAGTTGGCGGCCGCACCGTCGGGCGTGGGGTAGGTTTCACCGTTGGCTTCACGGTGGGCTTGACCGATGGCTTGACGCTCGGAGAGGGCAGGATCGACGGCGACGGCGACGGTGTCGGTCCCATCGTGATCACGGGGATCGGGGTCGGCGATGCGTCCACGCCGAGGCTGGGGTTGATGATCGGCCCGAACGTCACGCCCGGCGGCAGGCTCAACACGGGGGCCGAGGAGCCGATGGCGACGGTGCTCGGCAGCGGAGTTTCCGAAGGTCCGGGGCCGGCAGTCTGCGCGGGCAGCAACGCCTGTCCCACGAGCAGTGCCAGCACGACCCCGATGAGGATCGTGGCGGAGTCTCGCCACAGCTGACGGCGCCGCTCGTCCGCCGACGCGCGCGAGCGGCGGACCACCTCGAGCGCCGGCGCGGCGCCGACGTCCGCTTCCAAGGGTGCGGCTGCCGCGCCCGCCGCGCCTGCTCCCGCGCCCGCCGCGGCCGCTCCTGCAGCAGCTGCTCCCGCTCCCTGCTTGCGGCGGCCCTTCCTGGGAGCCTCGACGGCGGGCTCGCGTGTGGGCGTGGCGGTGGTCTCCTCGCCGATCCACTCGCTCGGCTCGCCGCCGATCCACGAGACCTCCGGCGCAACCTCCCCCGGAACCTCGCGCAGGTCGACGCGGCGCTGAACCTCCTCTTCCGAGAGGACCGCGTCCGAGTAGCCCTTCGGTGCCTGGCGCCCGCGCGGGCTCCGGGACCGCCGGATCGAGCCCCCGTCGCCGGTCATGGCAGCGCGCCACTCCGGTCGCGTGCGAGCGCGAAGGCGACCACCCCGAAGACCACGAGCGCGCCGAGGAACGCGAACACGCCGGTCGCGTTGGAGACGAGCAGCGACATGAGGCCGAGCGTCGCGCAGGTGAGGTAGATGAGCAAGACGGTCGATCGGTGCGACAGGCCCAGGTCCAGCAGCCGATGGTGGATGTGCCCACGATCCGGGCTGAACGGCGAGCGTCCTGCCGAGAGGCGCCGAACGATGACCCAGAACGTGTCGATGATCGGCACCGCGAGCACGAGCAGCGCCACCACCACCTTCGCGGACCCGAGGATCGAGAGCACGGCCAGCGCATAGCCCATGAACATCACGCCCGCGGTCCCCTGGAAGATCGACGCCGGGTGGAAGTTCCAGCGCAGGAACCCGAGGAGCCCGCCGGCGAGCGCGAAGCACAGCACCGCGACGAGCGGCTGGTTCACCGGCACGGTCAGGCTCAGCAAACCCAGGACGACTGCCGCGATGAGGGCAATGCCGGTCGACAGGCCGTCCAGCCCGTCGATGAAGTTGAGGCTGTTGATCATCCCGATGATCCACACGACCGTGAAGGCGATCCCGACCGCCGTCGGGAAGTCGATGTTGCGCGGCCCGAACGGGTTGCCGACGTCCTCGATGACGATCCCCGAGACGACGGCGAGGCCGGCGAGGGCCAGCTGGCCCAGGAACTGCCACCGCGCGCGCAGGTCGAAGCGGTCGTCGAGGGCCCCGATGACGACGGCCAGCACCGCGCCGCCGAACAGCCCGACCAGGTTCATCAGCGTGACGCCGCGGAGAACCGGCATGCCGGCAATGGAATCCCGGAACAGCACCAGGCCGCCGCCGACGACCAGGAAGGCGATCGCCACCGCCACGCCCCCGCCGCGTGCCGTCGGGGAGCCGTGCTTCTTGCGCGAATCCGGATGATCCAGGATCGCCAGGTCGTGCACGAGCCGCCGGATCAGCGGCGTCGCCACCAGCGCGACCAGCGCCGCGAGGACGAAGGCGATGAGGATGAACGGGACGGCCGGGGCTGCGGAGGCCGCGAAGGTCACCCGGCGGCCTCACCGAACAGGCCCGGCACCGGAAAGCGGCCCACGATCTGCGCGACCTCGCCGGCGAGCGCCGACCTGGATCCGGGATCGTCGCGGCGGGCGATCGCGTCGGAGATGATCCGGGCGATCGCCCGCATCTCGTCGGGCCCGAAGCCGCGCGTCGTCGTCGCGGGCGTCCCGAGGCGGATCCCGGACGCCGTGTTCGGCGGCAGCTCGTCGAACGGGATGGCGTTCTTGTTCACGGTGATCCCGATCTCGTCGAGGAGGTGCTCGGCCTCCTTGCCCGTGACGCCCAGCGGGGTCACGTCCACCAGGAGCAGGTGGTTATCCGTCCCGCCGGAGACGATCCGCGCCCCGCGCTCGGCGAGGCCCTCGGCCAGCTCCGCCGCGTTCTCGATCGTGCGCTGCTGGTCCCGCCGGAAATCCTCGCCCGCGGCGAGCAGCAGCCCGACGGCCTTGCCCGCGATCACATGCATCAGCGGGCCGCCCTGCACGCCCGGGAAGACCGACTTGTCGATCTGCGCGGCAAGCGTCGTCTTGACCATCGGGAAGTCGGCCGGGTCGACCGCGTCGGGCAGGTTCTCGCGGGAGAAGATCAGGCCGCCGCGGCCGCCGCGGAGCGTCTTGTGGGTCGTGGTGGTGACGATGTCCGCGTGCGGGAACGGGCTCGGGTGGACGCCCGCCGCAACGAGGCCCGCGACGTGGGCCATGTCCACCAGCAACAGCGCGCCGACGCCGTGGGCGATGGCGGCCATCCGCTCGAAGTCCCAGAGGCGCGGGTACGCGGAGGCCCCGCCGACGATGA
>DASTIE010000090.1:0-3630 GCA_035717865.1 Candidatus Limnocylindrales bacterium
AGGACCACTGGGAGTGGCACTGGTTCGACACGGTCAAGGGCGGCGACTACCTCGTCGACCAGGACGCGGCGGAGGTCATGTGCCGCGACGCGCCGGAAACGATCATCAACCTCGAGCACCTGGGCCTCCCCTTCGACCGGACCGATGACGGGCTCATCAACCAGCGCCGATTCGGCGGTCACACGCGCAACTACGGTGAGGGTCCGGTCCGTCGCAGCTGCTTCGCCGCCGACCGGACGGGGCACGCCATCCTCCAGACCCTCTTCCAGCAGTGCATCGCCCGCGAGGTGATGTTCTTCGACGAGTACCAGGTCCTGGACCTCTCCCTTCCGGACGGTCCCGGCGGCCGGGTCGCCGGAGTCATCGCGCTCGAGACGGCCACGACCGAGCTCCACGCCTTTCGCGCTCGCGCCGTCCTCTTCGCCACCGGCGGCTACGGGAAGGTCTTCAAGGTCACCTCGAACGCCCACACCCTGACCGGCGACGGCACAGCGGTCGCGTATCGGCGCGGGCTGCCGCTGGAGGACATGGAGTTCTACCAGTTCCACCCCACCGGCATGTACAAGCTCGGGTTCCTCCTTTCGGAGGCGATGCGCGGGGAGGGCGGAGTCCTCCTCAACGACCAGGGCGAGCGCTTCATGGAGCGCTATGCGCCGACCCTCAAGGACCTAGCCAGCCGCGACGTCGTGTCGCGCTCGATCTACCTCGAGATCGCCGAGGGACGCGGGATCGGCGGCCAGGACTACGTCCACCTCGACGTGCGTCATCTGGGCGCCGAGGTCTTGGAGCGGAAGCTGCCCGACATGACCGGCTTCATCCGCACGTACTTCGGGCTCGACCCGCTTCACGACCTCGTTCCGATCCAGCCGACCGCCCACTACGCCATGGGCGGCCTGCCGACCGACGTCGACGGCCGGGTTCGGGCCGATGCGGGCGACGGCATCGTCCCCGGCTTCTATGCCGCCGGCGAATGCGCGTGTGTCAGCGTCCACGGCGCGAACCGGCTGGGCACGAACTCGCTGCTCGACCTCCTGGTCTTTGGGCGCCGGGCGGGGAAGCGAATGGCCGCCGACCTGGCCGACCTTCCGGCCCCGGCCGTCGACCTCGCGGCCGAGATGTCGACCCAGGCCGCGGTCGCCGACCTTCTGGCCGGGGCCGAGGGTGAGCGACCCGCCGCCATCCGCACCGAGCTGCAGGAGCTGATGTTCACGAAGTGCGGCGTCTATCGCACCGAGACGCTGCTGAGCGAGGCCCGCGACGACATCGCCGGCCTGCGCGAGCGAGCGCGCCATCTCCACGTGGACGACAAGGGCTGCCGCTACAACACCGATCTCGGCGAGGCGCTCGAGCTCGGGTTCCTCCTCGACAATGCCGAGGCCACCGTCGCGTCGGCGTTGGCGCGCAAGGAGACCCGTGGTGGCCACGCGCGCGAGGACTTCCCCGAGCGCGACGACGTCGACTGGCTGAAGCACACCTTCGCTTGCCGCTCCGCATCCGGCGAGACGACCCTGTCCTACCGGCCGGTGACGATCACCGAATTCCAGCCCAAGCCCCGAACGTACTGACAGACCGATGGACGTGACGCTTCGCATCCGCCGCTACAACCCTGAGATCGACGACGAGCCGCACTGGGAGGAGTACCAGGTCGCGGCCGAGCCCACGGACCGCGTGCTTGACGTCCTCCACCAGGTGAAGTGGTACCAGGACGGGACGCTCACCTTCCGCCGGTCCTGCGCCCACGGCGTGTGCGGATCCGATGCGATGGTGATCAACGGCCGCAACCGCCTCGCCTGCGAGATGCTCATCCGCGACGCGGGGACACGCATCACGGTCGAGGCCATCCGCGGCCTGCCGGTCGTCAAGGACCTCCTGGTCGACATGGAGCCCTTCTGGGACTCGTACCGGTCCGTCAAGCCCTGGCTCGTCAACGGCGACGTGCCGGCCGACGGGCGCGAGCGGCGGCAGTCGCCCGAGGACCGGGAGCGGTTCGAGGACACGAGCCGGTGCATCCTGTGCGCGGCCTGCACCACGGCCTGCCCCGTCTTCTGGGCCGACCAGAAGTACGTCGGCCCGGCCGCGATCGTGAACGCGCATCGGTTCATCGTCGACTCGCGCGACCGCGCCAAGCAGGAGCGGCTCGAGATCATGGCCGATCCCGACGGCGTGTGGCGATGCCGCACGGTCTTCAACTGCGTCGAGGCCTGCCCGCGCGGGATCAACGTCACGGGCGCCATCTTCGAGGTCGCCTCCGAGATCGGTCGAGCCAACCTGCCTTGAGGCTGCTCATCCACACCGACGGCGCCGCCCGAGGCAACCCCGGCCCGTCCGGCGCGGGCGCCATCCTTCGCGACGCGGACGGCGCGGTCGTCGCCGAGATCGCCGAGCCGCTGGGTCACGCCACGAACAACGTGGCTGAGTGGACGGCCGTCCGCCTCGCGCTCGAGGAGGCGCGCCGCCTGGGCGCGACCTACGTCGACCTGCGCATGGACTCGCAGCTGGTCGCCCGCCAGATCACGGGGGTCTATCGCGTCAAGCACCCGGACCTGAAGCCGATCCACGCCGCGGTCATGGCGCTCCTCCGCTCGTTTGACGGCTACACCGTCGGCCACGTGCCGCGCGAGCTGAACAAGGACGCCGATCGGCTCAGCAACCTGGCCATCGACGGACCGTCCGCCTGAACGTTCGCTGATTCCGAACGGGCGTTCGAGTCGGCTACAATGGCGATCCCTGGAGGCGGCCGGACGGCCGCGGGCGCATCGGTCGAAAGGCCGCGTCCGAGGAAAGTCCGAGCTCCATAGAGCAGGCCAGCGGGTAACGCCCGTCCGCCGTGAGGCGAGGACCAGCGCCACAGTGACGATGCCCCGGCCTGCCGGGGAGTGAAACGCGGCAAGCTCTGGCCGGAGCAAGACCGAATAGGGGAGCGCCGAGGCGGCTCGCTCAGCTCCCGGGTAGGTCGCTCAGATGGATGGCCGTCCGTGACCGATGGAGACATCGGCTCACGACAGAACTCGGCTTACAGGCCGCTCTCCAGGGACCTACTCCTCGTCGTCGCGCCACACGGAGCGAGCGGTGCACGCGTTGCACACGGGGCGGGCCTCGTCCATGGTGCCCAGCGGAAGCGGATGCTCCGGACCGCCGAGCAGGCAGTCGACCTGGACCGTCGCCGGATCCCCCGGCAGGATGCTGACGTACCGCACGGAGCACCGCCGGATGCGACCGGATCGGGGGATCGGTCGGCGCTCGTCAGCCCCCTCGATCGGGTTCAGCGCCATCGGGAGTCGGCCTCCGCTCGCGGTGCACGTGCTCGGCTGAGGCGAGACTAGCGGGCGGCGCGTCCTGTCAACAATGGCGCGTTCGTACCATCCGGTTCCACCCGCCGGCTCGTGGTGCCTGGCGAGGCCGCCGCGCTAGACTCTCGACCGGGCCGCGCGGATCGGCGGGGCACCATCCCGAGGAGGGCCAGTGTTCGGACGACGCAGGCGCGAGGAGGAGGCGGCCGCCGAAGCGGCGCGCGAGGCCGAGCGTCGCGCGCTGTTCGCGACGCTTGCCCAGCGCCCGGAGCACATCTGCCCCTTCCTGGGCCTCGCCGATGAGCGCACCGGCTACGTCGAAGGCGTCAGCGGCGAGCAT
>DASTIE010000091.1:0-9957 GCA_035717865.1 Candidatus Limnocylindrales bacterium
TCAGGCTCGCGCGCTCGTCTTGCGCTCGATCAGCGCGACGCCGTCGCGGAGACGGGTGATCGTGTCGGCGTCCACGGCCTCGGACTCGAGGTACGGCCCGAGCCTGTCCATGATGTCCGCGACGAGGCCCAGGAACACCGCCGCGTCTGCCACGAAGAACTGCGGCTCATTGTTGTAGCGGACGAGCGTCAGGCGCCCCTGGAGCACGCGCCGGTCCTCGACGTGCGCGATCTGGGTCGCGAAGTTGTGACCCTGGATGCCGTCGGGGTTGTTGAGGAAGTTCAGGGCGTTGTCGATTGCGAGGCCGAAGCGCGCGCGCCACGCCACCAGGCGCTCGTGCACCTCCGGTGGGATTCGCACCTCCGCGACCTCGTCGAAGACCTCGGGCGCCACCGTGAGCAGGCCGACCAGCGTCGTCCCCGCCCGGCCGCCGAGCATCACCTGGAGGCTCCGCTCCAGGGTGAACACCTCCGAATCGAAGCGCGGCGACGTGATGACGTCCGTCAGGAGGTCCTCGACGTTGTCCAGCGCCCCGGGCTCGCCGAGCGACGTCGCGAGCGTGAGGATCTCCTCCTTGAAGAGGAACTTCTCTTCGTGATCAAGCACGGGCGGATCGTAGCAGGCGAGGAATCGAAAGCCCCGGCTGGACGCCGGGGCTTCGAACGGAGATTCGAGATGGACCTACGGGTAGAGCCCGCGCATCTGGGTGGCGTCGGCCACGCGCTCGACGGCGAGCAGGTACGCGGCGGTCCGCATGTAGATCTGCTCGCGGCGCGCAATTGCGAGGGTCTCCTGGAACGCCTTGACCATGATTCCGCGGAGCTTCTCGTTGACGACCGCCTCCGACCAGTGGTCGCGGTTCAGGTCCTGGACCCACTCGAAGTAGCTGACGGTCACGCCGCCGGCGTTGCACAGGATGTCCGGGATCATGAACTTCCCGGCCTTCCAGAGGATCTCGTCCGCCTCCGGAGTCGTCGGGCCGTTCGCGGCCTCGGCGATCAGGCGCGCCTTCACGTTGCCCGCGTTCCGGGCCGTGATCTGGTTCTCGAGTGCCGCCGGGATGAGGATGTCGCAGTCGACCTCCAGCACCTCGGCGTTGCTGACGTCCTTCGCCCCCCGGAAGCCCTGCACCGTGCCGTGCTCCTGCTTCCACTGGATGACGCGCTTGATGTCGAGGCCGTTCGGGTCGTGGATGCCGCCGGTCGAGTCGGAGACCGCGACGATCGTGGCGCCCTCGGCGTCCATCAGCTGCGCGGCGATCGAGCCGGCGTTGCCGAAGCCCTGGATCGCAACGTTGGCCTTGTTGAGCTCGATGCCCAGGTGACGCGAGGCCTCCACGATGCAGAAGACCGTGCCGCGCGCGGTCGCTTCGTTGCGACCCTCCGAGCCGCCGAGCGAGATCGGCTTGCCGGTGACGACGCCCGGGACCGTGTAGCCCGCGTGCATCGAGTACGTGTCCATGAACCAGGCCATGACCTGGGCGTTCGTGTTGACGTCCGGGGCCGGGATGTCCTTCTCCGGCCCGACGAGGATCTCGATCTCGGTGAAGAACCGGCGGCTGAGGGCCTCCAGCTCCTTCTTCGAGAGCTTCTTGGGATCGACGATCACGCCACCCTTGCCACCGCCGTACGGGATGCCCACGACCGCGCACTTCCAGGTCATCCACATCGCGAGGGCCTTGACCTCGTCGAGGCTGACGTCCTGGTGGTAGCGGATGCCGCCCTTCGCGGGACCCCGGCCCAGGTTGTGCTGGACGCGGTAGCCGGTGAAGACCTGGACGGACCCGTCGTCCATCTTCACGGGGAAGTGGACGGTCAGCTCACGGCGCGGCTCGCGGAGGACGCGGCGCATGCCCTCGTCGAGGTTCAGCTTCTCGGCCGCGAGGTCGAACTGCTGCTGGGCAACTGCCCATGGGTTGATCTCGGCGGCAACCTTCTCGGTCGTCATGGAAGTGGCTGTTCCCTCGCTGATTCGGTCGATTGCGGCGGCGGCCGTGGAACGCGGGCGGCCGGAGCGGCCCGATCGAAGCGTCGCCAAAGCGGTTGTCGGAGTCTACCAGCGAAAGGGCTCGAAAAGGCGTGCCGTTGGTACCGTCTCGCAACCTTGCCGCAACGCTCGGCTTGCAAGGGCGCCGTTGCGTCAGACGTCGTGGCGAACGTTCCCCGGGCGGACGTCTGGAACAGACGCGAGTCAGCTCGCCGTGTGGAGCGCCACGCCTCCGACGCAGCCCGGGCCCAGGTGCGGGCCAACCGATGGGCCGACGAGGTCGATCGTCACCTGGTCGGCGGAGAGGCCGGCGCGCTTCGTGATGACGTCCGCGAACTCCTCGACGTCGGCTTCCGTGGTGTGGAGGATCGACAGGCGCTCGATCGGGCGCGCGGTGAGCAGCTCCACCAGCCGCTCGCGCGCCTTGCCGCGCGTCCGCACCCGCTCGGTCGTCTCGACCTTGCCCTCCTTGATCTCGATGATCGGCTTCACCGAGAGGAGCGTGCCGATCGCCGCCTGCGCGCCGCTGATCCGTCCGCCGCGCTTCAGGTACTCGAGCGTCTCCAGCGCGAGGTAGACCTGCAGGTCCGCGCGGCGCGCCTCGAGCGTGGTCGCGATGTCGGCCGCCGAGGCGCCCTCGTTCGACATCCGAACGCCGATCTCGGCGAGCATGCCCTCGCCCATCGAGGCGGACATCGAGTCGACGATGCGAATGTCGCGGTTCGGGAAGGACGCCCGCGCGACCTGCGCGGACTTGAGCGTGCCGGAGAGGGTGTCGGCGACGTGGATCGAGACGACGCCCTCGGCGCCTGCATCGAACGCGGCCTGATAGGCCGTCTGGAACGTGCCGGGGCTGCACGCCGCGGTCGTCGGGAAGGGCGTGCCGGGGGTCTTCATCTTCGTCCAGAACTCGTCGTGCGAGAGGTTCTCCCCCGCGGAGAAGGTCTCCTGCCCGAAGGTCACCACGAGCGGCACGATCGTGATGCCAAGCGAGGCGGCCCTCGCTGGATCGAAGTCGGAGGCGGAGTCGGTGACGATGGCGACGCGGCCCACGGCGAGTCCTCCCTCTGCGCTGCCAGGCGTTCGGGGGATGATACGGGGCGAGGGAGCGGCGAATCGCGCCTCCGCGGCGCCACGTGGCCGTCCCCGCGGCGGTCCGCGTCGGCGCGCGCGACACGGCGGCGACGCCCGCTAGGCTTGCCCCCCATGGATCGTTCCCTGTGGGCCGTGCTGGCCGGCACCTTCACGCTGCGCTTCAGCACCGGGCTCACCGGCGCGATGCTGACGTACTACCTGGCCGAGTTCGACAAGCACCACGGCGTCCTGGACCAGCTGATCGGGCTGCCGCAGTCGCCCGTCCCGGACGCCTTCACCTTCGGGCTGATCGCGGCCGCGTTCTACGCCTCGGAGCTGATCCTGTCGCCGGTGTTCGGCGTGCTGTCCGACCGGCGCGGCCACTGGCAGATCATGCAGTGGGGCCCGTTCTTCGGGCTCGTCGCGGTCATCATCACGTGGGCCACGGTCAACGTGCCGCTCATCCTCGGGACGCGGCTGCTCGAGGGCGCCGCCACGGCGGCGAGCATCCCCTCGATCCTCGGGTTCATCGCGGTCGCGACCGCCATGGACGAGGGCCTGCGCGGGAAGGCCGTCGCGCGCTTCGAGGCAGCAACGCTGGCCGGTCTGCTCGCCGGCTTCGCCGTCGCCGGGCCGCTGTTCGCCGTCCTCGGCACCACTGGGTTCCTCGTGAACGGCGTGCTCTACATGGTCTCGCTGTCGATCTACCGCTGGGGCGTCGATCGCAACCTCGAGCCGTCGCTCCAGGCGGCGCACCTCCGTGTCGACACGGGCACGAGCGGCGGCACCGACCCGAACCCCGCCTCGCGCCCGAAGGCCCCGCTGGTGGATCTCTCCAGGTATCGCGCCATCCTCGGCCGGAGCCACGTCTGGCTCCTGGCCCCCACCTGGGTCGCGATCAACGCCGTGCTCGGCCTGTTCACCACCCAGACGATCTTCCAGCTCGTGCGCACGCCGGACCCGAAGTTCTCCGACCAGCTGCTCATGGGCGGTTTCCGTCCGGAGCAGATCAGCGTCGGGCTGGCGGTCGCGGGCCTGCTGTTCTTCGCCGGCCTCCTGTACTGGGGCAGCCGGTTCAAGAACCTGCGGCGCACGACGATCATCCTGTACGGAGTCGGTGGCGGGGCGCTTCTGGTGGTCGCGGCGGTCGGGATCAACCACAGCTCGTCGCTGCCGACGGCCGTGCTGCTCGTCCTCGGTGCGCTCGCCGTCGCCGGGCTGTTCGTGCTCGCGGGTGCGACGCCGGCGGCGATCGGGCTGCTCGCGGACGTGACCGAGGCGTACCCCGAGGATCGCGGCGCGATCATGGGCCTGTACAGCGTGTTCCTCGGCCTGGGCCAGATCGGCGGCTCGCTGATCGCGGGCGGCGCCGCCACGGCGCTGGGGCTCGACGGCATCTTCGTGGCATCGCTCGTCCTGCTCGTGCTGGCCGTCGTGCCGCTCCTCTTCCTGCGGCGCCACGAGCACTACCTCGCCGGGCCCGCGACCGTCGCGGCGATCGACTGACGCTAGATTGGCCACTCCGATCGTCCGGGTGGACGCGCTGGAGCCATGTGCGATACTCCGCGGCACCGGTGACGCGCCGCGCTCACACGAAGCCGTCACCGGATCTCCATCTCTGGCGCCGGACAGCCCCCCGACCTTGACCGACCGGAGACGACCATGACCTCGAACGTCGGCCAGAACTACCCCTACTCGAGCGAGACCGAGTCCGAGCGCGCGGCCGCGATCGCCGCGCTCGTCGCGTCCCGCGAGGGGCTCGCGGACAAGCTCGGCGCCGAGTCGACGCCCGTCGACCAGCGCGACCGCTGGTGGACCTGGAAGTGCCCGACCGCAGGGTGCAAGGGCTTCCTTCACGTTGCCGGCTACGCCCGCGACCTCCACGCCGTGTACGTCGTCTGCGACGGGACCTGCGCGAAGACGTTCCTCAGGTAGGCACCCCCGGGGCTGCGGCAGCCGGGCCCTTGACCCCGGGTCGTAACCCTTGCCAGGCAGTTCATCGGTTATCGTGACCCAGTGACCGACGCGGCCGTCAGCGGCCAGCCCAGAGAGCGAGTTGCGCAGACGGCCACCGCCGCGAGCCCACGCCTGATGGAGGTCGGCGAGTCGCGGCGGCGGCTGCTCAGGGACTCGCTCGGGATCATGGTGTCTGCGGCGGGCTTCGGGCTGGTATACGGCCTGTCGGCTCGCGAGGCGGCGTTCTCGCCCATCGATGCCGGCGCGATGTCCGTCCTCGTGTTCGCGGGCGCCGCGCAGTTCGCGGCGGTCGGCTACGTGGCCGGGGGGTTCTCGATCGCGGCGATCGTCGCCCTCACGGCATTCCTGAACGCCCGCCACCTGCTGTACGCGGCGGCCCTCGCGCCGTACCTGACCGACCGCCCGCGCTGGGTGCGTGCGGCGCTTGCGCATCTCCTGACGGACGAGGCGTTCGCGCTCGCCATCGCGCATTTCCGGAGGATCGGGCGAGGTGACGTTCGGGGCTACCTGACCGGCGCGTTCGTGAGCACGTTCATCCCGTGGAACATCGCAACGCTCGTGGGCGTGACCATCGGCGGCAGCATCCCGGAGCCGTCGCGCTTCGGGCTGGACGTCATCTTTCCGGCGGCTATGGGTGGGCTGGCAGTCGGCCTCGTCACGGGGCGGCGGGAGCTCGTCGCGGCCGTCACGGGGGCCGTCATCGCCGTCGCGGTCGGGCTGGCCTGGGATCCGGCCGCGGGGATCATCGCCGGGGGCGTGCTTGCGCCGCTGGTCGGCATGGCCCTCCGGCCGAGCGCCGCCGAGCACGGTCGCGAAGGCCAGCTCGCCTACGGACCGGAGCCGGAACACGACCACCACGACGGCCACACCCACGCGGAGGGCTACTTCCCGCAGCGGCCCGGGCACGCCCACGACGATCCGGCAGCACCACGACGAGAACGGGACCGGTGACGACCGACCTCGTCCTGCTCGCCGCCCTGATGGGCCTCGTGACGTACCCGTTCCGCGCGATCCCGCTCCTTGCGCCGGGCTTCGAGCGCCTCCCGGAGCAGCTGCGGCTGTACCTCCGTCTGGTCGGACCGTCGGTCCTGGCGGCGCTCGCGGCGGTCAACACCCTCGTGGTTCGGGACGCGGCGGACCGGCCGGCGTTCCACGTCGGGATCGAGTGGCTGGCCGTCGGGCTGTGCGTCGCGGTCGTGGCGATGCGTCGAAGCCTGCTCCTCGGCCTCGTGCTCGCCGCCGGGATCGTGGCGGGCGCCAGGGCCCTCGGGATCGCCGCGCTCCCCTAGCCGCTGAAGGCGCCGTCACGGATCAGCCCCGGTGGGCGTCGGCCTCGATCTCGACGAGCAGCGACGGCTCGATCAGTGCCTCGACCACGAGCGCCGTCGACGCCGGCCGAACCTCGCGGAACACCTCGCCGTGGACCTCCGCGACCGGCGCTATGTTGCCGCGGTCCGTCACGTACATCCGCGTCCGCACGACGTCGACCATCGAGAACCCGGCCTCGCCGAGCGCCCGCTCGATGATCGCGAGGATCGCTCGCGCCTGCGCCGCGGGATCGCCCGGGTGGAGCGAGCGGCCGTCCGGACCGGCGTCGGTGGTGCCCGCGACGTAGGCCGAGTCACCCGCGGCCGCGACCCGCGAGTACCCGTAGCGCGCCTCCCACGGCCCGCCGCTGGAGATTCGGCGCCCGCTCACGGGGCTTGCCGCCGGCCTGCCGGCCTCACGATGCCGGCGCGGTCCGCCACGACGCGACGACCGGGTCGCGCCCGACCTCGAGCAGCAACGCGGCCAGGAGGGCGGTCCGGGGCACGATCGAGTCGACCTCGAGGTACTCGTCCGGCGAGTGGTCCATGCCGCCGATCGGCCCCAGTCCGTCGATCGTCGGGACGCCCATGCCGGACGTCGTGTTCGCGTCCGACGCGCCGCCGGTCGCGACGTCCTCTGTCTCGAACCCCAGCCGGCGCGCCAGCTCGATGGTGTGGTCGGCGAGGCGCCCCGAGCGCTCGAGCTTCTCCATCGGCGGCCAGCCGGCCATCGTCTCGATGTCCGTCGTGCACCCCGGGACGGAGGGATCGACGGCGAGCTCCCGGATCGCGACCAGCGCGTTCTCGAGGTTGGCGGCCGTGGTGGCTCGGACGTCCACATGCAGCTCCGCCTCGTCGCAGACGATGTTCGGGCGGGTGCCGGCCCGGAACACGCCCACGTTCGCGGTGACCTCCGGCCAGCGGCCGTTGAGCGCGTGGATCCCCCGAACGAGATCGGAGGCCGCGAGGATCGCGCTGCGCCCCTTCTCCGGCTCGACCCCTGCGTGGGCCGCCTTCCCGAAGACGCGGATCCGCAGGTCGGCGATGCCCTTGCGCTCGGACACGAACTCGCCGGTCGCGCGGGCGCACTCCAGCACGAACGCCGCGTCGGCTTCGCGGGCCTTCTCGACGATGTGCGGCGTCGAGCTCGGCGAGCCGATCTCCTCGTCGGGGTTGGCGATGAACGTGATCCGCTCGAACGGCATGTTGTCGAGGGACCCGCCGCCGAGCTCCCGCAGCACCGCGAGGGCCCGGAGTCCGGCCAGCAGGCCGGCCTTCATGTCGGACACGCCTGGACCCCGCGCAATCCTGCCGGGGCGGCCGTTCGATATGTTGGTGCCGTCGTCGATCCGGAACGGCCGTTTCGCGACGGTGCCCTCTTCGAAGACCGTGTCCATGTGGCCGATCAGCAGGATCCGCGGGCCGGCACCCGACCGACCTTCGAACGTCCCGATCACCGTGTCGCCGAAGCGTCCCGCCGGGTCCGGCCGGCGATCGACGGTGGCGCCCATCGATTCGAGTTCGGCGGCGACCCACAGAGCGACCTCGTTGACGCCGGCAGGTGTGTAGCTCCCGCAGTCGATCGAGCACAGCCGCTCGAGGTCCGCCAGGAAGGCCTCCAGCCCGCCCTCGACGGTCTGGCGGATGGCCGCGAGCTCCTGCTCGGTCACGAGGGAGCCCGGTGCTTCTATGAGGGTCACGGCGGCAGTCTACGAAGGAATGTCATGGACCGGCCGAGGCTGGCCGCGGGAGCGACGCCCGTTGCTACCCTCGCCCTCGTGCGCCTGATCGAGATCCGCCTGCTCGAGGGACCGAACCTCTACCGGCTCGAGCCGGTCGTGAAGGTCGAGGTCGCGCTCGGGCGACGGCGCACCTGGTACGGGCGCCGCGACCCCGAGCCGCACATGCTCGTGCGCCTCGCCGAGGCGGTCCCCGCTAGCCTGTTCCCGTCGCGCATCGCGGCCCTGGTCGCCTGGATTCGCCGGCTTCGGCGCGAGCACCCCGATGGCGCGACGGGCCCGGTCGTCGTCCATCGCTCGTCCGATCCCGGGCACTGGATCGTCACCTGGCCGTGGGCGGAGGAGGATCGAGCGAAGGCGATCGCCGAGGCCGCGCTGGCGCTGGTCGAGCGCGAGGTCCCGCCCGTGGGAGCGGTCGCGCCAGGGCGCGGCCGGCAGCGGCTGCTCGCCCGGGTCACCGCGCGGATCGAGGACGCCCATGGCGCCGCCCCCGCGTACATCCGCGACAGGGATCGGCGGCTGCCGATCGTCTCGATCAGCGGCACGAACGGCAAGACGACCACCACCCGGCTGACAGGGCACATCCTGCGCGAGGCCGGGAAGCGCGTCGGGCTGACGACGTCCGACGGGATCGTCGTCAACGGCGAGATGGTCGAGCAGGGCGACTGGACCGGGTTCGGCGGGGCGCGCCAGGTCCTGACCCGCGACGACGTCGACATCGCGGTCCTCGAGACGGCCCGCGGCGGGATCCTGCTGCGCGGCATCGGATACGAGTCGAACGAGGCAAGCGTCGTCACGAATGTCTCGTCGGACCACCTCGACCTCCAGGGCATCCACACGCTCCCGGAGCTCGCCGAGGTCAAGTCGACGATTGCCCGGATCACGAAGCCCTCGGGCTGGGTGGTGCTGAACGCCGACGAACGACACGTCGCCGCGGTGGCGCGGAAGATCAAGGCCAAGGTGGCATTCTTCACGATGGACGGCGATCGATCTGCCCGGGTCCGGCGGCACCTGCGCGGCGGCGGGCGGGCGTACCTCGTGCGCGAGGGCGTGCTCGGCGAGGCCGAGGGTGACCGCTGGCGGCCGTTGGCGAATCTCGCCGAAGTGCCGGTCGCGCTGGGCGGGATCGCGCGGCACAACGTCGCAAATGCGCTGGCGGCCTCCGGCGCGGCGCGGGCGATGGGCGCGACGCTCGCCCAGGTCGGCGCGGGGCTCCGCTCCTTCCTCCCGACGACGGAGGACTCCCGTGGGCGCCTCAACGTGTTCCGGGACGCATCCCGGGTGGTGGTCGTCGACTTCGCCCACAACGAGGCCGGGGTCGGGGTCCTGGTGGACGTCGCCGAGGCGATCGCCGCGACGGTCGGACGCGGCGAGGGCGACGGCAAGGGCGGTCGGGCGATGGTGACCTTCATCGTCGGGCTGGCCGGCGACCGCCCGGACGACACGCTGCGTGGCGTGGGCCGGCTGGTCGCATCGCGGACGGACCGGCTCGTCCAGAAGGAGATGCTCCACTACCTCCGCGGCCGCACTCGCGAGTCGGTGCTGGGCGAGATTCGCGGCGGCGCTGCCGAGGGCGGCTGGACCGGCGAGATTCCGCTCTACGTCGACGAACCGACGGCGGTCTCCGGCGAGCTGGACCGCACCGAGGGTGGCGCAAAGCCGGAGGTGATCGTCCTCCTCTGCCACGAGGACCGCGAGGGCGTCTACGAGGTGATCGCACGCCGCGGCCTGCGGCCCGTGGACGATCCAAAGGAGTTGGCGCGCCTCGTGGCATCACCCTGACTGAGCCCCACCGCAGGGGCGCGATGTCCTCGGCTGCACGATCCATGGTCATTTTCGGGACTAGGAAGGGCCTAAGGGCCCGGCGAACGCCT
>DASTIE010000092.1:0-5151 GCA_035717865.1 Candidatus Limnocylindrales bacterium
GCGGCAGGCTCGGGTCGGGTCGCGCACCTGCCCCGTCCGGCGCGAAGACGTCCGCCTCGAGCCAGCGCTCGTAGATCGCGCCCTCGAAGTCCGCCGGCACGTAGGCCTTCGGCAAGTCCCTGCCCTGCTCCGTCATCGTCCTCGCTCGCCTGTCATCGTCCGCCCGCCTCGCATCCGTCCTCGCCCATTCCCCGGCAGGAATGAAAAGCCCCGGTCGTCCAGCGGACGAACGGGGTCGTGGTACCACCTGCTGGTTCGAGGTCCCGCCGGGTCGCTCATCGCGTCCCGGTCCGGCGCTGCCGGCACGGGGGCCTCCTCGATGGCGCGCTATCGGGCGCCGGCCGCATGGCTCGCGAGTGACGTTCACGCCTTGGGTGCCTGCGCGGCTCGCACCGTCCCGCGCTCGCTCCGTGGCCCTTTGGGCGCTACTCCTCTCGGTCGTTGCCGTGAGGCGCGGAGTGTACACCGGGGCGGACGCATGGGACCTTTGGGTGCTCCTCCCGGGACCCCCTCGTTTCGTAGCGTTCGGTGCTGAAGCGCACCAACAGGGGAAACGAGGGTTGCACGCTGCCGCTGAACACGAATGAGTCGGGTCTCGCCCTCTTCGCAATCGGCTTCGTCCTCGGCGCGCTGACGTTCTCCTACCTCGTCGGGCGGCGGCGGGCGCGGATCCTCGCGAAGGTCGCGGATCAGCTCGCGCACGCGGGCCTCGCATCGAGCGTCGAGGCGGTTCGCTACCCGGACAGGGTGCTTCGGAAGTCGCTCGAGGGGCTTGCGCGGCGGATCTCCGACGTCGAGGCCCTTGCCACGACGGATCCCCAGACGCGGCTGCTCAACCGGATGGCCACGCTGCGCACGCTCGCCGCGGAGGTCGAGCGCGCCAATCGCTACCGCCGACCCCTTGCCGTCGCGCTCTTCGACATCGACAACTTCAAGCGCGTCAACGACACCCACGGTCACGCGATCGGCGACGAGGTTCTGCGCCACGTGGCAACCGTGCTGAAGGACAGCATCCGGGCGGTCGACAGCATGGGTCGCTACGGCGGCGAGGAGTTCCTGCTGGTCATGCCGGAGACCGACCTCGACGGCGGCGTGGCGAGCGCCGAGAACGTCAGGCGGGTCCTCGGCAGGACGCCGGTGACGATCGCCACCGCCAGCGGCGAGCTGCAGGTCCAGGTCGCGATCAGCGCTGGCGTCACTGGGTCCGGCGGCGAGCGCAGCATGGAGGTCGACGAGCTCCTCGGCGAGGCGGACAACGCCCTCTACGCGGCGAAGGAGACCGGCCGCGACCGGGTGGAGCGCTTCCGGCCGCTCGATGAAGGGGCGAGGCTGACGTCGGCGACGATCGATCCGGTCGCGCGCGAGAAGGCGGCGGTCATCGCGCGAGCCGCGTCCGACGCCTCGAATCGACACCTCCTCGGCGCCCTGGCCGATCGACCGGGATGGGCCGGCGGCGCGTCACAGCTCATCGCGGATCTCGCGGCGGACATCGGGCGTGCGATCGGGCTGCCGGAGGGCGACATCGACCGCATCAAGACGGCGAGCCTCCTGCACGACCTCGGCAAGCTCGCGATCCCCGACGAGATCCTCTCGAAGCCGGCGGCGCTGGATGCGGCGGAATGGCGCTCGATCGTGGAGCACCCCAAGATCGGGCAGGTCGTGCTGGAGCAGGCGGGCTCCATCCGCGACGCCGCCCAGATCGTGCTGCACCACCACGAGTGGTTCGACGGTCGCGGCTATCCGCACGGCCTTGCCGGCGCGGAGATCCCGATCGGCTCGCGCATCGTCGCAATCGCGGATGCCTACGAGGCAATGATCTCCGTGCGGCCGTACAAGCGCGCGATGTCCCACGCCGAGGCCATCGCGGAGCTCCGCCGCCAGCGCGGCATCCAGTTCGACCCCGAGCTTGTGGAGGTCTTCGTGTCCCTCGTCGGTGACGGCTCCGACCCCGCCGTTCCAACGCCGACGCCGAGGCCCATCCGTCGCGCGGAGCCACAGCAACGCACGAACCACACGAGACCAGCCGTGAAGCGGTCGGCCAAGCCGGCCTGACGCGGCGGTCCGGCTGCGGACCTGGTCCGTGGGGCGCATGGGCGATTGGCGAGAGGCGATGGGCGGGACGGGCCGAGGGGACGGGAGCTACGCGGTGGCCTGGGAGGCGAGCCACTCCTCGTAGTTCGTCTCGTCGACGCCCTTCTCCATCTCGGTCTTCGTGAGCAGGAGGG
This sequence comes from Candidatus Limnocylindrales bacterium, assembly GCA_035717865.1. Classification (GTDB taxonomy): domain Bacteria; phylum Chloroflexota; class Limnocylindria; order Limnocylindrales; family CSP1-4; genus UBA5189. The sequence goes on from DASTIE010000092.1 coordinate 2,226, forward strand.
GCAGGCGGCCGGAGCGGATGGTCTCCTCGGTGATGATGCATTTGCGGACGTCGGCACGCTCCGGGATGTCGTACATCACCTCGAGCAACGCCTCCTCCACGATCGATCGCAGCGCCCGTGCCCCCGTCTTCCGGTCCAGCGCGACGTCCGCCGCAGCCTTCAGCGCTCCCGGCGTGAAGACCAGCTCCACCTTGTCCAGCGAGAGGAACCGCTGGAACTGGCGAGCGATGGCGTTCTTGGGCTCAGTCAGCACGCGAACGAGGTCCTCTGCCGTCAGCGCCGACAACGTCACGATGACCGGCAGACGGCCGACGAACTCGGGGATCAGCCCAAACTTCAGGAGGTCCTCCGGCATGAGCTTCTCGAGGATCCTGCCGCGCTCGATGGAGCCGACGACGGCGTTCTCCGACCCGAATCCGATCGTCCGCTTCCCGACCCGCTCCTCGACGATCTTCTCGAGCCCGTCGAACGCCCCGCCGCAGATGAACAGCACGTTCGTGGTGTCGATCTGGATGAAATCCTGGTGGGGATGCTTGCGGCCGCCCTGGGGTGGCACGTTCGCGACGGTGCCCTCGAGGATCTTGAGCAGCGCCTGCTGCACGCCCTCGCCGGAGACGTCGCGCGTGATCGACGGGTTGTCGGCCTTGCGCGCGATCTTGTCGATCTCGTCGATGTAGATGATCCCGCGCTGGGCACGGGCGACGTCGAAGTCGGCAGCCTGGATGAGCCGCAGCAGGATGTTCTCGACGTCCTCGCCGACGTAGCCCGCCTCCGTGAGCGAGGTCGCGTCGGCGATGCAGAAGGGCACGTCCAGCACGCGCGCCAGCGTCTGCGCCAGCAGGGTCTTGCCGGAGCCGGTCGGCCCGACGAGCAGCACGTTCGACTTCTGGAGCTCGACCTCGTCGACCGCGTGACCGGCGTTCACCCGCTTGTAGTGGTTGTACACGGCCACGGAGAGGACCTTCTTGGCCTTCTCCTGGCTGATCACGTACTGGTCGAGCGCGAACTTGATCTGGCGAGGATTGGGGAGCTTCGCGGCAGCCGGCTTCGTCTTCGGCTGCTCGAGCATCTCCTCCTCGATGATCTCCTGGCAGAGGTTGATGCACTCGTCGCAGATATAGACGCCCTGGCCCGCGATCAGCTTGCGGACCTGCTCCTGGCTCTTGCCGCAGAACGAGCAGCGATACGGAACCTTGGTCCCCTTGCTCCCACCCGTCGTGCTCACCCGCTGCCCTCGATCCCGGTCGACGCCCGGCCGGGGCTGGATCCCCGGTTCAGGACTTCGACTTCTTCTCTTTCTCGACCTCGGGAGCCGGTGCGGTCCCGTCCGCCTCCGTCGCTTCCTCCGGCTCGGTGACGCTCGAACCCTCGCCACCGGAGAGCCCGGCGTCGTGGGCCGCGGCGATCAGCGACGTCCCCTCGAGGTTGTAAACCGCATCGATGATGCCATAGTCCTTTGCCTCACCGGGGCTCATGAACCGGTCTCGCTCCGTGTCGCGGGTCACCTTGTCGAGTGGCTGGCCCGTGTGCCGCGCGAGAATCTGGTGGTTCAGGTCAACGAGAGTCTCCCATTCCTTCATCTGGATCAGGGCGTCCATCGGCGCGCCGCGGAAGCCGCCAGAGCCCTGGTGGATCATAATCCGGCTGTGGGGCAGGCCGTAGCGCTTGCCGGGCGCGCCGGCCGCGAGCAGCACGGATGCCATCGAGGCCGCCTGGCCAATGCAGATCGTGGAGACCGGCGCCCGCAGGTACTGCATGGTGTCGTAGATGGCGAGGCCCGCGGTCACGACGCCGCCCGGCGAGTTGATGTAGAGGCTGATGTCCTTCTCCGGGTCCTCGGATTCCAGGAACAGCAGCTGGGCGATGATCAGGTTGGCGAGGTGATCCTCGATCACGTCGCCGAGGAAGATGATCCGCTCCTTCAACAGGCGGGAGTAGATGTCGTAGGCGCGCTCCCCCCGGCTGGAGGATTCGATGACCATCGGCACGAGCATTCGAGGCGTCTCCTGTGGGGCTGAGGGCTTGGGGCTGGGCTGGGCTGGGCTGGGGGTGATCAGCGGACGGCGACGGGGTCTGATTCCGCGCTGACGTCCGGTCGCATCTCGATGTCGTCGCTCTCCTCGACGTGCGGCAGGGCCGGGTGGTCGGGATGCGCGGCCAGCCACTCGTCCACGAGCTTCTCGACGAGCCGGCTCCGACGAAGCGTGGAGCGGATGAAGCTCCGGCCCCGCTCCGATTCGAAGTACGAGATGGTGCGGCGGTCATTGCCGTAGCGGGCACGCGCCTTGCGGACCTCCTCATCGACGTCCCGATCGGGGACCTCGAGGTCCTCGGCCTCCGCGATCTTCGTCAGGACCAGCAGGACCTTGACGCGCTTCTCGGCGCGCGGGTGGAACTCGGCGTGGAGGTCGGCATCGGTCTTCCCGGAGACCTTCAGGTAGGCGGCCTCGTCGATGCCCTGGCGCGCAAGGGACCCGCGCAGCTCGTCGTGCATGATCTCGACCTCCTGGTCGACCAGCACGTCCGGCAGCTCGAGGCTGGCGTTCGCGGTCGCGTACTCGATGATCCGGTCCGCGAACTCGTGGCGCGCGCGATCGAGGGCGTTGCGCTCCAGGCGGGTCCTGATCTCGGAGCGGAGGCCCGCGAGGTCCTCGAACCGGCCGAGCGACTTCGCGAAGTCGTCGTCCTCCGGCGGCACGATCTTCTCGCGCAGCTCCTTGAGCTCGACGTCGAACTTCGCGGTCTGGCCGGCCAGGCTCTCCTCGGGGTAGTCCTCGGGGAACGTGATGTCGAAGCTGGTCGACTCGCCCGGCTTGAGCCCGACGACATGGGCCTCGAAGCCTGGGATGAGCCGCTCCTCGCCGAGGATCAGTGGCATCCGGTCGGACGAGCCGCCCTCGAACGGGACGCCGTCGCGGCTGCCCGT
>DASTIE010000093.1:0-3077 GCA_035717865.1 Candidatus Limnocylindrales bacterium
AGCGCGTTGACGCACACGCTCTTGCCCGATCCGGTGGCGCCGGCGATGAGCAGGTGCGGCATCTTCGACAGGTCCGCGCTGAATGGCTGCCCCGCCACGTCCTGGCCAAGGGCGAACGCCAGCTTGGACTTCTTGGCCACCTCGGCGTGCACCCGGCTGGCGAGCACCTCCTTGAGCGTGACCAGGTCGAAGGCGGAGTTGGGGATCTCGACGCCGACGTACGGCTCCCCGGGGATCGGCGCCTCGATCCGGATGCTGCGCGCCGCCAGCGCGAGGGCAAGATTGTCTGACAGCCCCTCGATTCTGCTGAGCTTGATGCCGGGCTCCACGTCGAGCGCGTACTGCGTCACGACCGGGCCCTCCTGGATGCGGGCCACCTTCACGCCGATGCCGAAGTGAGCCAACGTCTCGCGGATGCGCTGCCCCTTCGCGGTCAGGTCCATCTGCGCGGCGCTCGACTCGGGCGCGTCCGCGAGGATGTCGAGCGTCGGAAGCTCCCATGAGCGCTGGACCGCCTCGAGCGCCGCGTCGGAGCCACCGTCCGCCTCCGCGGCCGTCAGGTGCGCCTCCTCCTCACTGGCCAGAGCATCGTCGCCGTTGGTCGCTTCCGGGGTCGCGACCGCGGGTGGCAGGGTGGCAACCGGGCGGGGACTGCCGTTCGCTGCCGGCGCGGGACGCTCGCGACGCACGATGACCGGCGGCTCGTCGTCCGCATCGGTCCCGCCCGCCAGGCGGTCCCGGACTCGGTCGATCAGGCCCGGCCGTGTCTCCCGCTCCGTGGCCGGTTCGGCACGGCCGCGCGCCTCATCGGTTCGTGGCCGCTTCGCGGCGCGTCGGGCGGCCTCCGCCTCGGCGTCGCGACGGTCGTCCCGGCCGGCGAGGTACGCCGCGATGAGGTCACCGATGGTCATGTTGAAGTACAGCAGCAGGCCGACGATCGCCATGAGGAACAGCACAACCCACGCTCCCGCGGTCCCGAGGGCGCCCTCGAGCACGGCGCTGACGCCCATGCCCAGCACTCCCCCACCCTCGCCGCGGTCGATCGCTGTCAGTCCCTCGGCGTCGATCCCACCGCCCCCACCCACGAGGTGGAACATCCCGAGCAGCGCGAGCGCGAACACTGCGGCGCCCGTGGCTGCCATCCAGCGCTCGGCCGGCATCGTCTTCATCCACAGCATCACCGCAAAACCGGCGAGCAGCGGCGCGGCGAACGCGATCCCCCACCCGAGCAGCGAGGCGAGCAGGTCGTGCCAGGGCTGGACGATCGCGCCGGCGGTTGGCGCGAACAGCGCGATGACGCTCAGGATGGCGAGGAACAGCAGGACCAGCGCGACCCCCTCGCGCACGAACCGGCCGCTGATGACGAACGGCGTCGTCTGACGCCGCCGCCGCGTGGTCCGGCGTCGGGTCGCCGTCCTCCGTCGTGTCGCCACCCGGGTCAGACCTCCATCACGATCGGCAGGATCATCGGCCGCCGCTTGGTGCGCTGGTGGAAGAAGCGGCTCAGCGTGTCGCGGATCTTGGTCTTGACGTAGTTGGCCTCTGCCGCGTGCTCGTCCTCCTGGCGCTGCCGTAGCGCCTGCATGAGGTGCTCGCGTGCGTCCGCCATGACCGGATCCTCCGGATCGGCGAGGAACCCGCGGCTGACGAGATCCGGCGTGCCAACCGGCTGCCCCGTCTGTGAGTCGACCGTGATCGCCACCATCACCACCCCGTCCGAGGCGAGCATGCGCCGATCCCGGAGCACGACGCCGTCGATGCCGTCGATCGTGGCGATGCCGTCCACCAGGACGGCGCCGGCCGCGACCTGGCCGGACATGCGCGCCCGCTCACCGTCGAACTCGACGACCTGGCCGTTCTCGAGGACGAAGATCTTGTCGACGTCGACGCCGGCGCCCTCGGCAAGCAGGCCGTGCTGCACGAGCATGCGGTACTCGCCGTGGACCGGGATGAAGTGCCTCGGCTTGACCAGGCCCAGCATGAGCTTGAGCTCCTCGCGCGAGCCGTGACCCGACACGTGGCAGTGGACGAGTGGCTCGTAGTGCACCATCGCCCCCTCCTTGAAGAGGTTGTCGATCGTCTTTGCGACCGCCTCCTCGTTCCCCGGGATCGGCGACGCCGAGACGATGACCGTGTCACCTGGCTCGATCGTGATGTTGCGGTGATCGCGGTTGCTCATCCGTGTGAGCCCGCTCATCGGCTCGCCCTGCGACCCAGTGGTCATGACGACCAGCTGCTCCTTCGGCAGGCGCTGGAGCTGGTCCTTGCCGACCAGCGTCCCGTCGCGATCGTCGAGGTACCCGCGATCGCGAGCGATCGCGATGTTCTGCTCCATGCTCCGCCCGATGGCGACCATCTTTCGGCCGTGCGCCCACGCCGCATCGAGCACCTGCTGGACGCGGCCGATGTTGCTGGCGAAGGTCGCGACGATCACCCGGCCGGGAGCCTCGCCGACCAGCCGGTGCAGGCTGTCGCCAACGGTCGTCTCCGACAGGGTGTAGCCCTCCTTCTCCGCCCGCGTCGAGTCGGAGAGGAGGAACTCGACGCCGCGGTTCCCGATCTCGGCGATGAGGCCCAGGTCGGCCCGACGGCCGTCCGGCGGGGTGTGGTCGAACTTGAAGTCGCCGGTATGGACGATGGTGCCCATCGGCGTGTCGATGGCGTAACCGACCCCGTCGGGGATGGAGTGGTTGACGCGGAACGGCGTCAGCCGGAACGGACCGACGGCGAACTCCACCCCCGGCTCGACGACGTGCAGCGGCGTCGAGTCGAGCAGCTTGTGCTCCTTGAGCTTGCCCTGGACCAGCCCTTCGGTCAGGCGCGTGGCGTAGATCGGCGTGCCGGGAATCTTGGGGAGCACGTACGGCAGCGCCCCGGTGTGATCCTCGTGGCCGTGGGTGAGCACGATGCCGCGGACGCGGTCGCGGCGCTCCGCGAGGTAGCTGACGTCGGGGATGACGAGGTCGATCCCGAGCATCTCGGGATCGGGGAAGGCGAGGCCGCAGTCGACGACCAGGATCTCGCCATCGACCTCGATGACGGTGATGTTCTTGCCGACCTCGCCCACCCCACCGAGC
>DASTIE010000094.1:0-7650 GCA_035717865.1 Candidatus Limnocylindrales bacterium
GCACACTCGGGGACGTGTCGTTCGATCTCCAGCGCTTCAGCGACGCCCAGGCCGGGGTGTACGAGCAGGCCCTCGTCGAGCTCCGAGCGGGCCGCAAGCAGAGCCACTGGATGTGGTTCATCTTCCCGCAGCTCCGCGGCCTCGGACGGAGCGAGACGTCGCGCTTCTACGGGCTGGACGGCCTCGCGGAGGCGCGCGCCTATCTCGCGGACCCGGTGCTGGGGCCGCGGCTGCGGCAGTCCTTCGAGGCGGTGGTGGCCGCACCGGGGACGGCCGAGGCGATCCTCGGTGCGATCGACGCCATGAAGCTCCGCTCGAGCGCCACCGTCTTTGCCCGTGCGTCCCCGGACGATTCGCTGTTCCGGGTCGTGCTCGCTCGCTTCTTCGACGGGCGGCCCGATCCCGCGACGGACGCGCTGCTCGGCGGCTCCCAGGCGGACTCCCAGGCAGACACCTAGGCGATCCGGCAGGCCCAGTACAGGTAGATCGGGATGTCGGCGGCGGCGTGGACGGCGAGCGCAATCGTGAGCGAGTTGGTGCGCCGGGTGATCACGCCGGCGAGGAACCCGACCGCGATCGTCGCGGCGACGGCGGGGATCATGCCCTCGGGTCCGGCGAAGTCGTCGCCCGTGTGCGACAGCCCGTACACGACCGCCTGCGCGAGGTTGGCGCCCATGACCCCGAGCGTGGGGGCGAGCCAGACCCGCATCGCGCCGCGGTACGCGAGCTCCTCGGCCAGGGCGTTCGAGGCGGCGAAGACGACCGCCGGGAGGAACGCCAGCGGCTGCGACAGGTTGAGCGTGTAGCTCCCGAAGAACGCGTCGCCGAGCGCGGAGCCGCCCAGCATCGTGCCCGCGTAGATCGCGATCGGCGTGAAGACGAGCAGCCCGGCGACCGCGACCAGCCTGACGTTGCGCGAGCCGCGCCGGAACCCGAGGTCGCCGAGCGACCCGCGCCGGTCCCGGACGAGGAGCACGAGCGTGATGAGCCCGACGCCCGCCTCGAGCAGCCGCCAGATCGCCGGCGGCGCGACGAGGTTCGCGCAGTCGGCGCCGGTCGGATCCGCGGCGGGCTCCGGCAGGGAACGCCAGACCAGGATCGCCGCGACCGGCAGCACCGCCGCGACGGCGCCCGGGGCGAGGTTTGCCGCGAGCGCGGAGCGGCCCGCGAACAGCCGGCCGATCAGGTACACGAACAGCAGGCCGACGAACACGATCGGCGCCGCGGGCCGGATCACCGCCGCGAGCGCCACGACGATCACCAGGCCGATGACCGGGAGCCGGGTGGCAAACGGGGCGGGCGACCAGCCCTCGCGGCGGCCGGACGAGCCCGCGACCCCCACGCAACCCCTCCCCTGCCCTGCCGGCGAGGGCGCCGGCCGCTCGCCGCAGTGTGCCGGGCGCGCGTGCCATTCGCGCATCGAACTCGCCGGGGACAGCAAAACGCCCGAAGGAACCGCTCAGCATCCTGGGTGGGCCACCTGTCTGATGCAAGCACCAGACCGGCTTGTCGATGCGAGCATCGACCGGTCCACCCTGATTGCTCAGGGCCCCTCCGGGCAAGACGAAATATATGGGCGCGAGCCCTGGTTCAGGAAGCGCCTTATCCACGAGATTCCGACTTCGGAGGATGATTCCGGTGCTCACGTCCACAGGCTTTCCACGATCGAGCCGTGATAACCCGACTCGGTTGGGACACGGGTGACGAACGAGCCCACCGTAGGATGGCGACGATGCAGCGCGGCGATCCGGTGACGTTCTTCTTCAGCGACATCGAGGGCAGCACTCGCGCCGCCGCCGCCCTCGGCGCCAGGTTCGTCGAGGAGCTCGACGCGCATCGCCGAGTCGTGCGCGCGGCGTTTGCCGAGGCCGGCGGGCAGGAGGTGTCGACCGCCGGCGACTCGTTCTTCGCGGTCTTCACGGACGCTGCCGCTGCGCTCTCTGCGGCCGTGACCGTGCAGCGCGACCTCGAGTCCGCCGGCCGGCGGGCGACGCTGCGGGCGCGGATCGGCGTGCACACCGGCCACGCCCTGCGCGTCGGCGACGACTACGTCGGGCTCGACGTGCACCGCGCCGCACGCATCGCCGACGCCGGGCACGGCGGGCAGATTCTCGTCTCGGAGTCGGCGCGGGACAGCCTGGCCGGGTCGCTCCCCGACGGGATCTCGCTGGTCGATCTCGGGCGCCACCGGCTGAAGGACGTCGGACCCGAGCGCATCTGGCAGGTTGCGGGCGCCGGGCTCCCGACCGGGCCGTTTCCCGCGCTCCGCAGCCTCGAGGCGCACCCCACGAACCTGCCGGTCGACGCGACGGACCTCGTCGACCGAGAGCTCGAGCGAGCGGCGCTCCGGTCGCTGGTGCTGTCCGCGCCGCTCGTCGTCGTGACCGGACCGGGCGGGATCGGCAAGACTCGCCTCGCCCTGGCGGTGGCTCGATCGCTCGTCCCCCAGCAAGCGGACGGCGTGTTCTATCTCGACCTGACGTCGACGCCTGATGCGAATCAGGTCCTGTCGGCGCTGATCGAGCTGCTCGGGCTTCGCGTCGGCGCGGACGAGGAACCCCTGGCCGGCCTGCTCGATCGCCTCCGCAACCGGGATCTCCTCATCGTCATGGACACCGCGGATCGCGTCGCCGATCTCGCCGACCTTGTCGCGGCCATCGCCTCCGCCTGTCCCCGGGTCCACGTCCTGGTGACGAGCCGTTCGCGGCTGCACGTGGCCGCCGAGCGCGAATACCAGCTCGCGGCCCTCGCATCGGAAGCAGCGATCGAGCTGTATCTCGCCCGTGCCCGAGCCATCCGCCCCGGCTTCGAGCTCGATGGGGCCAGCCGCGCGGCCGTCGCCCGGCTCGTCGCGCGCCTGGACCGGATCCCGCTGGCCATCGAGCTCGCCGCGGCCAGGAGCCGGCTGCTGACGCCGGCGGCATTGCTGGATCGGCTGGAGCGCCGCCTTCCCGCCCTCGGCGAGGCCAGCCGCGACGCCCCGGACCGTCAGCGGACGTTGCAGGCCACCATCGCCTGGAGCTGCGAGCTCCTGGCGTCGCCGGAGCGGTCCTTGTTCGAACAGCTGGGCGTGCTCGAGGGATCGTTCGACTTCGAGGCGATCGAAGCCATCGTCGACGTGCCGGACGACGGTGACGTTGCCGTGATCCTCGAATCGCTCGTCGATCGAAGCCTCGTCGCGTCCGATCCGGATGACGCCGGCCAGCCCCGGTTCCGGCTCCTCGGTCCCATGCGCGAGTTCGCCCTCGACGCGCTCCGATCCAGCGGTGCCGAGGGCGGCGCACGGGAGCGTCATGCCGCGTACTGGTCCGCCGTCATCCGGCGCGAGGCCGCCGCGCTCGACCAGGAGGCGAGCCTCGAGGCGATCCTGCGAATGGGCCGCGAGGAGCCGAACGTCCACCAGGCCCTGGCGTGGACGCTGGAGAGCCAACCCGAGACTGGCGCCGAGCTCATCGCGAGCCTCGGCCGCTACTGGCGCCTGCGCGGGCGCGTCGCGGAGGGCCTCATGTGGCTGGAGCGTGCGGCGGACAGCGGCACGAGCCTGTCGCCGAAGGCCAGGGCCGACGTCCTGTTCTGGAAAGGCGCGCTGGAGGACGATGCACGGCGCCCGACCGCGGCAGCGGCCTCGCTCACGGCGGCGCTGGCGCTGCGGCGCGAGCTCGGGGACGAGCGGGGCATCGCGCGGGCTCTCAACAGCCTGGGCATCGTGACCCGCTCGCAGGGCGACCTCGACGGCGCCGAGCGGATGCTGCAAGAGAGCATCGACCAGGCCGAAGCCGTCGGCGATCGGCGGGGTGTCGCGATGGCGCTCAGCAACCTCGGGATCGTGGCCGAGGACCGCGATCGCCATGCGCTCGCGGCCGAGTACATGGCCCGTGCGCTGGAGATCGACCGGGAGCTGGGCGGTGCCTACGTGATCGTCGGCACGGCCAACCTCGGAATCACGCTCATCCGGGCCGGCCGCGTCGACGATGGGATCGCCAGGCTGCGCGAAGCGCTGCCCGGAATCGCCGAGCTCGAGGACGCGGACCTCGTCGTCGAGACCCTGGTGGGCCTGGCGGAGGCAACGCTGGCTCGCGAGGATCCGCAAGCCGCCGCCCGCCTCGCGCTCGCGGCAGAGGCGCTCGCGGACACGGAGCGCCGGCCACTCCACCCGACGGATCAGCGGAAGCTCGAGCGCCTCATCCTCGATGCCACGGCGCCGCTTCCAGCAGGCGAGTCCGCTGCCCTCCGCGCCGAAGCGCGAGCGATCGAACTGGCGGGTGGACTGGCGCTGGCCGCGAACGCGCTGGCGGCAGACGGGCCCTCCCGGGCATGACGCCATCCGCCCCATGCAACGACAACTCCCGGCGCCCGAAGGTCGCCGGGAATCGAAACGCCCAGAGGAACCGCCGCTTCCTTTTCGATCCCAACCACAACCGATGCAAGCACCTGTCGTGGAGCTCGATACAAGTACCGAGCGAGATCGCTAGGTTTTCGTGGCCCCTCTGGGCAAAGAGAAGATTACGTGGACGTTGCAGGTGCGCGATACCCACTTATCCACGAGTTTCAGGAATCAACCGCCCAAATCGGCACTTCCGTCCACAGTCCGTCCACGAAGCTCCGCCGCCAGGGCGGGCGCGACCTTACCCCGGATCCTGACGTCGCGGTCGCCGTACTCGATGTCGATCGTGCCGCGCTCGCGCACGCGCGCGAGCAGCTCGCCCTCCGTGTAGGGCACGCGGACGTCGACGTCCTCCCAGAGCGACGCCAGGAGCGCCGACAGCTCCAGCCGCAGGGTGTCCAGCCCGAACCCGGTCAGCGCCGAGACGAACACCGCGCCACCCACGGACGGCGCCACGGAGGCCAGGGCCGCTACTCCCCCACCGTTGCCGTTGCCGCCGGCCGCGGAGGTCAGCAGGTCGGCCTTGTTGTAGGCGACGAGCCGCGGCTTCTCGCCGGCCCCGAGCTCGTCGAGGACCTGCTGCACGGTCGCGCGATGCTCCGCGGCGTGGGCATCGGCGGCGTCGACGACCTCCACCAGCACGTCGGCCCGATTCACCTCTTCGAGGGTCGCCCGGAAGGCATCGACGAGCTGGTGCGGCAGCTTGTGGATGAAGCCCACCGTGTCGGTCAGGATGGCGGTCTGCCCGTCGCCGAGCTTCACCTGGCGGGAGGTCGGATCGAGCGTGGCGAAGAGCTTGTCCTCGGCCAGCGCGACCTCCGAGCCGACCAGCGCGTTCAGCAGCGTCGACTTCCCGGAGTTCGTGTAGCCGACGATGCCGACGGTCGCGTACAGCCGGCGGTCACGGCCGCGGGCCGCGGTCGCGCGAGCCTTCCGGACGTCCTCGACCCGGTCCTTCATCTTCTTGATCCGATCGCGGATGACGCGCCGGTCGGTCTCGAGCTGGCTCTCGCCGGGCCCCCGCGACCCGATGCCGCCCTGCGTTCGCGACAGGTGCGTCCAGAGCCGGGTCAACCGCGGGAGCTGGTACTCCAGCTGCGCGAGCTCGACCTGGAGCCTGCCCTCGTGGGTGCGCGCGTGCTGCGCGAAGATGTCGAGGATCAGCCGGCTGCGGTCGATCACCTTGACCTTGACCAGCTCCTCGAGGGTCTTCTGCTGGGTCGGCGACAGCTCGTCGTCTGCGACGAGCAGGTCGAAGCCGGTCTCGGACTTGGCCGCGATCAGCTCCGCGGCCTTGCCCTTGCCGACGTACCAGTGCGGATCGACGTGGCGGCGGTTCTGCCACTCCGCCCCGACGACGTCGGCGCCCGCGGTGGTGGCGAGGTTCGCGAGCTCGGCCAGGGAATCCTCCGCATTCCAGCCCTCCTCGGCGCCGGTATCGACGGCGACCAGGAAGGCCTTCTCCTGCGGGACCTCGAGCTCGATCAATCTCTGCGACATGACCGCGGAAGGATACGGGGGCCTCGACTCAGGCGTCTCCGGGTTCGATGACGAGCTCCCGACCCTTGCCCGTGAACACGCGACCGAAGTCGACCTGCACGTCGAGACCCACCGCAGCGCCGACCCGCTCCGCAGCGATCGCCATCGCCGCGCGATCGGCGCTCGACGGCCGGTCGAACGGGTCGACCGTGATGGCCAGGCCCTTCGCGGTCCGCCGCGAATCCCAGACGCCCGCTGCGCGGCCGTCGACCAGCACCACCGGCGAGATCCAGCCGGCGGTCCGACTGACGCGCTTGAGGTGCGCCGGCGGGAGCAGCTGCTCACGAAGCCCCGCGCCGACGATCATCGCGTCGAACCCTCCGACAAGCTGCACGGCGCCCTTCCGGGGCCTGGTGGACCGGATCGCGTCCAGGTCAGCCGTCCGAGCCATCGCCCGCGTGCCATCGACCTCGACCTCGGTCAGCGCGTCGCCGAGGGCCGCGAAGATGGGCTTCATGGTCACCACGGTGGTGACGCCCCACCAGCGGAGGACTTCCTTGAAGGTCGCCGGGCCATAGGCCGCGAGGTAGCGCGGGACGAGCTTCGTGAGCGCCTCCGCCACCGTCTCCTCGCGCCACCTTCCGAGCCAGCGCGACGCCCGGACGAACCGGGTCCCGGCCTCGTCCGCTGACGACTGCACCAGGTAGTGCCGATCCGATGCGACCTTCAGCGTGCTCCCCCAGCTGCCGAGCAGGAGCTTGCCCTGCCTCGCGCCGAGGCGGGTGCCGATCTCGTCCGCGAGCTCGGCGCGCGTGCGTGGCCGGCCATCGTCGAGGACGTCGCCGATGGCGTCGATCAGCGCGTCCATCTCCGGCTCGGTCACGCCGAACCACCGCAGCCAGGCCGGGCGTCGCCAGCTGTCCTTCCCGCCCAGGGCTGCGGCGACCGTGGGCACGTCTTCCGCAGCGAAGAGGTGGAGCGTGCCGCGCATGGCCCACGAGCGGACGAGTCGCCGTTCGCGGAGGGCGATCGTCGTCGCGTCCGTCGCCGGTCCCTTCGCCTGCGCCTTCCCGCGCCCGGGCTTCGACCGGAGCGCGATGGCCAGCGCGGCCATGGACGTCACCTGCGCCTGCACGCCGATCAGCGTCCGCGCGACCTCCTCCGGGGACGTCGCCTTCGCGCGACCGAGGAGCTGTCGCTCGATCCGCCAGGCGTGGACCTTCGCCGGGTCCAGGACCACCGCGGGCCTGCGAGTCGTCGCCGCCTTCGAGGGGCTCACGTCCGGGCCGCACCGGGCTCGCGGGCGCCGGCGCTGGTCCCAGGGAGCAGCCCGCGGGCGACCTTGATGGCGCGGTCCGTCGCCGAAGCCGCGGCGTCGTGCCATTCGATCTCGGGCTCGGAACGGAACCAGGTCGCCTGGCGCTTCGCGAACTGCTCGTTCCGCCGGACGTCGAGCAGGAGCGCCTGGTCCTCCGTCAGCTCGCCGTCGAGCACGGCCCAGGCCTCGCGGTAGCCGATCGCCGAGAACGCCGGAAGCTCGGGATCGAAGCGCTCGCGGAGGGACCGCGCCTCCGCCACGAGCCCCGCGTCGAACTGCTCCCGCGCGCGCCTGGCGATCCACTCGCGATGGGCCGCGGGCGTGAGCCGCAGTCCGAGCCACGCGATGGGTTCGTCGTAGCCGAGCGGCGGCGGTGGCGGGGCGTCGCCGCGAAGCCCCGCGATCTCGAGCGCGCGTGCGACGCGGCGCGGGTTGGCGAGGTCGATCCGCGACGCCAGCCGGGGCGCCA
>DASTIE010000095.1:0-21813 GCA_035717865.1 Candidatus Limnocylindrales bacterium
GAGCTGCCGGACCTGCTTGGGCAGGAAGTCGTCGTGGTACTCGCGGCCGCCCCACCACTGGGGGTCGCACATGATCACGTCCGCGCCGCCCTCGCGCGCCCGGCGCACGGCCTCGCGGATGTTCGCCCGGGTGATCCAGGGCACGCCCGCCGTGTCCGCGTCAGCCTTCGCGACGCCGCCGACGTCGTTGAACGCGACGAAGGCGACCTTCACCCCCGCGACCTCGACCCAGGCCGGCTCGAGGCCTTCGTCGAGGTTCATCCCGAGGCCGGTTCGCGGCATCTCGTGCTTGTCCAGCAGGCGGAGCGTCGAGCGGATGCCGCCGACGCCCTTGTCGCTCATGTGGTTGGCCGCGAGGTACACGACGTCCAGACCGAGGGTGTCCTTCCACTCCGGGATGACCGCCTCGGGCACCGAGAGGACGAGACCGCTGAACTGGTTCGCTCGCCAGTCGGCGGCGGGAAGGATGGGGCACTCGTGGTCCGCGATCGCCACGTCGGCCCGGCGCTGGATCGCCGCCACGACCCCGTCCTTGCCCGTTTCGCGTGGCTCCACGAAGAGGTTGCGATCGATGCCGGGGGGCGGGTTGGGGTTCAGGCGCGGCGGCCGCCTGTACTCCGCGGTGCCGCCGTCGAAGACCCAGTTCCAGCCCTTGCCGAGCGTGACCGCCTGGCGAGCGGCCCCGCGATCCGCGCAGAGGCTCCCGATCGAGGTCATCGTCCAGACCTGCCCGGGGTCGTAGGCCAGCCACGACGCGTCGAGGGCCGGCTCGCCCGTCGCTCGTCCGGTGATGGGATACGGCAGGGCGCGGGCCTCGGGATCGCCGAACAGGTCCGGCCCGAAGATGCCGAACGGCCCGTCGCCGGCGATCGACAGGACCCGGGATGCGGGCTGGACGAGGCCGGGTGGGAGGAGCGCGGTGCGGCTCGGCTCGTCCTCGACGAGCGCCGGGATCCGGTCCGCGGGCGTGCACCCGTCGCCGGCCTGCAGGTCCGGTTCGGTCACCTCGACGCCGCAGGGCACGACGAGCTGGCCCTTGCCGGCAAGCGTCGCCAGCTGGTCCAGCGAGATCACCCAGCGCTTGTTCGTCATCCCGGTGACGACCGCCAGCGGGAACGACTCCGGTGCGGCGACGGTGGGGGTCGGATGGGTCGTCGGCGCCGCGCTCGGACCCTGGCTCGAGCCTGGCGGCGTGGGGAGGCCGAGGCTGCCGGTGGCGGATGGCGACGGGCTGGGATCGCAGGCGGCAAGGACCGTGACGACCGTGACGAGCAGGGACCACGCGACGCGGCCCCCGGACATGCGTTGCACGTCGGCGATGGTAGTGGGGCGTCTCGTACCAGGCGTTCATGCACGCCCCGGACGAGCCTCGTCTAGTCTCCGGGCGATGCGAAGGGCCTGGCCGCTCCGTGCGCTGCTCACGGCCGTCATCCTCGGCGCGGGGCTGCTCGCGGTCCCCGCGTCCGACCCTCCCGTTGCGAACGGTGTCGGTCCCCTGCCCGATTGCCGGCTCGACGACATCCTCACCGAGCCGCGCGGCTATGACGACTGGGCGACGACCCAGGTCGACTGGATCCTCGGCGTCGGGAAGGACTACAAGCCACCCGACCGAGTCTCGATCTTCAACGCCGGCGTGACGGGCGGGGGGCAGGTGCGACGCGTCGCGTTCGACGACCTGAAGGCGATGGCGACGGCCGCGCGAAAGGCTGGCGTGCCGCTCGGCAGCGTCAGCGCCTACCGCAGCTACCGGCAGCAGGTCGAGCTGTTCGGCCAGTACGTCGACGACTATGGCTTCAAGAAGGCCGTCACGTTCTCCGCCCGGCCAGGTCACTCGGAGCACCAGCTGGGCCTGGTGATCGACTTCGCAGCGGCCGGCAAAAGCTCGTTTGTGAACGAGAGCACGCCGACGGGTCGGTGGCTGGCGAAGAACGCCTGGAAGTACGGCTGGCTGATGAGCTACCCGGACGGCAAGGAGAAGGTCGTTTGCTACAGCTACGAGCCGTGGCACTACCGCTACGTCGGCCGCGACCTCGCGGAGAAGATCCATGACTCCGGGCTCACGATCCGCGAGTACCTGTGGACGAACTACACCCAGGTCGACCCGGCCTGCGTCGGGCTGCCGGCGCCGAAGCTGGTGACACCCGGGAAGCCGCGGTCCTGCGCCCTCCCGGAGCCGAGCCCCGCGGCGTCTCCTTTGGCCTCACCCGGCGGAACGGCGGGTCCGGGCGGCGCAACGCCGATCCCGGTTGGCTCCGCCGCTGCGCCCGGCAGCCCCCAGTCGACGCCGCAGCCGGAGCCGGCGAGCGCGCTCGGCCAGGCGCTGCCGATCGGCGTGGCGCTCGTCGTGGCTGTGGTCGTGATGCTCGGCTTCGTGCTGTGGCGATCGTCGCGGAGGGCTGCCCGCTACCGCTCCTGATCGGCCTCAGCGGACTCGTCACACCGGGCTCCGGATCGCCTCGCCCCACCGACCACGGGCTCCCTACCATGGCCGGACATGCACCCCGCCGCGATCCTGCCGTTCTTCTCGACCCTCGCGGGGGGCTACGCGGCACTGCGGCTGCGACACCGCCTCCACGTGCTGATGGCGCTCGCTGCGGGGGTCGTGGTCACGACCGCCGTCGCGGACCTGTTGCCGGAGGCGTTCCACCTCGTGGGAGAAGGCGCGGCACTCCAGGTCGGCATTGCCACGATCCTCGGGTACCTTGGCTTCAGCCTGCTGGAGGCGTTCCTCCACCAGACGAGCTTCGAGCACGCCGGCGCCCCCGGCCACGACCATGCCGGCGAGGGCCACCACGCCGGTGGCGGGGACCACGCGGCGGAGCACGACCGCGCCGCGGAGCACGACCACGCGGCGGAGCACGACCACGCGGCGGAGCACGACCTCGCCGCGGAGCTGGCTGCGCCTGCCGCTGGCCGAGCGGTCAGCCGGCCCGGGATCATCGGGCTCCTGCCGCCGACGAGCCTCGTCGTCCACAGCGCGATGGACGGCCTGGCGATCGGCCTCGGCTTCCAGGCCGGCGGGCAGACCGGGCTCATCGTGCTGTTCGCCGTGCTGGCGCACGACTTCGCGGACGGCATGAACATCGTGACCCTCGCCCTCGACGCAGCGCGCGGCCGCGGGACGGCCGTCGCCTTCCTGCTGCTCGACGCGATCGCCGCGCCTGCCGGTGCCGCCCTCAGCACCCTCATCACGGTGGAGTCGACGATGCTGGGCCTGCTGCTCGCCGCATTCGCTGGCATCTTCCTGGCGATCGGGGCCGGCCACCTGCTCCCGGAGTCCCAGCACCGCGACCCGCGCAACGGGCCGGCATTCGTGGCGCTCGCCGGCCTCGGGGCGGCGATCGTCCTCGTCGTGCGGGCGCTGGTGCCAGAAGCCTGAGGGCGATCGGGATGCACGACCACGGCCACGACCTCGGGTCGATCATGCAGATCCTCGTGCCCGTCGCGGACGTCGACAGGGCGGCCGAGTTCTACGAGCACGTGCTCGGGCTGCCGCTGCTGTACAGGTACCCGGGCAACGCGTTCTTCGATGCCGACGGCCTGCGCCTCTACCTGGCCCGGCCGACCGATGCCGACTTCGACGGGCGCGCATCGATCTACTTCCGGGTCGCGGACGTCACCACGACGTTCGAGCGGCTCGTCGCGGCGGGCGCAGCCGTGCGGGAGGCGCCCGAGATCGTCCACCGCGACGAGGCCTACGACCTGTGGCTGGCGTTCGTCCAGGACCTCGACGGCAACAACATCGGGCTGATGCGGGAGGCGCCCAAGGGGCTCGAGCGCGGCTAGCTCTTCGCGGTCGCGGCGCGAGTGCGCGCGCGGCGGCGACGCGGTGCGGGCGAATCCGGCGAGTGCGCCGCGTGGGCCTCCTTCTCGTCCGGTGACGGCGTCTCGACCGCGGCCGGGTCGATCGGCACCGGCGTCTCGCGGTCCTGGAGCCGCTCGAGCACCACCGTGATGCCCGCGACGAGCGGCACCGCCACGACCGCGCCCAGGATTCCGCCGACGGTGCCGCCGACCAGGAGGCTGAGCAGCACGAGGAACGGCGACAGCCCGACGCTGTTGCGCATCACCAGCGGCACGAGGACGTTGCCCTCGACGAGGTGGAGCAGGAAGTAGATGCCGAGGGTCACGATGACCGTCTCGGTACCCATGGTCGTCGCCACCAGCAGCGCCGGCACGGCGCCGATGAGCGGCCCCACGATCGGGATGACCTCCGTGATCGCCGCGATGAGCGCGAGCAGCAGCGCCGCCGGCAGGCCGATGACGCTGTACGCGATCCCGGTCGCGACGCCGATCGTGCCCATCAGGATCAGCTGGCCGCGGACCCACAGGCCGAGTCTCGACTCGACCTCGTTCCAGGCATCGCGGATGCCCGCTCGACGCTCCATCGGGAGGAAGGCCAGAGCGTAGCGCTGGAGGCGCGAGCGCTCGGTCAGCCAGAAGAACACCAGCGCGAGGAGTGTGATCAACGCCGCGCCCACCTGGCCGACGACGAGCGAGACCTCGAGGATCGCGTCAGGATCAGGCGGCGGCCCGGGCTGGAACGGCGCCTTCACGGCATCGATCAGCGACCCGATGCCTTCGGCGAGCGCCTGCGGCCGGAGCTCCGAAGCGGACGCCTTGAGCTGGTCGAGGAAGCCCGGCAGGCGCGAGAGGGCAGCGCCCAGCTGGACGACCGCGGCGGGGACGAGGAACACCGCGGTCACGACGACCGCAGCGAGGAAGACCGCGTAGACGATCAGGATCGAGAGCCCGCGTCCGATCCCGGTCCGGCTTCGGATCGTCGCGACCACGGGCTCCAGCGCTGCACCCAGGAGGACCGCGATGAAGACCAGCAGCAGGACCTCGCGGGCCATCGAGGCCATGAAGGCGAGCACGAGCACGAACCCGACGCCGATCGCGAGCCCGGCTCCCCGAGCCGCCCAGCTCGCCGTTTCCGTCCGCATCCAACCCTCCCGGAGCGCCCGCGCGACAGGATGGCCGGCGCGACAGTCGCATGGTGCGGATTTTTCGTCTGCGCCGCCAGTCGATCCGGGGGACCGGCCCGTTGCAGTTCCGTCGCGAGGCTCAGGCGAGCTCCGCGATCCGGTGCTCGAGGAAGCCCCGCTCGACGTCGTTGGACGTGCACTCCAGCGCGGCGCGGTAGGCAGCCGCGGCCGCGTCCACGCGCCCCAGCCGCCGGAGCAGATCTGCGCGAGCGGCATGGAAATACGGGTATCCCGTGAGCGCCGGCTCTAGCGCGAGGGCCTCCAGGACCTCGAGGCCCGCCGCCGGGCCCTCGGCCATCGCCACCGCGACGGCGTGATTGAGCTCCACGACCGGCGACGGGGCCACGGCGGCAAGGCGCCTGTAAAGGGCCGCGATCTGCGGCCAGTCGGTTGAGGCCGCATCCGCGGCGGTGTCGTGCAGCGCCGCGATCGCCGCCTGGAGCTGGTACGGACCGGGGCGCCGCATGCGGATCGCCCGCTCGAGCAGGGCTTGGCCTTCGTGGATCTCCGCGCGATCCCAGCGCCCTCGATCCTGGTCCTCGAGCAGGACGAGCTCCCCGGCCGGCCCGGTGCGCGCATCGCGTCTCGCGTCGTGCAGGAGCATCAGCGCCAGCAGGCCGATCGCCTCGGGCTCGTCGGGCATCAGCTCCGCCAGCATCCGGGCGAGCCGGATCGCCTCAGCGGCCAGCTCGCGCCGCACGAGCGCCTCGCCCGAGGTGGCGCTGTAGCCCTCGTTGAAGACGAGGTACAGGACGCGGAGCACGGCATCGAGCCGCTCCGGCAGCACCTCCAAGGGCGGGACGCGGTACGGGATCCCGGCGTCGCGGATCTTCCGCTTGGCCCGCACCAGCCGCTGCGCCAGCGTGGCCTCCGGCACGAGGAACGCCCGCGCGATCTCCGGGGTCGTCAGGCCGCCAAGCGTCCGCAGCGTGAGCGCGACGCGGGCCTCCGGCGCGAGGGCCGGATGGCAGCAGGTGAAGATCAGGCGGAGCCGGTCATCGATGCCGTCGACATCCGTCGGCACGGTCGCGCCCCACGGTCCGCCACCGAGCTCGCCCGCCACCGCCGCCTCCCGCCCGAGCGCTTCGGTCTTCTCGGCGAGCGTCCGACGTCGCCGGAGCCGGTCGATCGCGCGATTGCGCGCGGTCGTCGTGATCCACGCCCCTGGGTTCGCCGGCACCCCGTCCACGGGCCACACCTCGAGCGCTCGAATAAACGCCTCCTGGACCGCCTCCTCGGCGAGGTCGAAGTCGCCGAGGACGCGGATCAGCGTCGCGACTGCTCGACCGGACTCCTCGCGGAAGATCCGGTCGACGACGGCGTGCGCGGTGGACTGGTGCGTCAGGCCGGGACCTGGCCCGCGGCGAAGTCGACGATGGGCCGGACCTCGATCGAGCCCCACTTCGCGCCCGGGCAGGCGCCACCGAGCCTGAGGGCCTCGTCCAGGTCCTTCGCCTCGATCAAATAGAAGCCGCCGAGGGCCTCCTTGGTCTCCGCGAAGGGCCCGTCCGTCGTGATGGTCTGGCCGTCGCGGACCCGGACCGTCGTCGCGGTGGAGGTGGGCTGGAGCGCCTCTCCGGCGAGGAGATGGCCGTTGTCGCGAAGCATCGTCGTGTAGTCGTTGTACTCGACCATCATCCCGCCGACGCGCTCGGCATCCGCGGGCTGCGCACCCTCGGCGCTGTAGATCAGGACCAGGTACTGCATCGGATTCGTCCTCCGTACGCGGCAGGTTCCTGCCGTCTCGATCCATCGACGAACGAGCCGGGCACGAATCGACACCGCTGGTGTCCGGGCGGGCCACGGTAGCATCGCGCCATGCCCAAGGAGCAGGAGGTCCTCCGGATCGGCGACCGCGAGGTCACGATCACGAATCCGTCGAAGGTGTTCTTCGCAGAGACCGGGGCGACCAAGCTCGACCTCGTTCGCTACTACCTCGCCGTGGCTCCCGGCGCGCTCGTCGGCGCGGGCGGTCGCCCGATGGCCCTCAAGCGCTTCGTGAACGGGGCGGCGGGCGAGGCGTTCTTCCAGAAGCGGGCGCCGGAGAACAGGCCGGAGTGGCTTCGGACCGTGACCCTGTCGTTCCCGTCGGGACGGACCGCCGACGAGATCGTCATCGACGAGGCGGCGGGGCTCGCCTGGATCGTCAACCTCGGCTGCATCGACCTGAACCCCCACCCGGTCCGCGCCGACGACCTCGATCACCCGGACGAGCTTCGCGTTGATCTTGATCCGGTTCCCGGCGTCGGCTGGTCGCAGATCCGCGACGTCGCGTTGGTGACGAAGGAGTCCCTGGAGTCCGTTGGGCTGACCGGCTGGCCGAAGACGTCCGGCTCGCGCGGGATCCACATCAACGTCCGGATCGAGCGTCGCTGGACGTACCCGGAGGTCCGGCGCGCGGCCCTCGCGATCGCACGCGACGTGGAGGCACGCGCGCCCTCGATCGCCACCAGCAAGTGGTGGAAGGAGGAGCGCCACGGCGTGTTCCTCGACTACAACCAGAACGCCAAGGACCGGACCGTGGCGTCCGCGTACTCCGTGCGGCCGCTGCCCGATGCGCGCGTCTCCACGCCCCTGTCGTGGGACGAGGTGCCGACGGTCGAGGCGGAGGCGTTCACGCTCGAGACCGTGCCGGCGCGCTTTGCGTCGATCGGCGACCCGGGCGCGGGGATCGATGGCGCTGTCGGGTCGCTGGAGGCCGTGCTGGAGCTGTCGCGCCGCCACGAGGCGGAGGGGCAGGGCGACGCGCCGTGGCCGCCGAACTATCGCAAACAGGAGGGCGAGCCGCCGCGCGTCCAGCCGTCGAAGCAGCGCCGCAAGGCCGAGGACTACGACACGCCGGAGGCTGAGGCCGAACGCGAGAAGAACCGCGCGGCGATGGAGAAGCGGTTCCTCGCGGAGGCGGAGCGTCGGGCCGCCGCGAAGGCCGAGGGCAAGCCGATCCCGTCTCGCCCCACGCCGACCGGACGCCGCCTCTCCAGCGTGCCCGTCATCGAGATCTCGCGCGCCCGGACGAAGGCCGAGGCGCTCGAGGGGCTGGAGCGCTGGAAGTCGAAGCACCCGAAGGCCGCCGCGGCGCTGGAGGAGGCAGACGTCCTGGTGGACGGCATGCGCGGCCGCTCGTCGCTCTGGTACCGGGTCCGCGTGAATCTCACCCACGTGCCAGAGAAAGACCGTCCGGAGCAGGGCGAGCTGGAGGTCGACTACGACCCCTGGGCCGAGTACGCCTTCCCCGACCGCTCCGGGCAGCTCGAGCGAGCGCCGCGCAAGCGAGCGACCAAGTCCGACGACGACACGTCGACGGCCTGATGCACCGGGTGGGCGGAGCCATCCGCATCGCGGCACCGCCGCAGGTCGTCTGGGATCTCTACGCCGACGTCGAAGGCTCCGTGGGCTGGGTGCCGTTCGTGGAGGAGATCCTCTTCGTGAGCGGGCCCGCCGGCGTCGGGCAGGTGTACCGCGAGCGAACGCGGCTCGGCGGCATCTCCGATGTCGCGGAGTGGACCGTCATCGAGTGGAATCCGCCCCGCCGCCAGGTGCAGCGTTCGACTGGCAAGGGGATGGACTCCCGGCTCGTCATCGCGCTTGAGCCCGATGGTGTGGGAACCCAGGCTCGCCAGGAGGCGCTCCTGGATTCGCGGGCGCCCGGTCCGGTTGGGTGGCTGCACGAGCGACTCTTCGGGATCGTGGCTCGCCGTGGCATCGAGGCCGCGCTCGCGGCTGCGAAGGCTCGCCTTGAGGGGAACCGCGGAGGGGCTCAGGCCAGGTAGGTGATCGGCGGCAGGTCCGCGAACTCGCCGTCCTTGCGGGGCGTGGGCAGCTGCGGCTCGGGCGGTGCCGTCGCGCCGCGCGTCTGCATCTCGGTGCCCAGAAGCGTTCGCAGGGCCGCCGCGCCCGCGTCGACCATGCCCTGGAACATCGGCGCCATGGGCTCGACGATGGCCAGCTCAGCCGGGTTCGTGAGCCGCTCGAAGCGCAGGCTCACACGGGTCCCGGTGCTCGTCGGCGTGAGCTCGAAGGTGTTGGGGATCCCGACGGGACCGCCCGGAGTCTGGACGATCGATCGGATGGTGAAGTAGTCGAAGGGTCGCCAGTCGAGCACCTCCTCGACGATGGCGTCCTTGCCGTGCATGCAGTGGTTCGTCGCGCCGACCGCGCGGCGATTGCCGGTCGCATCCTGGATGACGTCGGTCACGCCCGCCATCCACTCGACCCGGCGGCCGGGGGTCGTCAGGTACTCCCAGACGATCGCTGGTGGGGCGGCCACCTCGTAGCTGGTGCTCAGGAACGTGTCCTCGGGCCGCACGAACACGCGCGCCCGCTCATCCTCCTCCTGCCAGCGCCGTTCGAGGTCGTGGACCCAGCCGTGGATCTCGCCGACGACCTCGTAGGTCTCGGTGTGCGGCGTCATCTGGAGCGCGGCGGGCCGGAGGTCCATCGCCGTGGTGCAGGCATCGGTCAGGAGCGCATAGGCCGTCGCGCCCGTCTCCTCCGCGACGGTGTTCTTGAGCAGCCGGTGGACCACGATGACGTCGCGCCCGATCAGCTCCTCCAGCCCGGCCATGTCCTGGCGCACCACCGGCCCGGTATGGACGACGAACTTGAGGTTGAGGTCGGGGATGCGCATGCAGGCATCGCACTCGCAGCTGGTCGCCTGGCGAACGTCGCGCCGGCGACGCCGGAATCCGAAGTAGCAGCGCTCGATCGTGTCGAGCAGCAGCGAGCCGTCGGTCTCCCCCTCCGGCGCGGCCATGAACGCCGCATCGCCCTCGAGCTTGGCGAGGCGGAAGGTCGGCCGCAGCGTCGTGACGACCGTGCCGATCAGGTCCGCGAGGATGTCCTGGGCATGGTCGAGCTCGACACCGGCGAGGTACGCGGTGTACCCGGAGATGTCGGCGATCAGGAGACAGCTGCGTTCGACGGGTTTCACGATGGGCTTCCGATCAGCATACGAAGCAGGCCCTCGAACGGATGACTGCTTTCGATTGTCCTAGCGGCCGTATTTGAACGGATAGACAACCCAGGCGTCCGTCGAGACAACGTGATGGTCGGGTGCGGACTCGACCTCCGAGCGCTGCGGCTTGTAGTGCAGGACGGCGGTCGTGGGCTCGCCGCCCGCCAGCCTGACGCGTTCGACGACCGCCTCGATGGTCGTCCCGGTGTCCCAGACCTCGTCGACGATGAGCACGCGCTTGCCGCGCAGCAACGGGTCGGCGGGGAACTGGAGGAACGCCGGCTGGTCGCCCGGCTGCCCGTTGTCGTCGTAGAACGCGACCGCGGCGACGAGGATGTCGCGGTAGCCGAGCAGGTAGGCGAGCATCCCCGCCGGCACGAGCCCGCCGCGCGTGATCGCGAGCAGCACGTCATGGCCCCCACCCACCTGCCGCGCCAGCTGCTTCACGAGCGCCTCGAGGGCGTCCCAGCTGACGATGTCCTTCTCCGCGAAGGTGGCCGTGGCCCCGGCCTCGCTCCCGGTCACGAGCCGGACCCGAAGATCTGTGCCAGCTCGAACGCCGCCGTCTCCTCGAGCTGGTCGTAGCGGCAGTCTGCGGGCTGCTTGTCGTCGCGCCAGCGCTTGAACGTCGTGGCGTGGCGGAAACGATCGCCCTGCAAGTGGTCGTAGGCGACCTCGGCCACGCGCTCCAGGCGGAGGGGCTCCCACGACAGGTCCTTGCCGCGGTTCCAGCGTGAGGTGGCGCCCGGCAGGCGCTGGCCGGACGCATCCGCCGCGCCCATGACGGACCACTCGGCCCACTCCTTCCACGGATGGCTCTCGAGTGCGTCTTTCCGGAGCGGCTCCAGCTCCTTTGCGAGGGCCTCACGCCTGTCCCACGAGAACGAGCTCGTCACGCCCACGTGGTGCAGCTTGCCGGCGTCGTCGAACAGCCCGAGCAGCAGCGAGCCGATGTGCGTGCCGGGCCCGTTCTTGTGCCATCGGAAGCCCGCGACCGCGCAGTCGGCGGTCCGCTGGTGCTTGATCTTGAGCATCGCCCGCTTGCCGGGCTGGTAGGTGCCGTCGAGGCGCTTCGCGATCACGCCGTCCAGCCCGGCGCCCTCGAAGCGATCGAACCAGTCCGCGGCGAGGGCGCGATCGCGCGTCGCCGGCGTCAGGTGGACCGATGGGTCGAGGTCTCCCGCGAGGGCCGCCTCGAGACGCGCACGGCGCTCTCCCTGCGGCGTCTCGCGGAGGTCTTCCTCGCCGTGGGCGAGCAGGTCCCACGCCACGAACGAGGCCGGCGACTGCTCGGCGAGCATGCGGACGCGCGACTCGGCGGGGTGGATGCGCAGGAGCAGCGCCTCGAACTGGAGGCCGTCGTCGCTCGCGATCACGACCTCGCCGTCGAGCACGCAGCGCTCCGGGATGGAGGCCCGGAGGGGCGCCTCGAGCTCCGGGAAGTAGCGGTTGAGCGGCTTGAGGTCGCGCGACTGCACGTAGAGCTCGTCGCCGTCGCGGAAGACGAGCGCCCGGAAGCCATCCCACTTCGGCTCGAAGAGCCAGCCGTCGCCCTCGGGCAGCGCGTCGGAGACCTTCGCGAGCATCGGCTCGACGGGCGGATCGAACGGCAGCTTCACGCCCTCACGGTACCCGAGCGACCGCGATCGATATGCGGCCGTGATCCCGGGCGGCGCAGGGTGCAGGTCACAGGAGGTGGCGAATGCCTGCGAAGACCGAGAAGCAGCGCCGGTTCATGGGCGCCGAGCTCGAGCGGAAGCGCGAGGGCAAGAAGACCCGGACCGGGATGAGCGAGAGCGAGCTCGAGAAGATGGCGAGCAAGGCGAAGTCGAAGAACTCGACGGACTGACTCCGGGCTCCCTCTTGATCTGTTCCTGCCAGGAACGATTCGCTGACGTAGCGGCTTCAGGAGCCCTGGCCTCGGGCTTGTGGCGGGGCTTGTTTCCTGCCAGGAACGATTCCCCCGGTTAGCGGCCTCAGGAGCCGTAGCTCCGGCTGGGTTCGGGCTTGGAGCGAGGATCTTGTTTCCTGCCAGGAACGATTTTCCTCGGGAGCGGCTTCGGGAGCCGTCGGTAGCGGCTTCAGGAGCCCTGGGTCGGGCGTGAGCGGGGATTTGTTTCCTGCCGGGAACGATTCCCCGGTTAGCGGCCTCAGGAGCCGTCGTTTCGGGCTTTGGAGCGGGGATCTGTTTCCTGCCGGGAACGAAAGTCGCACACGACCGCTAGACGACCTTCTCCTCGGGCAGGTCCTCGGCGAACTCGCGGCCCAGGCGGGCGGCGTCGTAGGCCTTCCCGAGCTCGTGGTGGTAGGGCACGCCGCTGAACTCGTGATGTGACCGCGTCGGGAAGTCGGAGCCGGCCTCGAACTCGCGCCGCTGGAGCTCGATATAGCCCTGCTCCTGGCGTTCCGCCATCGCGGCAAGGAGCGTCGAGAGCCCGTGGCCGGCGGCGTGCTGGCCACCCAGGGTGATGAAGATGAACTTGAATCCGAGATCCCCGAGCTGGGCGAAGGTCAGCGGATCCGGGTCGAGGAACCACTTGAACGACGATGACCAGTTGAACGCGAACCTCGCATCGGGGAAGCGCTTCCGCACCTCCGCGGCGAACGTCTCGACCGGCTCGCGGTCCGACGTCGGGAACTCGCACCAGACGAGGTCGGGGATGCCGGTGTCGAGGTAGCGACAGGCGCGCTCGATCGCGAGTTCGAGGCCCCGGGCAGGCTCGGGAGCATCGATCGCCGAGAGGCCGTCCGTGCGAGCGATGATCGTGAAGTCCTCGCGCCCGAGGTCATCCGCGACGGCCCGCATCATCCGGAGCTTCCCGGCCATCTCGAGCGCCGGCACCAGCGCCTTGCCGCCGATGTGGCCGCAGCGCTTGGGCAGCACCTGGTCCTCCAGGTGCGCCGCCGCGACGCCGGCCGTGACAAGCAGCTCCGTCTGGCGCTGGACGTTGAAGATGTTGCCGTAGCCGGCGTCCATGTCGACGACGACGGGCGGGATGTCGAGGTGGTTGGGAGCGATGCCTTTGGACGGGTCCCCGACCGCCTGGGTCAGCTGGAACTTCCGAAGCGCGCTGACGGTCCGGCGCGCGCCGTCCGCGATCTCCGGCCCGCTGTAGAGATCCATGTCGGTCGTGCCGAGGTGCCCGATCGCGAACGAATACCCGCTGAAGTAGACCGCCTTGTAGCCGTGGTACATGACCAGCTGCGCGCCCATCGGGTCGTAGACGCCGGGCCCGAACAGGTACGGCTCCGTCCGGAGCAGCTCGCGGAAGCGTGTCGCGGGGTGGATCCAGCGCGATGCGAGGACCTCGAAGCCCGCTGGAAGAAGCGGCGTCTGGACGAGCTCGTGGCTCGCGTCCGCGGGAGCCGCAGGTGCGGCGCTGGGGTTGGCGGTCTCGATGGCGGTCATGTCGGTCAGCCGTCAGTCGTTCGCGTGGTCGGCGTTGCAGTCGTCGTCGTCGAGGCAGCGGCACTCGCCCGGGTTGAACGCGGCCGGGGCCGAGACGTCCTCACGAGGCGCGGCCATCGACGGGTGCGCCGCCGTCTGTGCCTCCGGGACGACGCGAACGAACGGCGCAACCCCGATGGCGTCGCTGTCGGGATGGTGGACCTCGATCGTGATGCGGGTCGGTGTCTGGAGCGTCATCTCGACCTCCCTCGTCGTCGTTGGCGGGATGTCCTCCGCCGGAGCATCACGGTGGCACCCGGTTGGCATCACGTCCAATCGACCGAATGGATCGAAGGCATCAGCGTGGGTTATGGTTGCGCACAAACCGCGCGGCGAGCCACGCTCCCGCAAGGTCACGACCAGGGAGCGCGCATGCAGCTGGCACAGGTCGAAGGCTTTCTCGAGGTGGCCCGCCGGCAGAACCTGAGCCGCGCCGCCGAGGCCCTGTTCATCACCCAGCCGGCGCTCACCGCGCGGCTGCGTGCGCTTGAGGCCGAGGTCGGCAGCCCGCTGTTCCGGCGCGGCCGTCGGGGGATGACGCTGACCGAGGCCGGGCGGGCCTTCCTCCCCTATGCCGAGCGCGCCGTGCGTGCGCTCCGGGACGGGACGAGCGCGATCGAGCGCCTTCCGGCAGCGCAGGAGCTCGTGCTCGGCGCCGCGCCGGCGATCAGCACCTACGTGCTCCCGCAGCTGCTGGTCCGGTTCGAGGCGGCCCACCCGGACGTCCGCCTGAGCGTGCGCACCGGCCACTCGGAGCAGATGCTGGAGCTCGCGGTCCGCGGCGACGTGGACGTGGCGCTGGTGCGGGAGCTCCACCATCCGGACCTCGAGACGCTGTTCCTGTACGAGGACGAGCTCGTCCTGGTGGTGGAGCCGCGCCACCCGCTCGCCCGGACCCGCCACGTGACGATCGAGCGGCTGCGCGACGCCCGGCTGATCCTGTTCGATCGAACGTCCAGCTACTACGACCTCACGAACGCGCTGTTCCGGCCCGCCGGCTCCCTGCCCCGGGGCGTCTTCGAGCTTGACCACATCGACGCCGCGAAGCAGATGGTCCTCGCGGGGCTGGGCATCGCGCTGCTGCCGACGACCGCGGTCGCGGGCGAGCTGCGCGACGGCACGCTGCGGCGGCTGGACCTGATCGGGTCGCCGCCCATCGAGCGGCGGATCGTGGCCGTCCGGCGCCTGGACGACGAGCACCGCTCATCCGCGGCGGCGGCGTTCTGGGAGCTGCTGCTCGACTTCGACGATCCGAGCGGTGGCCGGGTCAGCCCGGCTGGGGAGAGCCCCGCCGATTAGAGTTCGCGGGTGACCGCGAACGAGTTGCTGAGCGCGCGCGACGACGAGGCCGCGCGGGACCACGACGGTGCCGCCCGAGACCACGACGGTGCCGCCCGAGACCACGAAGTCGAGGCTGCCGAGGGCGAGGCTTCGGCCGGGCTGACGCCGTCGCGCTACGACGAGATGGCCGATGGCTACGCCCGCTTCTGGGCGCCCGTGCTGCGCGAGTCCGCCGAGCGCGTGCTGGAGCACCTGGAGCCGGCCGTGGAGGCGGCGCTCACGAAGCACCTTTCCGGCGGCGGCGAGCCGGCGCGGCTGCTGGACGTGGGCTCCGGGACGGGCACGCTCGCGCTCGCGGCGATCCGGCGCTGGCCGGGCCTGCACGTCACCGGCATCGACCCGTCCAGCGGCATGCTCGAGGTGGCGCGCCGGACGGCAGCGGCTCTCGCGCCCGAGGCCGCATCGCGCTTCCAGCCCGTCGTCGCCTATGCAGACGAGCTGCCGGAGGACCTCGGCCCGTTCGATGCCGCGATGTCGTCGTTCGTGCTCCAGCTCGTCCCGAGCCGCGCCGGGGCACTGCGCGAGGTTCGCCGCGTCCTCGCGCCCGGCGGCACGTTCGCCTGGGTCACCTGGCAGCAGAGCGATCGCGCGTTCGAGCCGGACCGGGTCGCGAACGCCGTCCTCGACGAGTTCGGCTTCGACCCGCCGGAGCCCGACAGCCGCCCCGGCGACGTGGCGTCACCCGCCGCCGCGGCCCTCGCGATGCGCCGCGCGGGCTTCCGCAATGCGACCGCCTGGTCCCGGGAGCTGACGTACGCGTGGGACCCGAAGGGCTACCTCGAGTTCCTGACGGACTTCGACGAGGCCTCGCTGTTCGACGACCTCGAGCCGGACGAGCGCGCCCGGATCGAAGCGAGGATCCTCGCGGGCCTCGAGCGGCTCACGGACGAGCAGCGGACTTTGCGGCTGCCGATCGTCTACGCGATGGGAACGAACCCCGGCTGACCGGGGCGGGGCTCAGCCCTCGTCGCTCTCCGCGGCGTCGCCACCGCCGGACTCGCCGGCGCCACCCTCGGCACCGGCCTCGCCCTCGGCAGCAGCCTCGCCCTCGGCGCCCTCCTCGCCCTCGGCCGCCTCGGCCACGACGGGCTCCTCCTCGACGCGCGGCGGCAGGACCTTGGCGACGACCTCGTCGCCGTCGGTCAGCAGCGTGGCGTCCCCGGGGATCGCGAGGTCACGGACGTGGATCGCGTCGTCGAAGGTCGTGAGCGAGTCGATCGAGTAGTGGATGGACTGCGGCAGGTGATCCGGCAGCGCGCGCACGCGGACGCTCTCCAGCGAGCGCATCAGGGTCCCACCGGCGTTCTCGATCGCCTCGGAGATGCCCTCGGACACGAGCGGCACGTCGACGGTCAGCTCCTCGGTCATGCGCACGACGAACAGGTCGACGTGCAGCGGGCGCCGGGTGACGACGTGGTTCTGGACCCCGTGCACCAGGACCGGCGTGGGCTTCCCGCCGTCGACCGAGAGGTCGATGAGGGCGTTGGCGCCGGCATGGCGCCGAAGGCTCTCGAACTCGTGGCTGTCGATCGAAACCGAGTTGGACTCGAGGCCGCGGCCGAACACGACGGCCGGCAGCCGGCCGGCTGCGCGCAGGTAGGAGACCTTCTTGCCCGTGACCTCGCGGCGTTCGGCGGCGAGCTGCGGGCGGGACGGAGCGGCGGACATGCGGACCTGGAGCCTCCGGAGTGATTTGGGCGCGTAACCCTACCATGAGGAACCCATGGCCGCCACGATCCTGGTCGTCGAGGACGAGCACGCCGTCGCCCGCGGAATCCAGTACGCGCTCCAGCAGGAGGGCTACGACGTCACCCTCGCGCGCTCCGGCGAGGAGGGCCTCGACATCGCGACCCGCTCCGCACCGGACCTCGTCCTCCTGGACGTCCGGCTGCCGGGCATGGACGGCTTCGAGGTCCTGCGGCGCCTGCGCGCGGCCGGCACCAAGTCGCCGGTCCTGATGCTGACCGCCCGGGACGAGGAGGTCGACAAGGTCATCGGGCTGGAGCTCGGCGCGGACGACTACCTCACGAAGCCGTTCGGGCTGCGCGAGCTTCTCAGCCGGATCAAGGCCCTGCTCCGGCGGGCGTACGGCGACCTCGCCGATGCGGCGGGGGGCCGCGTGATCCGCCACGGTGACCTGCTCATCGACCTCGACCGGCGGCGCGTCCAGCGCGGCGATCGGCGCATCAGCCTCACGCCCACCGAGTTCGAGATCCTGCGGCACCTCGCGAGCAAGCCGGGCCGGGTCTACACGCGCTCGGAGCTGCTGGACCTCCTGCGCGACTACGAGGCCCTGGACCAGGACGAGAAGACGATCAACGTCCACGTCAGCCACCTTCGCGACAAGCTCGAGGACGATCCCACGCATCCTGCCTTCGTCCAGACCATCCGCGGTGTCGGGTACGCGTTCGCCGAGCGCTGAGGGCCGGGCGGAGGCGCTCGCCGAAGGCCTCGCGCCGAGGACGCTCCAGGGCCGCCTGACGCTCGCCTTCGTGGCCGTCGTCGCGGTCACGCTGGGGCTCGTCGGGCTGCTCGTCGTCAACCGCCTCGGCGCCTACTTCGAGCAGCAGCAGACCGACGACCTCCGAACCCGTGCCGACGCCGTCGCGCGCTACGTGATCGACGTCGCGGAGGCACAGGACCGGATCCGCGCCGGCCGGCCCGTCATCTCGATCGACGGCGAGCTCGACTCGGTCGTCGGGCTGGAGCTCCAGAAGGAGAGCCAGCAGCGCTTCATCGCGGAGCGGCTCGCCCAGGCCGACGTCCAGTACCGCATCGGCACGATTGTCGACGGCGAGTTCTTCCCCGCCGCGAACGGCGCGTTCTCCGCGCGCGACGAGGCCGAGGCCCAGCGCGGCCAGCTCCGGGAGCCCGTCTCGAGCGACCGCATCATCCTCGAGAACCGCACGGGCACACCGCCGTACGCCGTCGAGGTGATCCTCTCCAACCCGTTCACCTACCGCAGCGCCGCGATCCAGAACGTCACGGGGCTGCTCGCGATCATCGGGCTGATCGCGCTGTCCGTCGCGGTCGTGGTGGCCGCCGCGCTGACCAGGCGCATCACGACGCCCGTCCGGCGGCTCACGGAGGCCAGCCGCGATCTCGCCGAGGGCGACTTCGCGCGGCGCGTGCCGTCAGAGGTCATCGACGACGGGCCGGTCGAGCTGTCTGAGCTGGGGCTGCAGTTCAACGCCATGGCCGAGCGCCTCCAGGAGAGCGTCGAGATCATCCGGCGCGACCGCGACCGCAGCCGCGAGTTCCTGGCGGACGTCTCGCACGAGCTGCGGACGCCGATCGCCGCGCTCCGAACGTTCAACGAGCTCCTGACGGAGGGCGCCGCGGACGACCCCTCGGCGCGGGCCGAGTTCCTGGAGACCAGCCGCGCGCAGCTTGAGCGCCTCGACTGGCTGGCCCAGAACCTCCTGGAGCTCTCGAAGCTCGACTCCGGCCTCGTCCTGCTCGACCTGCGGCCGGAGGACCTCCGGGCGTCCGTGGAGCAGGCGGTGGAGCAGGCGGCCGCGACCGCGCGCCGCAAGGGCGTGGAGCTCACGATGGCGCGGCCGGACGCGCCGCTGCCCATCCGCCACGATCCGGTGCGCATCGGGCAGGTGGTCGCGAACCTCGTCGGGAACGCCATCAAGTTCACGCCGCGCGGCGGCGCCGTGCGGGTTGACGTCCAGCCGGAGCCCGGGGGCAGCGCCTCGATCACCGTCACGGACACGGGGATCGGGATCGAGCCCGGGGAGCTGCCACGCATCTTCGATCGATTCTTCCGGGGCTCGCGCGCGTCCGAGGCGCGAGGGAGCGGCAGCGGCCTCGGGCTCGCCATCGTCCGCGGGATCGTAGAGATGCACGGCGGGACCGTCACGGTCGAGAGCCGGCCGGGTGCCGGGACCACGTTCAGGGTGCTCCTGCCGGCGAACCCGCGGCCGCCCGCCGGCGCAATCGGGCCGAGCGTGGCGGAAACTTCACCGTCACCGGCGCAGAACCTGAATCCGGAATTGGCACCGTAGGAGCAGATGACCGAGGATCGCGGACCCGCGAACAACGCGGACGACACCGACACCAAGCCCATCACGTACTCGCCCAGCCCGGAACCCCGCCCGGAGTGGGCGCGTTCCGCGTGGCTCGACCCCGCTCCCGCGGCTGAGACCGCGCCGCCCACGCAGGCGGTCCCGTCGGGAACGGCGTCGCCGTACGCCGGGACCGCCGGGGCCGCGGGCGACCCGCCCGCGCCCGTGCCCACCGCGCCGGTGACGGCAGGCCGCCAGAAGGGTGGCGCGGGATTCGGCCAGGTGCTCGCCGCCGCGGCACTCTCGGCGCTGCTCGCCTCCGGCGGGACCGTCTTCGTGCTCCAGACCACGGGTGCGCTGGACCCGCAGGGCACGGGCAGCCAGCAGGCGCCCGTGAGCCCCAGCCGCGGCCCGATCCCGATCGAGAACCAGTCGTCGGTCGTGAACGCTGCGGCGAACGTCAGCCCCGCCGTCGTCCGGATCATCGTCGAGGGCGTCAGCACGGACGTGTTCGGCGGGACCATCCCGGAGACCGGCGTCGGCTCGGGGATCATCTACGACCCCGCGGGCTGGATCCTCACCAACCGCCACGTGGTCCAGGCCAAGGACGGCTCCACCGCCACGCGCATGACCGTCGAGCTCAAGGACGGCCGCGAGCTCCAGGGCTCGGTCTACGGGATCGACACGCTGACAGACCTCGCGATCGTCAAGGTCGACGGCGCCGGCCTCCCGGCGGCGCCGATCGGGCGCTCGGCGGACATCCGCGTCGGCCAGCTGGCGATCGCGATCGGCTCGCCGCTCGGCACGTACACCAGCACCGTCACCACGGGCATCGTGTCGGCGACCGGCCGGAGCATCCAGATCGACGCCCGCACGCGCCTCTCCAACCTCATCCAGACGGACGCCGCGATCAACCCGGGCAACAGCGGCGGCCCGCTCCTGGACGCCGCGGGCTCGGTGATCGGCATCAACACCGCCGTCGAGCGCGACTCGACGGGCATCGGCTTCGCCATCCCGATCGACATTGCCCGCCCGATCATGCAGCAGGCGCTCGCCGGCCAGCCGCTCGCGCGACCGTTCCTCGGGATCCGCTACGTGGCGGTCGACGCCAAGGTCAAGTCGGAGGAGAACCTGTCGGTCGACCACGGCGCGCTGATCGGCCCGTCCACTGACACGGACGGCTCATCCGTTCCGGCGGTCACGTCCGGCAGCCCGGCGGAGGCGGCGGGTCTCAAGGACGGTGATGTCGTCCTCTCGATCGAGGGCCAGGCGATCGACGCCGAGCACCCGCTGGACGCCGTGCTCACCAGCTTCGCGCCGGGCCAGTCCGTCTCGATGACGGTGCTCCGGGGCAAGGACGAGCTCGATGTCATGGTCACGCTCGGGACGCGGCCCGAGGGCCTCTAGCCCCTCAGCCGGCGCCGTCCCCGTTTCCCCGGCCGCGGACCCGGCGGATCTCGACCGACGCGTGGTCAAGCGGGCCGCCCAGCTTCACCTCGGGCTTCCGGACGCGGACGACGATCTCACGGGCCAGCGGCTGGCCGCCGAGGAGCTCGTGCGCGATCGCCTCGGCCAGCGCCTCGATCAGGTTGAACGTCGTCGACTCGACCACCTGGCGGGTCGTGGCGTAGACGCCGCGGTAGTCGACCGTCCGCGCGATGTCGTCCTCGAGCCCGGCCGGCTGGACGTCGACCGCCAGCTCGACGTCCACCTCGAACCGCTGCGGCTCGGCCTTCTCCCAGTCGTTCACGCCGTGGCGTGCCTGGAAGACCATGTTCGTGAGCGAGATTCGATCCGTCATCCGCGCCAGCCTCGCACGATGGCGTCGGCCATGCGCGCCGCCCGCACGTTCTCGCGGACGTCGTGGACGCGGACGATGTCGACCCCCGCGGCGACCCCGAGGGCCGTCGTGGCCAGCGTGCCCTCGAGGCGATCCTCCGCGCGTGGCAGGTCGAGGACCCTGCCGATGGTGGATTTTCGAGACGTCCCCAGCAGGATCGGGTGGCCCAGCTCGCGCAGCCGCGCGAGATCGCGCAGCAGCTCGATGTTGTGCTCGGCGGTCTTGCCGAAGCCGATGCCCGGGTCGATCAGGATGTCGCGTTCCGGGACGCCCGCCGCGCGGGCCTTGCCGATCGCCCGGCGGAGATCCTCGAGCACCTCCGGAACGAGGTCGTCGTAGACCGCCTTCGCGCGGTTGTGCATCAGGATGATCGGCACGCCGCGCTGCGCGGCGAGCCTCGCCAGCGCGTCATCGGGCGAGACCCCCCAGATGTCGTTGACTGCGTGCGCGCCCGCATCGAGGGCGGCCGCCGCGACCTCGGGCTTCGTGGTGTCGATCGTGAGCGGCACGTCGGGCACGACGTCCCGCACTGCCTCGATCACCGGGACGACCCGAGCGAGCTCGTCCTCCAGCGTGACCGGCCCGTGGCCCGGCCGCGTCGACTCGCCGCCGATGTCGAGTAGATCCGCGCCCTCATCCGCCATGGCCCGGGCCTGCGCGATCGCACGCGCGACGTGGTCCGGCCCGGGGGAGAGCAGGCCGTCGCCCGAGAACGAGTCCGGCGTCGCGTTCAGGATGCCCATGACGAAGGTCCGCTCCCCCCAGCGGAAGGTCCGAGGCCCGATGACCGTCACGGCGCCACCTCCTCGGGGTCGCGCAGCAGCGGGTCGTCCACCCAACGGCGGCGCGCCTCCCCGACGAGGTAGAGCGAGCCCGCCACGACGACCGGACCCCCCGCGACCGCCAGCGCGCGATCGAGGGCCGCCCCGGCGTCCGTCAGGACCGTGAGCTCCGTCTCCGGGCGAAGCCGCCGCCAGCGCCGCTGCAGGTCCGCCGCGGGGAGTGCCCGCTCCCCCGGCACCTGCGTGACGATGACGCGCGCACCCTCGAGCGCCTGCGAGCCGAGCAGCGCCTCGATGATGCCGTCCACGTCCTTGTCGCCCATCGAGCCATGGACCAGCGTCAGGTGAGCGCCCGGGCCGGTCTCGCCGGGTCCGACGAGGTACGGGCGGAGGTCGTCCAGCGCCTGCGCGAGCGCCTCCGCGCCGGCCGGGTTGTGGGCGCCGTCG
>DASTIE010000096.1:0-9182 GCA_035717865.1 Candidatus Limnocylindrales bacterium
GCACTCCGGAACCGCGCCTTCGATGACGGGCTCGCGCTCCGCGCGAGCCCGTCGAATCACTCAGGGACGGGTGAGGCGGACGGCGGGTGTTCACCGGCGAGTACCGACACACGGTGGACGAGAAGGGGCGGCTGGCCATCCCGGCTCGATTCCGATCACAGCTCGAAGGCGGCGCGGTGCTGTCTCGCTGGATCGACGGCTGCCTGGCGATCCACACGCGCAACGGCTGGGCCGCGCTGGAGCAGAAGGTCGCCGGCGTGCCGCTGACGGATCCGGCGGGCCGCCTCTTCGAGCGCCAGATCTTCGCCGGCGCCCTGGAGGCGGACATGGACAAGCAGGGCCGCGTGCTCGTGCCGGCCTACCTCCGCGACGAGATGGGCATCGGCAGCGAGGCGCTGGTGATCGGCGTCCGCGACCACGGCGAGATCTGGGCACCGGACCGCTGGGCCACGTACCGCACGGCGATGGACGACCCGGCGACGTTCGCCGAGGCCATCCGCGGCCTGGGCATCTGACGATGACCGACGAAGCCGTCCGGCACGTCCCGGTCATGGTCGACGAGGTGGTCGAAGCCCTCGCGCCGCGCGCGGGCACGTGCCACGTCGACGCAACGCTCGGTGGCGGGGGCCACGCCGAGCGCATCCTCGAAGCTTCCGACCCTGATGGCCGCCTCCTCGGTCTCGACGCCGATGGGGCGGCCATCGCCAGAGTCCGCGCGCGCCTCGAGCCGCGGTTCGGCGAGCGGGTCACGCTGCGCCAGTCGAACTTCCGGGAGCTGGCGAGCGTCGCCCCCGAGGCGGGCTTCGCCGCAATCGACAGCTGCCTGTTCGACCTCGGCCTGTCGAGCTTCCAGCTCGCCGACGAGGAGCGCGGCTTCGGGATCCGGACCGGCGGTCCCCTCGACATGCGCTTCGACCCCACGCGCGGCATGCCCGCCGGCGAGCTCCTGGCGAGCCTGGACCAGGGCGAGCTGACGGCGCTCTTCCGGCGCTACGGCGAGGAGCCGTTCGGGGGGCGCATCGCCCGCGCCATCGTGGAGGCGCGACGCACCGCGCCCGTCCGCACCGCCGAGGAGCTCGCCGCGCTGGTCGCACGCGCCGCACCGGGCCGCGCGCCCGGCCGGCGCCGGGTCCACCCGGCCACGCGCGTCTTCCAGGCGCTGCGCATCGCCGTCAACGAGGAGCTCGACGCGCTCGAGGCCGCGCTCGCCGCGGCGATGGACCTGCTCCGGCCGGGCGGGCGCCTCGTGGTCCTCAGCTACCACTCGCTGGAGGACCGCATCGTCAAGCGCTTCCTGCAGGCGGAGCGCCGGGGCTGCGTCTGCCCGCCCGAGGCACCGGTCTGCGTCTGCGGGCGGAAGCCGCGGCTTCGCCTGCTCTCCACCAAGGGCCTCGTCCCGTCGGCCGCCGAGATCTCGGCCAACCCGCGTGCGCGGAGCGCCCGGCTCCGTGCCGCAGAGAGGCTGGCTGCCTAGTCGCCTTTGTGCGCGCCCGCTGACCGCCGCCGCGACGGAAGAGGAGCCGTCCGGCGTGACCCAGGAAGGAGGAGGCCCCCGATGAGCAAGCGCCACAACACCAGTCGCCGCCGCAGCTACGGGCGGCGCCAGCACGAGCTTCACGAGCGCATCGACCGCCGCACCGATCGTCGCCAGGACCGGCCGTGGCGTGAGGGCCACGAGCTCGAGCCGGCTGCCTGGGGCAGCCCCAGCCCGGACGTGACCTTCGGCTTCGCGGACTGATGGCGATCTACGAGGGCGCCCGGCGCAGGGCGCCCCTGCCACTCAGCCTCGACGTGCTCGTCGGGCGGGACGGCCGCAGCCGGCGGGAGAGCGGCGACAGCCGTACGACCGCGACCGCGACCTCGAAGCGCGGCGCCCGGCGCGCGGCCAGGTCCATGACGGCCCGCCGGCGTCCGTCGTCGGTGGGCATCGCGCTCGCGGCGATCGTCCTCGTCTTCGGGGCGGCGTTCCTGTCGCTGAGCCAGAGCGTGCGCGTCGCGGCGACCGGCTACGACATCGTCCGCCTGGATTCGGAGCAGCAGCGCCTCCAGGCGATCAGCCAGGACCTGCGTTCGGACGTCGACCGGCTGCGCAGCGAGTACGCGATCAGGAAGCAGGCGCTCGACGCCGGCATGGGCCAGCTCGGCGCGCCGATCATCATCGAAGCCCGCTAGCGAGCGAAAGTCCAACGTGCTCGGTCGGACCGATTCGGGGCGTCGCCTGCTGCTCGTGCTGTTCGTCTTCGTGCTCGCCTCCGGCGCGCTCGTCACGCGGCTTGGGTACTGGCAGCTCGCGCAGCGCGACGACCTCGTCGAGAACGCCAAGCGCCAGATCTACTTCCGCGAGGAGGTCCCGAGCCGGCGAGGCCAGATCTACGACCGCAGCGGCACCGTGCTCCTTGCGGCCAGCGTCATCCGCGATCGGCTGATCGTCTCGGCGCAGAACATGACCGAGGCCGAGCGTCTCGCGATGACGGCCTTCCTCACCGCCCAGCTGGGACTGGACGAGGTGGCCGCCGCGGAGCTCCAGGCCAAGCTCGAGACCGCGAGGCCATACATCGTCGTCGCGCGCGACCTCCTCCCGGAGCAGTCCGAGGCCATCGAGACGGCGGCCCGCAAGGCCCGCATCGGCGACATCTCGTTCGAGTCGGACTCGGCCCGCTCGTACCCGACCGCCGGCGGGAGCCCCAACAGCACGCTTGCCGCTCAGCTGATCGGCTTCGTCAACCGCGAGGGCCAGGGCCAGTACGGCGTCGAGCAGTTCTACCAGTCGCTGCTGGCGGGCGAGCCGAAGGTCGTCGAGGCCGATCGCGATGCCAGCGGCAGGCCGCTGATCGAGACCGAGCGGACCGTCGAGCCTGGCGTCCCGGGCGAGGACATCCGCCTGACGATCGACGCCGGCCTGCAGCTCGCCGTCGAGCAGGAGGTCATGGCCGCGAAGATCGCGAACGGCGCGAAGGCCGTGTCCGCCGTCGTCCTCGACCCGTGGACGGGCGAGATCTACGCCGAGGCGACCTACCCGTCCTACGACGCGAACGACTACGCGACCATCGCGTCCGACGACCCTGCGCGCTTCCTCGACCCCATCGTGTCCGGCGTCTACGAGCCCGGCTCGGTGTTCAAGATGCTCACCGTGCTTGCCGGCCTGGAGCAGGGGACGACGTCGATGACGACGAAGTACCGCGACAGCGGGAAGCTGCGGCTCGACGGCGGCCGCGCCCGCATCGAGGACGCCGACGGCAAGGCGATGGGCACGCTGACCCTTCAGGACGGCATCGCCTACTCGCGCAACGTCGTCGCCGCCAAGGTCGCGTTGGGCCTCGCTCCGACGACCAACGGTGCCGCGACCATCCTCCACGAGGCCTGGACCCGCCTCGGCTTCGGGGCCCCGACGGGCATCGACGTCTCCGGCGAGGTCCGCGGGCTGGTCAACGATCCGGCGGACACCGCGTGGCGCCAGATCGACCTCGCGAACGGCTCGTTCGGGCAGGGGGTGGCGGTCACCCAGATCCAGCTCGCCACCGCGTATGCCGCGCTCGTCAACGGGGGGACGCTCGTGAAGCCGCA
Organism: Candidatus Limnocylindrales bacterium; assembly: GCA_035717865.1. Lineage (GTDB taxonomy): Bacteria > Chloroflexota > Limnocylindria > Limnocylindrales > CSP1-4 > UBA5189. Next base: position 3,565 of record DASTIE010000096.1, read on the forward strand.
CGTGGTCGCCGGCGTGGGTGCGGACACCGTGGACTACACGCTCGACGCGCCGGTGCTGGATCCCGCGCTCAGCCCGAAGCTGGCCGGCCTGATGGAGCACGTCCTGAAGAGCGAGTGGTACGCGGAGTACTCGAACGTTCCGGGCCACTGGGTCGGTGGCAAGACCGGCACCGCGCAGGTCTGGGATGCCGAGCGCCACCGCTGGGCCACGAACCTCTACAACTTCTCGTGCGTCGGCTTCATCGGGCGTCGCGTGGGTCGTCCTGACCTGATCGTGGCGGTCCGGATCCAGGAAGCCCACCCCGGCCGCAACGCGCGCGGCGACCTGGTCCTGCCGGTGGTCTCCACGGAGCTGTTCCGTCGCGTGGCGACCGACGCGGTCACCACGCCGGGCCTGCTGCCCGTGCTCCCGTCCGACGTACCGGTGCTCGCCCGGGCCGACCGGTGAACGCGGTCGGTGCCACACTGGCGGCCGTGACCGTCGAGGGGCCGCCGCCGAGCGCGGGCGCCCAACCCCGCGCCTCGGACGCACCAGCGCTCACCGCCGAGGACCTTCGACGCCTGACCGGCGGCCGCCTCCTCCGCGAGAGCCGCCGCCCGATCCGGGGCGCCGCCGTCGACTCCCGCCTCGTGCTGCCGGGCCAGCTGTTCGTCGCCCTGCCGGGAGAGCGCACGGACGGCCACCGCTTCCTCGCCGAGGCCACGGTCTCCGGCGCGGCCGCGCTGGTCGTCTCGCGGCCGGTGCCCCCGGCGGTCCTGGATGCGCTCGGCGACGTGACCGTCATCACCGTCCCGGACGGGCTCGTGGCGCTCGGCGCGATCGCCGCCGGCTGGCGCACCCGCTTCGATCCGCTGGTCGTGGGCGTGACCGGCAGCATCGCCAAGACCTCCACCAAGGAGGCGGTCGCGGCGGTCCTCGGCGCGTCGTTTCGCACGCTCCGCAGCGAGGGCAACCAGAACAACGAGATCGGCCTGCCGCTGACGCTCCTGCGCCTCGGGCCGGATCACGGCGCGGCCGTGCTGGAGATGGGCATGTACGCCGGCGGCGAGATCGCCGACCTCGCGCGGATGGCCCGGCCGGAGATCGGCGTCGTCACGGCGGTGCATGGCGTCCACCTGAGCCGGATGGGCTCGCTCAGCGCCATCGAGCGCGCGAAGGGCGAGCTGGTCGAGGCGCTGCCGTCCGACGGCGTCGCGGTCCTGAACCAGGACGACCGCCGCGTCCGCCGCATGGCGGATCGGACCGCCGCACGGGTGCTCACGTACGGCCTCAGCCAGGACGCGGACGTCGGCGCGGATGACGTCTCATCGGCAGGCTTCGAGGGGATGCGGTTCACGCTCCGGCTGCCGCCGGCGCGCGGCGGGCGCCCCACGCGGATCCCCGCACGGATCCCGGGCCTCGGGAAGCTGTCCGTCCACAACGCCCTCGCCGGGGCGGCCGTCGGGCACGCCGCCGGGATCGAGCCCGCCAAGATCGTGCATGCCCTCGCGGCCGGCTGGTCCGCGGCGCACCGCGGGAACCTCCACCGTCTCGGCCGTGTGACGGTCATCGACGACGCCTACAACGCCTCGCCGCCGTCGGTGACGGCGGCGCTGGACCTGCTCGCGGGGCTGCCGGGCCGGCGGGTGGCGGTCCTTGGCGAGATGCTGGAGCTGGGCAAGGGCGCGGCCACGGGCCACCGCGAGGTCGGCACCGCCGCCGCCGCGACGGTCGACCTCCTCGTCGTCGTCGGCGCCGGGGCCGCTGGGATCGCGGCGGGCGCGAAGAGCGCCGGGCTGGACCCGTCGCGGATCCTGGAGGCCCGCGATCGCGAGTCGGCCCTGGACCTGCTGCGCGCCCGCCTCCGCGACGGCGACGTGGTCCTCGTCAAGGCGTCCCGTGGCGTCGAGCTGGACGTGCTCGTGGACGCGCTGCGTGCCGAGCTGGGCGGGAGCGCGAGGTGACGGTCGATCAGACCACGCTGATCCAGGGCCTGCTGCTGGCATTCGCCGTGGTCGTGATCCTGATGCCCGCCTACATCCGCGCGCTGCGGTTCTTCGGGATGGGCAAGCAGATCCTCGAGGAGGGTCCGGAGAGCCACCAGGTCAAGCGCGGCACTCCCACGATGGGCGGCCTGCTCATCATCGCCGTGGTCCTGGGCCTGTTCTTCGCGATGGCCGGCGGGCTGCCGCCGGGCGGCATCATCGCGCCGCTCGCGACGCTGCTCCTGGTCGGCATCCTGGGCGCGTTCGACGACTGGCTCAATGCCCGGACGGGCGAGGGGATCAGCGCCCGGCAGAAGATGCTGTGGCTGGTCGTGGTGGCGGCGTTCGCGGCCTACCAGATCCAGACGACGTACGCGATCGACTCGATCGCCGTGCCGTTCATCGGCTCCGTGATGATCGATCCCGCGGTCTACATGGTCTTCGCCGCGTTCGCGATCATCGCCGCGGCGAACGGCGTGAACATCACGGACGGGCTCGACGGGCTCGCCGGCGGGACGCTCGTGTTCGCCTTCGTTGCGTTCGTCTTCGTGTCGCTGCTCAACGTCCCCACCCAGCCGAACCTCGCGCTGCTGTGCGCGCTGATCGTGGGCGCGCTGCTCGGGTTCCTGTGGTTCAACGTCCACCCGGCGCAGGTGTTCATGGGCGACTCGGGCTCGCTGGCCCTCGGCGCGACGCTCGCGGTGACCGCGCTGATCACCGGCCAGATCCTGATCCTGCCGCTGGTCGGCCTGGTGTTCGTCATCGAGACGCTCTCGGTGATCATCCAGGTCGGCTACTACAAGGCGACGGGCGGCAAGCGGATCTTCCGGATGAGCCCGCTGCACTACCACTACGAGCTGATCGGCTGGGACGAGGAGAAGATCACCCTGCGCTTCTGGATCATCGGGATCATCGCCGGCCTGATCGGCGTGACGCTCTTCCTCGCCTCGATCGACCGGCTGCAGTGAGCGTCATGACGGCGAGCCCGACGATCGACCCGACGGACCTGCGGCCCGGCGCGCTCGGAGCCGGCGCACTGGATGCGGGCGCGTTCCGCGGCCGCCCGGTCAGCGTGCTCGGGTTCGCTCGCTCCGGCATCGCCCTCGCTCGCTTCCTGCACGACGCCGGCGCCGCGGTCACGGTCTACGACGGCCGGCCGGCCGCCGAGCTGGCCCGCGCGATCGAGGCTCTCGAAGGGCGTCAGGTCCGGTTGCTCCTGGGGCCGCAGGTGGAGCCGTCGAGCGCGCTGGACGGCGCCGCGCTGATCGCAAGCTCGCCTTCCGTGAACGCCGACTACCCGACGACCGAGCCTCGACTGCGTGCCGCCCTCCGTTCGGTCATCGATCGCCGGTTCGGCGGCGACGCCACGGCCCCGGCCGTGATCTCCGAGGTCGACCTGTTCCTGCGGCTGTGCCCCGCGCCGACCATCGGAATCACCGGCACCAAGGGCAAGACGACGACGTCCGCGCTGACCCACGCGCTGCTCGCGACGGACGGGGCGCATCCCGCGGTCCTGGGCGGCAACATCGGCAAGCCGCTGGTGGAGCGCCTGCCGGAGCTGACGCCCGAGCATCGCGTCGTGATCGAGCTCTCCGAGCTGCAGCTGCCGACCCTGTCGCGCGGCACGATGGTCGCCGCCTACACGAACGTGACCGCCGACCACCTGGACCGGCACGGGTCCCTCGAGGCCTACCGCGCCGTGAAGCGGCGGCTCGGCGAGCTCGTCGAGCCCGATGGCGCCATCGTCCTCAACGACGACGACCCCGTGGTCGCCGCGTACGCCTTCGACGGCCCGGCGCGCGTGGTTCGGTATCGCCGCCGCGAGCTCCCTCCGGGGGGCGTGGGGCTGGCGCACGGCTGGATCGTGGCCGATGCCATTGAGCCGGTCAAGGCCGCGCGAAGCAGCGGGGCCACGCCGTTCGCGGGCGGTCGGATCCTCCCGACCGACGAGCTCGCGATTCCCGGGGAGCACAACGTCTCGAACGCGCTCGCCGCCGTGGCGATCGCGCTGCTGTTCGGGATCTCGCCCGACGCGATCCGGCGAGCGGCCGGCACGTTCACCGGCGTCGAGCACCGGCTGGAGCGCGTCGCGGAGCTCGGCGGCGTGCGGTTCATCAACGATTCGCAGGGCACGCAGCCGGACGCGGTCATCGCCGCGCTCCGGGCCTTCGACGGCCCGATCGTCCTGATCGCCGGCGGGCGCGACAAGGGCGTGGACCTCACGGAGCTGGCCAGGGTCGTCGCGGAGCGCGCCCATGCGGCCGTGCTGATCGGCGAGAGCGCGCCGATGCTGGAGCGCCTCTTCCGTGCTGCCGGCCTCGAGACGACCGTCCGCTCCTCGACGCTCGACGCGGCCGTCGCGGCCGCGGAGCAGCTGGCGCGAGAGGCCGCGGAGAGCGCTGCCGCGGGCGCCGCCGGCCCAGCCGCCGGGATCGTGCTGTTGAGCCCGGCGGCGACCAGCTTCGACATGTTCGAGGACTACGAGGCCCGCGGCCGGGCCTTCAAGGCCGCCGTCCACCGACTCGTCGAGGAGCGTTCCTGATGGGCCGCGCGGGCGTCGAAGCGCGACTGCCGCTCCCGACCTTCCGGCGCGTCCCGAAGGGCGCCACGAAGCGCAAGCCCGCGGCCGGGTCCGCGCGACCCGCGGCACGCCAGGGCGCGACCGTCCTGCACCGCGAGCGCCACCAGCCCGACTACTCGATCCTGCTCGCCGTCGTCGCCCTCGCGGCCATCGGCATCCTGATGGTCTACTCGTCGTCGGCAATGCCGGCGTACATCAGCGCCGCCAACGACACCTTCGCGATCGTCGGCCCGCAGATCTTCTGGGGCGCGCTGGGCCTCGTCGCGATGGTCGTGATGATGCGGATCGACTACCGCTGGCTGCGCCTCGTTTCCGTGCCGGGGTACCTCATCGCGCTGGCCCTGCTGGTCCTCGTGTTCGTGCCCTCGTTCGGACGGGTCGTCGGAGGCTCGGCGCGCTGGCTCGTCATCGGGCCGCTGCCGGCCGTGCATCCCGCGGAGATCGCGAAGCTGGCCCTGATCGTCTACCTCGCCCACTGGATGGCGAACAAGGGCAAGGCCATCGGCGGCTTCCGCTCCGGGACGGTCCCGTTCTTCATCATCGCGCTCCCGGTCATCGGGCTGGTGTTCAAGGAGCCGGACCTCGGGACGACGATCGTGATCACGCTCACGGCGTTCACGATGTTCTTCGTCGCCGGCGCCAGCCTGCGGCTGTTCACCGTGCTCATCGGGACGGGGGTCGCGGGGGTGTCGCTGGTCCTGACCGGCGCGCTGTCCGGGCTGCTGAAGGACTACCAGCTCGAGCGCATCCAGACGTTCATGAACCCGTGGGCCGATCCGCTGGGCGCCGGGTTCCACACGATCCAGGGCCTGCTCGCCCTCGGACTCGGCGGCATCTTCGGCAGCGGGCTGGGGGAGAGCAAGCTGGCCGGCGGCCTGTACCTGCCGAACGCCTGGAACGACTTCATCTTCGCGATCATCGGCGAGGAGTTCGGGTTCGTCGGCGCCGGGCTCGTGATCGGCCTGTTCGCGCTCCTCGCGTACGCCGGCATCCGCACCGCGCTGCGCGCCCCGGACACGTTCGGGGCGCTCCTCGCCGCGGGCATCACCGCCTGGCTGTGCTTCCAGGCGTT
>DASTIE010000097.1:0-35708 GCA_035717865.1 Candidatus Limnocylindrales bacterium
TCCGCGGTGACGCGCCGGCCTCGAGGAGCCCCGTCTTCGGCGTGATGCGCGCGGCGGTCACCTGGCCGCTGTCCCAGTCGCCGAGGACGTACATGTCGTGGCCCATCGCGGCGAGGGCGTCCCGGGTCTCCTGCGGGATCCGGCCCTCGACGAGGAGGCTCGCCGGGTGGTGGTCGTGGGGATGGAACGAGTCGGGCATGTGGGCCGTATTGAAGAGCGGCGCGTCGATCGCCTCCTGGAGGTCCATGCCGAACTCGACGACGTTCAGGAAGAACTGCAGCGTCCACTGGTCCTGGTTGTCGCCGCCCTCGGTGCCGAAGACCATGTGCGGCTCGCCGTTGCGCATGACCAGGGTGGGGGAGAGCGTCGTGCGCGGGCGCTTGCCGGGCGCGAGGGCGTTCGGGTGGCCCTCGACGAGGTTGAACTGCTGGAGGCGCGTGCCGAGCGGGAACCCGAGGCCCGGCACGACCGGCGACGACTGCAGCCAGCCGCCACTCGGTGTCGCGGTGAAGAGGTTGCCCTCGGCATCGATGACGTCGACGTGGGTCGTGTCGCCCGACTCCTTCGTGCCGTTTCGGGACGGCCGGATGCCGGCCGGTGCGCGTGGGCCGGGGCGAAGCTCCGCCGAGGCGCGCTCGAGGTCGATGAGCGCGCGGCGCTCGCGGTTGTACTCGTCGCTCAGGAGGCGACCGATCGGGACGTCGACGAAGTCCGGGTCGCCGTAGAAAGCCTCGCGATCCGCGAACGCGAGCTTGGCCGCTTCGGTGACGAGGTGGATGTACGCGGGCGTGTTGTGGAGGAGGCTCGCGACGTCGTAGCCGGCGAGCAGCGCGAGCTGCTGCAGGAACACCGGCCCCTGGCCCCACGGCGGGGTCTTGAAGACGTCCAGGCCCTTGTAGCGGTAGCTGACGGGCGTCTCGACGGTCGACCGATGGGCCGCGAAGTCCGCGGGCTCGAGGAAGGCAGGCAGGTTGTCGCCGGCCGGGCTGTTCTTCGGGTTCGACCTCGACGGCGCGACGAAGCGCTCGATCTCCTGGGCGATCCTGCCCTTGTAGAACTCGTCGCTGGCCGCCTGGAGGGCTTCGACCCGACCGCTCGATCGATGTCGGGCCTCCGCATCGAGCAGGTGTTGCATCGCATTCGCCCAGACGGGGAACCGCACGATCTGCCCCACCTCCGGCACGCCGTCCGGGAGGAAGACCTCCGCGGACGAGGGCCATTCGCGGATCCGCTCCACGTGCCGGACGAGACTGTCGTGCAGCGACTGGTACATCGCGTACCCGTCGCGCGCGAGTTCGACGACAGGCCCGAGCGTCTCCTCCAGCCCCAGTGTCCCCGCCTGCTGGAGTGCCGTAATAAGCGCCCCGACCGTCGCCGACACCGCGGCCGCGATCGGCCCTTTGCCCGGGACGTCGTCGAGCCCGAGCTCGCGGACCCGCTGGATCGTCATACTCCGCGGCGCCCGCCCCTGCCCGCTGATCACGAAAGGGTTCGGCCTGCCGGAGCGACCCGGTTGGTAGACGAGAATCGGGCACTCGCCGCCGATCCCGCACTCCTGCGGCTTGACCAGCGTCAGCACAAACGCCGCGGCAACACCGGCGTCAGTGGCGTTTCCGCCGCGCGCGACCACGTCCACCCCGATCTTGGAAGCGAGGTAGTGGCCCGATGTGACCACACCGCGTCGCGCCCTGATGGTCGAGCGGGTCCTTGAGCCTGGCGGCGGGGGTTCGGGGTGAGTCACGGTCGCGGAGCCTACCGTTGCTGTGAATCGTTCATCTTGTTTTCACAACAGCAAGGGCGCCGTACGATGGCCCTCCGGAGGGAGGATCCATGCCCAAGCTCATCGCAAAACCCGAGGACGACTGGCGCGCCGCCCGACTGATTCCGACCACAGGGATCGGAGGGTCCGACGAGCAGGAGCAACGGGCAACTTCCTCGCTGCTTGCCGTCATGGGTGCCGTTCCGCAATTTGGTCGCGCCCTCTTGGACCACCTGGCGGCGCCCGCTGGCAAGTCGACGTTCACCGAAATCCGCTTCATCGATGCGGACACGCGTGCAAGGCCTACGGGTGTGGTCTGCCAAGGCGCCGAAGCTGCCTGCCGAAGTTGGTGCGACCTCACCGATCGCCTCGCCTCAGCCTCCGCCGTTTACGAGCGGCGATCGGGACTTCGGCGACGCGCCAGAGCCGAAGGAATAGAGAACTCCAACGTTGCGCATCTCATGAGTCTGAAGTGAAAAGTTGAGCGGAGCCCAGTGGAGGAACTGGGCTCCGCTCGGGTCCGGTCGTATGCGCCTGAGGCGCCTCGATCAGCTGCAGCCCGAGGTGCTGCCGCAGTTGAGGCACTTGTAGCAAGAGCCGTTGCGAACCATGATCGAACCGCAGTCCATGCACGACGGAGCGTCGGCCTGGGTTGCGAACGCGACCTTGGTGCCGCCGAGATTCAGCGTGATCCCACCGCCGTTGGACGGCTTGGATGCCGAACCGTTGCTGTGTCCATTGGCGTGGCCATTCGAATGGCCGTTGGAGTGCCCATTGGACGCCCCGACGGTCGCGAGGTAGCCGAGCTCGACCTTCTCGACCCGTGGCGCCGGCTCGGAATACCCAAGCTGCGAAGGAGCCGTCTCCCGATCAGCGACCACCGAGCCGGCCTTCGGCTCATCGTCCGCAGCGGTGGCCACCGAATCATCGGCCGGGTCGGCAGGCGGAGGGGCCGAGGGGCGGAGCGTATCGGCAGCGAGGCCGGAGGCCGAGCTGGCGGGCGAAGCCGTAGCGAAGCCAATCGGCCCTGAGCCTGACGGACCAGCCGGAGCCTCCACGACCGCGCTGCGCTCGATCAGCCCGAGGCCCGCCTTCTCGTCGTCGCTCAGGAACCGCGAGCCCATCCACCGGAAGATGTAGTCGACCAGGGACTTGGCGATCGGGATCTCGCTGTTGCCGGTGAAGCCGGACGGCTCGAACCGGACGTGCGCGAACTTGTTCACCAGGTCGCGGAGCGGGACGCCGTACTGGAGCGAGACGGACACGGTCGTGGCGAACGCGTCCATCAGGCCGGAGACGGTGCTTCCTTCCTTGGCCATCTTCAGGAAGATCTCGCCGGGCTGGCCGTCCGGGTAGAGCCCGACGGTGATGTAGCCCTCGTGGCCCGCGATGTCGAACCGGTGCGTGACCGCGCTCCGCTCCGCCGGGAGCCGGCGGCGGTGCGGCTTCGAGGCCTCAACCGAGGCACTCGCGAGCTGCTCCTGGAGCTGCTTGATGAGGGACTGCTGCTCAGCCGAGCCCTCATCCTTCTTCTTGCCGGTGCTGAGTGGCTGCGAGCGCTTGGAGTTGTCGCGGTAGATCGCGATGGCCTTGAGGCCCTGCTTCCAGCCCTCGAGGTAGACCTGCTCGATCTCCTCCGCGGTGGCGGCCTCCGGCATGTTCACGGTCTTGCTGATCGCGCCGGAGATGAACGGCTGGACCGCGCCCATCATCCGGATGTGGCCCATGTAGTGGATGGACCGCGTGCCGTTGACCGGCTTGAACGCGCAGTCGAACACCGGGAGGTGCTCCGGCTTCAGGCCCGGCGCGCCCTCGATCGTCTCGTTCTCGTTGACGTACTCGAGGATCGCCTCGACCTCGTCCGCGCTGTAGCCGAGCTTCCTGAGCCCGATCGGCACGGTCTGGTTGACGATCTTGAGGAACCCCTCGCCGACGAGCTTCTTGTACTTGATGAGCGCGATGTCCGGCTCGATGCCGGTGGTATCGCAATCCATCATGAACGCGATCGTCCCGGTGGGGGCGAGCACGGTCACCTGGGCGTTGCGGTAGCCGTACTGCTCGCCCAGCTCGAGGGCCTCGTCGTAGACGATCTTCGCCGCATCGAGGATGTCCTGCGGGACGGCCTCGGTCTTCAGTGCGTACGCGGCGTCGCGGTGCTTGCCGATGACGCGAAGGAAGGGCGCGCGATTCTCGTCGTACTTGAGGAACGGCCCGCCGTGGTCTCGAGCGATGACGGAGGACTGTCGATAGGCCTCGCCGTGCATGATCGCGGTGAGTCCCGCAGCGAAGCTGCGGCCCTCGTCGGAGTCATACGCGAGGCCGCGTGACATCAGCAGTGCGCCGAGGTTCGCGTAGCCCAGCCCGAGCGGCCGGAACTTGTGCGAGTTCTCCTCGATCTTCGGCGTCGGGTAGGACGCGTTGTCGACCAGGATCTCCTGCGCGGTGAGCGTCACGCGAGCGGCGTACCGGTATGCCTCGACGTCGAACTCGCCGTCCGCATCGACGAACTTCATGAGGTTGAGGCTCGCCAGGTTGCAGGCGGTGTCGTTCAGGAACATGTACTCGGAGCACGGGTTGGACGCGTAGATCCGATCCGTGTTCGCGGACGTGTGCCAGTCGTTGATCGTCGTGTCGTACTGGATCCCGGGATCGCCACAGATCCAGGCGGCGTCCGCCATGCGTCGGAAGATGTCCCGCGCGCTGAGGGTGTCGACCGGCTGGCCGTCCAGGACGGACCTGGTCGTCCACTCGCCGTCCGTCTCGACCGCCTTCATGAAGTCGTCCGTGACCCGGACGCTGTGGTTCGCGTTCTGGAAGAAGACGCTGCCGTAGGCCTCGCCGGTGAAGCTCGGGTCGTAGCCCTGCTCGATCAGCGCCCAGGCCTTTTTCTCCTCGAGCATCTTCGAGTCGATGAACTCGAGGACGTCCGGGTGGTCCGCGTCGAGGATCACCATCTTGGCCGCGCGGCGGGTCTTGCCGCCCGACTTGATGACGCCCGCGAAGGCGTCGTAGCCCTTCATGAATGACACGGGGCCCGACGCGATGCCGCCGCCCGACATGCGCTCCTTGCTGGAGCGGATGGGGGAGAGGTTGGAGCCGGCGCCCGAGCCGAACTTGAAGAGCATGGCCTCGGTCTTCGCGAGGTCCATGATCGAGCCCATGTTGTCCTGGACGCTGTTGATGAAGCAGGCCGAGCACTGGGGCTTCGGCTCGATGCCGACGTTGAACCAGACCGGCGAGTTGAACGCCATCTTCTGGTGAACGAGGAGGTGCGTGAGCTCCGCCTGGAAGGACTTGAGGTCCTCGTCCGTCGCGAAATAGCGCTGGGTCTCGGCCCATGCGGCGATCGTGTTGACGACGCGGTCGATGAGCTGCTTGACGCTGTTCTCCCGCTCCGGCGTCCCGACATGCCCGCGGAAGTACTTGCTGACGACGACGTTGGTCGCGAGCTGGCTCCAGTCCTTGGGAACCTCGACGTCCTTCTGCTCGAAGACGGTCTTGCCGGTCTCGCTCGCGATGGCGGCGGTCCGGAGCTCCCACTCGATCTCGTCGTACGGGTGGACGTCCGCGCGCGTGAAGCGGCGGGCCCAGGAGAGGCCCCTGACGTCGTTGTCGTAGCCGTCCGTGCCGTCGAAGCTGGCGCGGTAGGCGCCGGCGAGCCGGCGGCCAGCCTGCTTGCCGGCCTTCGCCTTCGCGGCGGTCGCGGCGGCCTTGGGGGCCGATCCGGTGGCGGCGGTTGCACCGGCCTTGGCTGCGGCGCTGGTTGCGCCCGAGCCCTTCGCGGTTACCGCTGTCCCCTCGCTGTTCGCCATGACCGGGACCGGTGCCGCACCTGCTCGGGCCATCGTCTTCCTCTCCTCTTCGCCCGATTCGCCGGGCTCCCTGCCCGGTTCGCCGGGCCGTGCGCCCGGCTCCTCGCCGTGGCGCCGCTCCTGCCGTCCCGCGTAGCTGCGCGGGTGTTCGCCTCGCCTGGTCTTCGTGGTCATGTCTTCGCCCCGCTGCTCGCCGATCGAAGGTCCTCTGCCGGACGGTGTTCTGGGGGTCCGAAAGGGTCGATCCGGGGCTCCATGCATCGATTGCGCGAGACATGCAATGTACGACTCGGGGAGGGCCGAGTCAAGGCAAAACCACAACATCTTGTGGTTTGTAACGTCGGCCGATCCCAACATGTAGTGGATTGAGGTCACCGGTCATCCACGCTCAACGCACCGCTGCCGCGTCTTCTTCCACCTCCGAGCGCCGGTCGTCCACATCGTCTCGCGCCTTGTTCACCGCGGGTGGTTCGGTTGTCCACCAGCCGTGTCGTTCGCAGCCATGATATCGAACGTTCGTTCCAATAAGCCAGCGGTGAGCGCCCATCGTCACGCTTCTGCTGGGATGGACTTCGTGCGCAACGGCCGGGTGTTCAGGGCCATTCGGATAAAGCTCAGGCTGCGCCAGCTCGACGTGGCGCGCCGTGCCCGCGTCTCTACCGCAGTCGTCTGGCGGATCGAGCACGGCCGGCTCAACGAGGTGAGCCTGCCGGCGCTGCTCCGCGTCGCCGAGACGCTCGAGATCCGGCTGGACCTCGTCGCCCGCTGGCGCGGCGGGGAGCTTGATCGCTTGTTGAGCGCCGGACACTCGGCGTTCGGGGAATCCGTGGCCGCCCTGCTGCAGGAGCACGGCTGGGACCTACGCCCGGAGGTTTCCTTCTCCCACTATGGCGAGCGAGGCGTCATCGACCTGCTGGCGTGGCATCCTCCGACCCGGACGCTGCTCGTGATCGAGCTCAAGACCGAGATCGTCGACGTCGGCGAGGTGCTCGGGACCCTGGACCGCAAGCGACGCAACGCTCGGCGGGTCGGGGCGGACCTCGGGTGGCGGCCGGAGACCATCGGAGTCGGGCTTCTGATCACGGACACGCGTACCAACCGACGGCGTGTCGCGGCGCACGATCGGACGTTCCGCGCGGCCCTCCCTGACGACACGCGCGCGTTCCGAACATGGATCCGCTCGCCGTCGCGGCCGATCGGCACGCTCGCCTTCCTGCCACATGCTCGCGTAGCGGGGCTTGGTCAACGTCCTGCCACCCCGAAGCGGGTACGCACGCCCCGCACGGCGCCGATGGAGGCCGCCTGACGGCCAGAGCGGCCCGCTTTGAGCGTGGGTTCCGCCTCCCGGGGGCTGCCAGGCCAGCGCCACGCCGCCGTCCGCAAGGGTTCTCCAGTCGAAGCGTTGCCTAAGCCTCGCCACACGGGGATCTGGCGCCAAACGTGGCGGCCTCTGGCGATGGCGCTCGGGTGACGAGGATCTGGCGGTCCGGGATCCGCGCCGTCCCGCAGGCCTCGTGGGTCGTGAGAGGCGGGTGACTCTCGGGCGCGGCGCTCGCACAGGCGCGGCGCTCGCACGGGCGCGGCGCTCGCAGTGGGCGGGCGCGTCGCGCACCAGGGTGGCGGCGACGGATCACGGGAGCGCCGATGCCGGAGTGGCCCCCGATGCGCTGACGGGCGCGCGTATCCTCCGGCGGCGGGGGAGGGAGCAGGAAGCGAAGTGGCGAGGATCGTCAGCGTCCACTCGTTCCGTGGTGGGACGGGCAAGTCGAACACGACCGCGAACCTGTCCGCATTGGTGGCCGCCCGGGGTCGCCGGGTCGGCGTGATCGACGCGGACATCCAGTCGCCGGGCATCCACGTCCTGTTCGGGCTGGCGGGCGAGAGCGGCCACGCCTCGCTCAACGACTACCTGTGGCACGGGCGCGCGATTCGCGACGTGGCCCTCGACGTGAGCGAGCGGCTGGGTGGCATGAACGGCGGGCGGCTGTTCCTGATCCCCTCGAGCATGCAGCCGGGCGAGATCACCCGCGTCCTGCGCGAGGGGTACGACGCCCAGCGACTGACCGAGGGCCTTCGCGAGCTCGTCACCGACCTCCAGCTGGACGTGCTCTTCATCGATACGCACCCCGGCCTCAACGAGGAGACGCTGCTGTCCCTCGTCATCTCCGACGTCCTCCTGATCGTCATGCGGCCGGACCGCCAGGACTTCGAGGGCACCGGCATCACCGCTCGCGTCGCGCGGGAGCTGGAGGTGCCGCAGATCAGCATCCTCGTGAACAAGACGCCGACCGACTTCGACATGGCCTCGGTCGCGGAGCGCGTGCGATCGACCTACGACTGCGACGTCGCGGCCGTGCTGCCGCACTCGGACGACCTCATGCGACTCGGCAGCGAGGGCGTCTTCAGCCTCCGCAACCCGGACCACCCGCTGACCGCGCAATACCGCGAGCTCGCGGCGCGACTGGTGCCCGAGCAGTCCACGTGACGGACGACCGCGCGCCGATCGCCGCGGCCCCACGGTCCCCGGATGGCCCGATGTTCACGCGCGCGGAGCTGCTCGGCGGCCTGCCGGCAAGGCGGGCGAGCACGACGCTCTTCACGATCGAGGGCACGGCGGCGCGGCTCGCCGCTGCCTCGCGCATCAACCGCGCCACCTACGTCGGCGAGCGCACGGCCGCGCAGCGCGAGCAGCAGTTCCTCCAGGCCGTCTCGGCGGGCGGCGACCTGACCGGCCGCGTCGCGATCTCGGACATCGAGCGATTCGCGCCTGAGTGGTCCAGCCTGGTGCCCCCCGACGCGGACGCGCGCGCCGCCGTCGCCCGCCATCTCGGCGCGAAGTACCGCTTCCGCGACCGCGACATCCCGCGCATCCGGCGGGCCCTCGGCCTGGACGAACCCCCGGTGGCGGCCGCCTTCCAGCGCCTCCACGGCAAGCCGATCTCGTCCATCTACGCGGAGCAGCTGCCCCTCGGCGTTCGCGCTCGCTGGGCGCTCGCCCGGATCACCGCACGGTTCGACCGGTTGCCGCCGTTCTGGATCGCGTACTTCATCGCCCTGACCGAGACGCTCGGCGAGGGCATCATGGCCGTCCCGCTGGCGCTCGCCGGGCTCGGTCCGCTCCCCGGGGTGATCCTCCTGCTGGTGCTCGGCGGGATCAACCTGCTCACGGTCGCGGCGCTGACCGAGACCGTGACCCGCTCCGGCAGCATGCGCTACGGCACCGCCTACATCGGGCGCCTCGTGCGAGAGCTCCTCGGCCGGGTGCCATCGCGGGCCATGAACGGCACGCTGGCGCTGTTCAACGTCCTGACGTTCTTCGTGTACCTCCTCGGGTTCGCGTCGGTCCTCAACGGCGCGACGGGCATCGCCATGGGGCTGTGGATCGCCGCCCTGTTCGCGCTGACGGTCGTCGTCCTCCGGAAGGAGACGCTCGACGACACCATTGCCTCGGCAGCGATCATCGGGACGGTCAACCTCGCTCTCGTCGTGCTCATCACCGTGATCGCCTTCCTCAACGTCGACCCCGCGAACCTGGCCTACGCCGGTGCGCTCGTCACCGGCGGCTCGTTCGACCCCTCGATCCTGGGTCTCGCGTTCGGCGTGCTGCTCGTCGCCTACTTCGGCCACACGGCGGCGGCGAACGCCTCGAAGATGGTGCTGACGCTCGAACCGACGGGCAGGGCGCTGCTGTGGGGCAACCTCGCGTCGCTGGCGACGATCATCGTCCTGTACTGCGCGGCGAGCGTCGCGTTTCTCGGGGTCCTCGGGCCGGAGCCTCTGCTCGGCGCGCGGGGCACGGCCATCACGCCGCTCGGCGACGCCATCGGGCCGGTCATCCACATCCTCGGCTCGATCTACGTCGTGCTGGCGATCGGGATCGGATCGCTGTACGTCGCGCTCGGGCTCTACAACCAGGTGATCGAGCTGCTGCCGCGCTCGACGGGCGCCGACCCAGGAGCCCACGGCGAGCCGGGCGGCGGCGCGACCACGCCGAGCCTTCTGGCGCGGATCGGCCGGACGCGGCGCGGGCGCCTGCTCATCGGATTCGCCCCTGCGGCGGCGATCTGCGTCGTCCTCGAGCTGGTCGTCCTCGCCGGCGCCGACTCCTTCGCGGGGCCGATCGCGATCGGTGGGGTCCTGCTGGTCCCGCTCGTGACCGGCGTGTTCCCGCTGCTGCTCGTCGTCGCCGCACGGCGGAAGGCCGAGTATGTCCCGCAGGCGCTCCTGCGCATCGTCGGCCACCCGATCGTGGTGAGCGCCGGCCTGGTCCTGTTCGTCCTGGCCGTCGCGATCCACGGCCTCGTCATCTGGGACGGCCCCATCGAGCGCATCGCCGCACTCGCCGTCGCAGGTGCGACCGTCGCCCTGCTGCTATGGGTCAGGCGGTCGGGGGTGCTCGGGAGGCGCGCCGTCATCGAGCTCCGACGCGACCTGCGCCAGAGCCGGACGACCCTGTCGGTCACCGCTGCCGGCCGGGCGATCCTGGTCGACGCGCCGCTCGACGGCGTCGCCGCGGCAACAGGAACGGTTGCGCAGGTGGACCTGCCCGCCGGCCGCTGGCGGGAGCTGCGCGTCTGGCCGCACGAGGTCACCGCCGCGGGATGGTCCATCCCCCTGGCGGCCCAGCTCGACGTCGACGGCACGTCCGGACCGGTCCGGCGGGCCTTGCCCGCGTCCGATGAACCACAGATCGTGCCCGTGGACGGCCGTCCCGCGGCCGCCCGGATCACACTCCTGGAGGGATCGAATGTCTGAGAGCAAACCGCGACCCAGCCCCGCACGCAAGCGGGCGCTCTCCCTGGCACTCGCCGTGACGCTCGGCCTGGCCGTCGGGGCCTGCGGTGCTCAGGCGCTCGCGTCGCAGGGCACGCCGTCGCTCGACCCGGCGACCGACAAGCTCGGCCAGATCCTGGCCCGCGGCACGCTGGTCGGCTACGCCGAGCTGGACTACCCGCCCCAGTCGGTCCGGGTCGAGGGCGCGACGCGGGCCGCGGACACGAAGTGCCTCGCGAACCAGCTGACCGAGCCCGAGGTGACCGGCTTCGACGTCGAGACGACGAAGGTCGTCGCCCACGCGCTCGGTGTCGAGGCCTGCTTCGTTTCGCCGCAGTTCAGCGAGATCACCGCCGGTAGCTGGGGCGACCGGCTCGACATCGCCTACGGCTCCGCCGCGATCAACGCGCTGCGCATGCAGTCGCTGTGGATGACGCAGCCCTACTACTACATCCCGCAGCGGTTCATCGTCCGCGACGATTCGGCCTACCGGCAGCTGCCCGACCTCGACGGCAAGCGGGTCGGGACGTGCACGAGCTGCACGGTCGAGGCGTACCTCCAGGGGACGCTGGAGATCCCCGGCGTCGAGCTGGTCCAGAAGGTCAAGGACCCCGTCCTGGCGGGCTACGAGACCGAGTTCCCCGGGATCCAGGATCTCGCGGCGGGCAAGATCGACGCCTTCCTCGCAGCCGAGCCCGTGGGCCTCGAGGCGATCGCCCAGGGCCAGCCGCTGCGCCTCCTCGAGGAGCCGGCGTTCTCCATGTACCCGAGCGGCCTGGTCGACAAGAGCTCGGCGTTCTCGGTGGTCGCGTTCGTGGCGCGGGTCAACGAGATCATTGCCGCGGCCCACGCCGACGGGACGCTGAAGGCGCTGTCGATGCGCTGGTTCGAGTCCGACTACACGACGGAGGCCGGCAAGTTCGACCTCGCGGTCCTCGGTCAGCAGCTGCAGTGAGGAGCCCGGCAATGCGATCCACGCCCACCGACTCGAAGGCGCTGCGGCGGGATCGCCTCCTGGGAGCGGTCGTCTTCGTCGTCCTCGGTGCCATCGTCGCGGCCTGCTCCGGCGGACCGGCAGCATCTGCCGTTCCCACCGGCGCCGATCCCGCGACGGACAAGCTCGCGCAGGTCCAGGCCCGCGGGACCCTCGTGCTGTGGACGGACCCGGACTACGCGCCGCAGTCGTTCGCGGTCGAGGGTGCGACACGCCTCGCATCGACGAAGTGCGCACCCAACCAGCTGACGGCGCCGGAGATCTCGGGCTACGACGCGGAGACGGGCAAGCTCGTCGCCGCGGCGCTCGGCGTGGAGCCGTGCTTCGTGGTGACGCCCTTCGACGCGATGATCGCGGGCAGCTGGGGCGACCGCTGGGACGTCGCCTGGGGCTCCGGCGCGATCACGACGGGACGCATGGAGAAGCTCTACGTCACGCAGCCCTACTACTCGACGCCGGCCAACTTCTTCGTCAAGCCGGACTCGCCGTTCCAGGCGCCGGAAGACCTGTCCGGCCGCGAGATCGGCGTGTGCTCCGGGTGCACCCACCAGAGCTATCTCGAGCGCACGCTGGAGCTGCCCGGCGTCACGCTGGACTACGTCGTCGAGGACCCGACGATCGTCACGTACAACAGCGAGCCGCCGGGACTCGACGACACGGCCGCCGGGAAGATCGACGCGTTCCTGTGCTCCGAGCCGGTCGGGCTCGGCGTCATGGCGGAGGGCGTCCAGCTGCGCGAGCTGGAAACCGCCGCGTACTACACGTACAAGACCGGCTACGCGGATCGCGACGTCAAGCTTGCGATGGGACCCTTCCTCGCGGCCGTGAACGCGGCCGTGGCCGACCTCCACGCCACCGGCCGGCTGAAGGCCCTTTCGCTGGAGTTCTTCGAGAAGGACTACGCGACCTCCGCGGCCGCCTTCGACCTCGCGGCCCTCGACGCCCAGAACGCGCCGGGTGACTAGGCCGCCACCCATGATCGCGCTGCGCACGCGGCTGGCCGGGCCGTTTCGGAGGAGCCTTCGCGCTCGCCTCGTCGCGTACTTCCTGGCGCTGTCGACGGTCACCGTCGTGCTCGTCGGCGCGATCGTCTACGCCCGCGCCACCGGCGACCTCACCGCCTCCGTCTACGAGCGCCTCCAGGCGGTCGCCGACATCAAGGCCGACGCGCTCGACCGCTGGGTGGACGAGCAGATCCGGAACGTCGTGCTGGTCGGGGTGGTGCCGGGCGTCGGCGACGACGCGCGCCTCTTCCTCGACGATGCCTCCAACGCTGCCGCGGCGGCGGATGCCGAGGGGCGACTGCGCGCCCTCCTCGCGACCCTCGTGGCGCAGACGGCCGATGCCGAGGAGATCTTCATCGTCGGCCTGGACGGCACGATCGAGCTGTCCACGCTGGCGAGCCACGAGTCGCTGTCGGTCAAGGACGAGTCGTTCTTCGGCACGGGCTCGTCGCACACGTTCGTCCAGAACGTCTACCGCTCGAGCCTGACCGGTCGACCCACGATCACGATCGCGACGCCGCTGTTCGACCAGGACGGCAAGGGCCAGCGCGTGGCGGTGGTGGTAGCGAACCTGAGCCTGCAGCGGGTCGACCGGATCATCCAGGAGCGGACCGGCCTCGGCGAGACGGGGCAGGCGTTCCTGGTCGGCACTGATCACACGCTCATCCAGGGCACGACACAGGCGCAGGACGAGCTCCACACCGTCGCCGCGGACGCGATCGCGGCCGGGGAGAGCGGGCGCAGCCGCTACGACGGCAGCCGCGGTGCGCCGGTCATCGGTGTGTACTCGTGGCTCCCGGAGCGCAACGCCGGGCTGATCGCGGAGATGAGCGAGGAGGAGGCGCTCGGGTCGGCGCGGCAGCTCGCCATCTCCATCGGGATCGTGGGTCTCGGTTCGGCGATCGTCCTCGCGGCGGGGATCTGGATCGTGGCACGCCGGCTGACCAGGCCGATCCTGTCGCTGGCGGCGACGGCCAGCCGGGTCCAGCAGGGCGATCTCGAGGCCGTGTCGGGGATCCGGAGCGACGACGAGGTCGGCGCCCTCGCCTCGGCCTTCGATGACATGACGCGCGAGCTCCGGGAGAACGTGGAGACGCTGGAGCGGCGGGTGGACGAGCGGACCGCCGAGCTGCGCCGCCAGAAGACGTACTTCGAATCGCTCGTCGAGGTCAGCCCCGTGGCGATCGTCACGATGGATCCGACCGAGCGCGTGTCGGCCTGGAACCCGGCCGCAACCGCGCTGTTCGGCTACATGCCGGAGGAGGCCATCGGCAGGGGGATCGACGAGCTCATCCTCCAGACCGACGCGCACATCGCGGAGGGTCGCGACCTCCGCGTCGAGGCCACGGAGCGCGGCGAGGCCCACCTCATCGCCCAGCGGATCCGCAAGGACGGCTCGCCGATGGACGTGGAGATCTCCATGGTCCCGCTGATCGTCGACGGCGAGCACGTGGGCTTCTACGCGATCTACCACGACATCACGGAGCTGGAGCAGGCCCGCCGCGAGGCCGACGCGGCCAACCAGGCCAAGAGCGCCTTCCTCGCGGCGATGAGCCACGAGATCCGGACGCCGATGAACGCGGTCATCGGGATGAGCGGGCTGCTGCTCGAGTCGGAGCTGGAGGGCGAGCAGCGCGACTTCGCCGAGAGCATCAGCACGTCGGCCGAGGCGCTGCTCACGATCATCAACGACATCCTCGACTTCTCGAAGATCGAGGCCGGGCGGTTCGAGCTGGAGTCGGCGCCGTTCGACCTGATCCGCACGATCCGGGCGACGGTCGACCTCATCCGCCCGCTTGCCGAGAAGAAGGGCCTGACGCTCGAGCTCGTGACCGACGGCGAGCCGCCGCCGCTGCTCGGCGACGCCGGTCGTGTCCGGCAGATCCTGCTGAACCTGCTGTCGAACGCCACGAAGTTCACCGAGCATGGCGGCGTCGAGGTGCGGGTCGAGAGCCGGCTGCTGGCCCCGGGTTCGGCAGATGCCGAGGGCGAACCTGCAGGTCGGTGGGCCATGGAGGTCACGGTCCGGGACACCGGGATCGGCATCTCCCCGGGGGCGATGGAGCGGCTGTTCCAGTCGTTCAACCAGGCCGACGCCTCGATCTCGCGACGCTACGGCGGGACGGGTCTCGGCCTTGCGATCAGCCGCCGCCTCGCCGAGCTCATGGGCGGCACGCTGACCGCCACGAGCAGCGGCATCGCGGGCGAAGGCAGCAGCTTCCGGCTGGCGTTCGAGGCGGCGGCGACTGCCGCGGCAGTTGCGGCCACGCCGGGGGAGGTTTCGGCCGGTGCGGCCGCGACGCTCCACCCGGGCATGCGGATCCTGCTCGCCGAGGACAACCCCATGAACCGCAAGCTCGCGCTCCGGCTGCTCGAGAACCTGGGCCTCCAGGCCGACGTCGCTGAGAACGGCGCGGAGGCGCTCGCAGCCAGCGAGCGGACGGCCTACGACGTCATCCTGATGGACGTGGAGATGCCGGAGCTGGACGGGCTGGAGACGACGCGCCGCATCAGGACCGCCGCCCGGGAGCCGCGGCCCTGGATCGTGGCGATGACCGCGAGCGCGATGGAGGGTGACCGCGAGGCGTGCCTCGCCGCCGGGATGGACGAGTACGTCAGCAAGCCGATCCGCCCGCACGAGCTTCGCGCGGCGATCGCGCTCGCACCCGCGGCCGCGTCGCGGTCTGCTGCCGCGTCGCCATCGTCTGGGGCGCCGCGATGAGCGAGGTCCTCGAGGAGCAGGCCCTCGCCACGCTGCTCGAGATGGTCGGGGACGACCCCGCGTTCGTCGACGAGCTGGTGGACGCCTATCTCGCCGACGTTCCTGTGCAGGAGGCGGCGCTGCGCGATGCGGCCGCGCGCGCCAGTGCCGTCGACCTCGTTCGCCCGGCGCACACCCTCAAGGGCGCGAGCCTCAACCTCGGCGGCACGCAGGCGGCCGAGATCGCGCGGGAGATCGAGCAGCGCGCCCGCACCGGGTCGGTCGTTGGCGCGGAGGAGCTGATCGCCAGCCTCGAGGAGGCCAACTCGGCTTTGGAGGTGGCGCTCCGCGACGCGCGCGAACGACGATGGCGCCCGGCATGACCGACGCGCGTGGTTCGGCATCGAAGGCGCCGGCTCCCGGGGCTGCTTCCGACCCGGCGACCCAAGGCGGCCGGATCCTCGTGGTCGATGACGCCGCGATCAATCGGCTGACCCTCCAGCGCGCGCTCGCCAGCCGCGGCCATCACGTCGAGGCCGTCGTCGACGGTGTCGAGGCGATGGACGCCCTTCGTGCTCGAACGTTCGACCTCGTGCTCCTGGACATCGAGATGCCGCGCAAGGACGGCTTCGAGACGCTGGCGGAGATCAAGGCCGACGAGCGGCTGCGGCAGGTGCCCGTGATCGTCATCTCGAGCCTCGACGACACCTCGAGCGTCGCGCGGTGCATCGAGATGGGCGCGCTCGACCACCTGCCGAAGCCGTTCGAGCCGGCGGTGCTCCATGCCCGTCTGGGCGCCGCGCTGGCGGCGAAGCGGCTGCGCGACCTCGAGCTCGAGTACCTCGAACAGGTCGCTCGGGTCACCCACGCCGCGGAGGCGCTGGAGGGGGACGCGTTCGACCCGGCCGCACTGGAGACGGTGGCGGCGCGACCGGACGCGCTCGGTGTGCTGGCCCGCACATTCACCCGCATGGCCACGGAGGTCCGAGCCCGCGAGGAGGCCCTCCGCCGCCAGGTGCGCGAGCTGACGATCGAGATCGACGAGGCCCGCCAGGCGCAGCGCGTCGCCGAAGTCACCGACACGGACTACTTCCGCTCGCTCCGTGGCCGCGCCGCCGAGCTCCGCCGCGCGGTCCATGGTTCCGAGACAGCGCAGCCCGACGCTGCGGGCGCGGAGCCCCCGGAGCATCCATAGACGACGCCCGCCCCGGCGCCGCCAGCGTTCTCGTCGGGACTATTGCGGAGGCAGGCCCGTGAGGGTGAATGGTGGGGTGCTGGTCGTGAAGTCGGCGTTCACCACCAGGTAGTCGTTGTGGGCGCGGGCGAGGGTCGAGGGTCTCACTCCGCTCGGAGCGCCCGCCAGAGGGTTCGAGGCGACGGAGACTGGCCGTACATGAGGACACCGGAGCGGTACAGGCGCGCCGCCACCCACAGCGCGATCGGGACGGTCAGGGCCAGGAGGACGATCGCGACCACGGCCTCGATCGGCTCGGCCGTGCCGGTCGCGAGGCGGGTGAGCATCAGGTAGGGCGAGAACAGCGGCACGTAGGACAGGACCACCACCACCGGCGAGTCGAGCGGGATGAGCCCGGTGCCGGCGTAGGTGGAGACGAGGTAGCCGCCGACGGAGATGAACGTCAGCGGCGCCACGATCTGGTTGATGTCCTCCTGGCGGCTGACGAGCGAGGCGGCGCCGGCGTACAGCGACGCGTAGACCGCGAAGCCGAGCACGAGCATCACCCCGAAGACGAGGACCATCCCGATCGAGATGGCGGGGGTGAGCGACGGCGCGCCGGGATCGGCGGGGGTCGGGGGCGTGCCCAGGATGAGCTGCGAGATCTGGCTCTGGAAGGCGAGCACGAGGATCATCGGCAGCGCCACGATCACGTACTGCAGCAGCGCCAGCGCGCCGATCCCGATCACCTTGCCTGCGAGCAGCTGGAACGGCGTCGCGGCCGCCAGGACGATCTCCATGACGCGCGAGCTCTTCTCCTCCGCCACGCCGTAGGCGATCCAGGTGCCGTACAGGATGATCGCCATGAAGATCGCGATCGAGAGACCGAACCCGGTGAGGAACGCGCCGGGGTCCTCGGATGGGTCGGGGCGGCCCGAGTCCGCGGGGTCGGCGGGCAGGAGCTCGAACGACGGGGGCGTGAAGAGCGTCGCCTGGTCGATCGGCGGGACGCCGGCGCGGCTGAGCCGGTCCTGGATCGTGAGCGAGATGGCGGCCTGGCGCAGGAGCTGGTTCGTGCGCGAGACGGCGCCATCGTTCGAGTAGAGCTCGAAGGTCAGGTCGCCGTTCGCTCCGCGGGCGAGCACGAGCGCGGCGGTCGCCTTGTCGTCGATGACGTCCTGGCGGGCCGCGGCGACGTCCGGCGCCGCGACGACCGTGTACCGCGCCGGCACGTCCTGGCCCGGCAGTGGCAGGGTCGGGGTGCCCGCGCCGGAGTTGAGGAGCTGCTGGAACGCGGCCGCGGGATCGAAGTCGGGGAGCGTCTCGCCGCCGACGATCTCGATGCGGTCGCCGGCGGACCCGCGGTCGATGAGCTGGATGATCGTCGGGGCGAGGGCCAGTCCCGTGCCCGCGAGCACGAGGATGACGGTCGTGAAGCGGTACGCGCGCGTGCGGATGCGTGCCAGCACCTCGCGGCGCGCGACGGCGATGATGTTCGAGAGGGTCCGCGCGGCGAAGCCGGACTTCGCGGGCTGGGCGGTCATGCCGTCGGAGCCGTCGGGGCGGTCGGAGCCGGCGGTGCCGTCGGAGCCGCCGGAGCCGCCGCGGGACCCGCGAGGTGCCGTTCCTCCTCGGAGCTCACCGGCCGGCCGACGCGATCGATGAAGATCTCCTCGATCGACGGATCGGCGATGAGGAAGTTCGTCACCCGCTCACCCTTGGCGAGCGCGGTGCGCAGCACGATCTCCGGATCGACGTCATTGGGCACGTCCAGCTCCGCGTAGTCCTGCCCGGTGCGCGCGATTCGAACGCCCGGGATCGACCCGAGCCAGGGGATCGAGTCGGGGGCATCGAGCGACCGACCTTCCAGCGCGAGCCGGACCACGCGCCGACCGGTCGACCGTTTCACCTCGCGAATCGGTCCGGCGAGGACCAGCCGGCCGCGATCGATGAGCGCCACGGCCTCGCACAGCTCCTCGACCATCTCCATCTGGTGGGTCGAGAAGATGAGCGTCGACCCTCGCTGCCGCATCTCCTCGAAGGCTTCCTTCAGGAGCGCGACGTTCACCGGATCCAGCCCGACGAACGGCTCGTCCATGAGCAGCACCGCGGGCTCGTGGATGATCGCGGCGATCAGCTGGACCTTCTGCTGGTTGCCCTTCGAGAGCTCCTCCGCGCGGCGGGTCGCGTAGTCGGGGATGCGAAGGCGCGCGAGCCAGTCGGTGGCGCGCTTGGCCGCCTCGTCGCGCGGGATTCCGTAGAGGCTCGCGAAGAACACCAGCTGGTCGAGGACCGCGAGGCGCGGATAGAGGCCGCGCTCCTCTGGCAGGTAGCCCCACGTCTCGCGCGCCACGTCGGTCGTGGGCGTGCCTTCCCACGTCGCCCGGCCGGCATCCGGTCGAAGGATGTCGAGCACGATGCGCATCGCGGTCGTCTTGCCGGCGCCGTTGGCGCCGAGGAACCCGAACACCTGGCCCTTCGGCACCTCGAACGAGATGCCGTCGAGCGCGGTCACGCTCCCGAAACGCTTCACCAGGCCGTCGAGGACGAGGCTCATGGAGGACAAAGTAGGGCAGCGCCGCGGCTCGCGGGTCGCTGGCGACCCGCCCAGCCCGAGTTGGTCCAGACACTTGACAAACGATGGGCAGTTTGTCCAGACTCCGGACGAAGTCTGCCCCGGCGAGGCGCGCAGCGCTTGCGAGGAGCGCCGGCGGACGACAGAGGAGTCGAGCGACCACCCCGCATGACGCTCCCCGCCAAGTCCTTCCCGACCAAGGCGACCCACCAGCAAACCCGCGCCTACAACGCGGCCCTGGTGCTGCGAGCCCTGTACGACCACGGCCCCATCAGCAGGGCCGACGTCGCGCGGATGACGGGCCTCACGCGAACCACCGTTGGCGAGCTCGCGGGCGAGCTGCTCGAGGAGGGCATGGCCCGCGAGATCGGTCGAGGGCCGTCGACGGGCGGCAAGGCGCCGATCCTCCTGGAGCTGGTCGATGGCGCCCGTCACGTCGTGGGCCTCGACCTCGGCGAGTTCCGCTTCCGCGGCGCCCTCGTCGACCTTCGCGGGAACGTCGTCGAGACGGCGGAGCGCGAGCTCGGCGGCGCGGACGGCGATGCCGCCCTGCAGCTCGTGCACGAGCTGATCGACGAGCTCACGGCCGATCGCGGCGACCGGCTGCTGGGAATCGGCGTCGGGACGCCGGGCATCGTCGATGCCGCGACGGGAACGATCCGCTGGGCCGTCAACCTGGACTGGCAGGACCTCCCGCTCGGCGAGATTCTCCGCCAGCGCTACAGGGTCCAGGTCCAGGTCGCGAATGACAGCCGCGCCGCCGCGCTGGCGATCCAGCTGTTCGGCGATCCCGTGGACCGGGCGCGGAACCTCGTCGCGATCACGGTGGGCCGTGGCATCGGCGCCGGCGTGGTGCTCGGCGGCGAGCTGTTCCACGGCGACGGCTTCGGAGCGGGGGAGATCGGGCACACGACCGTCGTCGACGACGGGGCCGAGTGCCGCTGCGGCCGCTTCGGATGCCTCGAGACGGTCGCCAGCTCCCGCGCCATCCTCGCTCGCGCGACAGAGCACGCGAAGGAGAGCCCCGAGTCCTTCCTCGGCGCCCGTCTCGGGAAGCATGGGGAGCTGCGGCTCGCAGATCTCGCGGCGGGCCTCGCCTCCGGCGACGAGTCCACGCGGCGGATCGTCGTCGCGGCGGGCCGGTACCTCGGACAGGTCGTGGCCGGGATGATCGGCGTGCTCGACGTCGAGCGGATCGTCCTCCACGGGAGCGTCGCAGGGCTGGGCGCCGAATGGCTGGACGCGGTCCGCGATGAGGCCGCCCGGCGTTCGCTGGCGCTGCTCGCCCGCGAAACGCGCATCGAGCTGGCCGATCCGGCGCAGGACCTGGTCGTGAAGGGCGCCTCTGCGCTGCTGCTGACCTCGGAGCTCGGGCTGACGGCGGGCACGACGCGGTGACCGCGGAGCTCGTCGTCGGGGTCGACATCGGCGGGACGAAGACCGCGATCCTCGTGACGGATCGCGACGGCACCATGCTCGTGCGTCGCGTCGCCCCGACCGCCGTCGGCGCGCCAGACCGCGCCGCGGACGCGATCGCCGTCCTCGTCGACAGCGCCCTCCACGACGCGAACGCCACGACGACCGACGTCGCGACGCTCGGTGTCGGTGTGCCCGGGCGCGTCGATCGCGAGACCGGCCACGTGACCCTCGCGGTCAACCTGGACTGGCACGACCTGCCCCTCGGCCCGCGCCTCCAAGCCCGCCTCGGCATCCCCACCGTCGTCGAAAACGACGTCCGAGCGGCGGCGCTGGGCCTCCATCGGCGCCGCCTGTTCGGGCCCGTCGAGAGCCTGGCGCTCCTCGCGATCGGGACCGGAATCTCGGCCGGTGTCGTCCTCGACGGCGAGCTCCACCGGGGAGCGCTGGGTCTCGCCGGCGAGATCGGGCACGCGATCATCGAGCGCGGCGGTCCCCGCTGCGCCTGCGGCAACCAGGGCTGCTTCGAAGCCGTTGCCGCCGGCCCCGCGATCGCCGCTCGCACCCGCGCCGGGTGGAACGCCCGGCGCGACGGCCGGCCCTCGGACCCGCGCGAGCAGGAGACCGCCGGCGCCGAGGCCGTCTTCGCCGCCGCCGCCCAGGGCGACGAGGTTGCGGCCGAGGTCATCGAATCGACCGGCGAGGCCGTCGCCTGGGGCATCCATCTCCTGGCGCTCGCCTACGACGTCGAGCGGATCGTCCTCGGCGGCGGCGTCTCGCATGCCGGCGAGCCGCTCATCGCGCCGATCCGGCGCGAGCTCGATCGCTACCGGGCCGCGTCACCGCTGGCCGCGGAGATCCTGCGGCCCGACCTCGTCGAGCTGCTGCCGCCTGGTGCGGACGCCGGCGCCTGGGGCGCGGTGATCGTCGCGCGCGACGCCCTTGCCCGCGACGCCCTGCGGAGGGAGGTGGGCCACGCCTGATCGGGCCGCGCTCCCCGACGACGAACGAGCACGACGCACACGAACGACACCCGAGGAGGACAGATGACCGAACCAGCCGATGCAGCGAACAGAAGAGGAGGAGCGATGCACATGCGCAGGTTCCTGAGCCTGGCCGCGACCGCCGTCCTGGTGGCCGCCGCCTGCACCCCGGCGCCAGCCGCAACGGGCGGGCCGAGCGCCGCACCCGCGACCGGCGGCACGCCGACGACGGCCCCGGCGTCGCAGGGCGCTGCCAACCCAGAGGCCATCATCACGGGCGTCGAGGACGGCGCCGAGATCGGCTTCTGGACGTTCTACCTGTCGCCGACGTTCGACGACTACATCAAGGGCACGATCGCCCGGTTCAACGAGGCCTACCCGGGTGTCAAGGTCAACTGGGAGGACCACCAGGCCACGTTCCAGGACGACCTGAAAAACGCCTTCAACGCCGGCAACGCGCCGGACGTGATCAACCTCTCGGTCAGCGAGGGCTGGGTCAGCGACTACGCGACCCAGGGCAAGCTGCTGGCGCTCGACAGCGTCCCGGACAGCGTGAAGAGCCTGTACTTCGAGGGGCTCTGGAACGAGCAGCTCGTCGACGGCAAGAACTACCAGTTCCCGTGGTACCAGGGCATCAACGTCAACCTGATCAACACCCAGATCTTCCAGGGCACGCCCAAGGTCGATGCCGACGGCAAGATCACCTACGAGGGTGGTGCGGGCCTCGACCCGACGAAGGACTTCCCGAAGACGATCGACGGGATCCCGGCCCTCTGCAAGACCATCAAGGACAAGACCGGCAAGCTGTGCGATGTCCGGCTGACCGTCAACGACCTGCTCTCGCAGATGGTCTACGAGGGCAACGTCAAGGTCATCGGCGACGACGGCAAGTTCGCCTTCAACTCGGCCGAGGCCGTGGCGTGGCTCAACATGTACAAGACCATGGTCGACGACAAGTCGGTCGACCGGAACGCCCTCATCACGGACCAGGACCGGGTCGGCCTTGACCTGTTCACGTCCGGCGAGGCGCCGTTCTACGCGACCGGCCCGAACCTCATCCGTGAGGTCCGCACGAACAACCCGGGCCTCTACGGCTACCTGGCCGTCCAGCCCTCGCCGCTCGGCAAGTCCGGCGTCGCGGGCAAGGGCCTGATGTCGATCTCGGTCAAGGGCGACACGAAGTTCCCGAACGCGTCCATCGCGCTCGCGCAGTTCTTCACGAACCCCAGGAGCATGCTCGAGTTCGCGCAGCAGGTCGCGGTCTACCCGTCGACCCCGTCGTCCTACGACGACCCGTTCTTCAGCGCGACCCCGGTCGCGATCGAGGACAGCGCGAAGCCGATCGCCAAGGACACGATCGCGACGTACAAGGACATCGTCCCGACGATCCCGCACAAGGCGGACGTCAACCAGCTCGTCCTCGACGCCGTCCAGCAGGCCCTGTTCGACGGCAAGGACCCGCAGAAGGCGCTCGACGACGCGGTCGCAGCGGCGAACGCCCTGCTCCCGTAGCCCGCGAGCAAGCGAAGATGGTGGCCCTCGTTCGACCCCGTCGAGCGAGGGCCATCGAATCTCGAGGACCGATCGGATGACCCGCCGGCTCACGCCCTACCTGTTCCTGACCCCGGCGCTGGCGCTGATCGCGACGTTCCTCGTCTACCCGATCGTCGCCGTTTTCTACTACTCGTTCCTCGACTACAACATCGTCTCGGCCCCGACCTTCGTGGGCCTCGAGAACTACCAGCGCCTGCTCGGCGACGCGACGTTCTTCAAGGCGCTGACGCACTCGGTCATCTACCTCGCCGTGACCCCGACGATCATCGCGCTGTCCGTCGCGCTGGCGATCGTCGTGAACCGTCGGCTGCGCGGGATCCACATCTTCCGGGCGCTGTACTACGTGCCCGCCGTCAGCGGCACGATCGCCATCGGCATCGCCTGGCGCTGGCTGTTCGATCGGAACGGCTTCATCAACAGCGCCTTGATCACCGTCGGCCTGCTCGACGAGCCCGTGCAGTGGCTCACCGAGCCGGACATGGTCCTGCCGATCGCGATGCTGCTGACCATCTGGGCCGGCATCGGCTACTACGCCGTGATCTTCCTCGCGGGCCTCCAGAACATCCCGGAGGAGCTGTACGACGCCGCGATGATCGACGGCTGCAGCAACGTCCGGAAGCACTGGTACGTGAGCATCCCGGGGCTGCGTCCGCAGATCACGTTCGTGGCGGTGATCTCCAGCCTCGCCGCGATCAAGGTCTTCGACGAGATCTACGTCCTGACCGGCCGCACCGGCGGGATCCTGGACAGCGGCGTGACGGTCGTGTTCTACCTCTGGAAGCAGGCGTTCGTCCTCAATCACGCCGGCTACGCGTCCGCCATCGCGATCGTGCTGCTCGTGATGACCCTGCTGTTCTCGATCGTCAACATCCGGATCCTCGAGCGGCGGACGGAAGCGGCCTGATGGAGCACGTCGAGCGGCTGGAGGCCGCGGCGGTCCTGGCGCCACCGGCCCGGCGCCTGCGCGTTCGCCGGCGCGAGGTCAAGGGCGCCGCCGAGACCTTCTTCTGGTACGTCGTGCTCATCGCGCTGGCGATCGTCACGGTGTTCCCCTTCCTGTGGATCCTGCTGACGTCGCTCAAGGGTCCCGAGGATGCGATCTTCTCCACGCCCCCGCAGTTCCTCCCGAACGACCCGACGCTCGACAACTACGGGCGCGTGCTCGACGCGCTGCCGATCCCGGCGTTCTTCTTCAACTCGATCGTCGCCACGACGGCTGTCACGGTGCTCAACACGCTCGTCGCGGCGCTCGCGGCGTACCCGCTCGCGAAGCTCCGCTTCCGCGGCCGCGACGCGATCTTCTACATGCTCCTCGGGACGCTGATCGTGCCGGTCCAGCTGACGTTCATCCCGAGCTTCGTGCTCGCCGTGAACGTCTTCCACTACTACAACGCGCTGCCCTCGATCATCCTCCCGAACCTCGCCTCCGCCTTCAACATCTTCCTGCTGCGGCAGGCCTTCCGCGGCATCCCGGACGACCTCGTGGATGCGGCGCGCGTCGACGGCGCGCGGGAGTGGCGGATCTGGTGGCAGATCATGGTGCCCCTCGCGCGCCCGACGCTCGCCACCGTCGCGATCTTCACCTTCGTCACGGCCTGGAACGACTTCCTGTGGCCGTCGCTGATGCTCCACGATCGCGACCAGATGACGCTGCCGGTCGGGCTCGCGGCGTTGCAGGGCTTCTTCGCCAGCGACTTCCGCGCCGTCGCCGCCGGGGTCACGATGACGGTCCTGCCGATCCTGCTGTTCTTCGTCGCGCTCCAGCGGCAGTTCGTGCGCGGATTGGGCGGCGCAGTCAAGGGATGACGCGGGAGGCGGGCATGGTCGCGGGCGCGGTTCGGGGCAATGCCGGCGCGCACGCCCGCGCCGATGCGGACCTGCTCGCGCGCCTGATGCTCGCCTTCCGCGGGACGACCGTTCCCGCCTGGCTACGGGCACGCCTGGCCGCCGGGCCCGTCGCGGGCTTCACGCTCTTCCGCCCGTTCAACGTTCGATCGCCGGCGCAGGTGCGGAGACTCACCTCGTCCCTGCAGGCGGCGGCGCGTGGTCGGTCGGGTGCGGCTCCCGGCCAGGACCTGCCGCTCCTCATCGCCGCGGACCAGGAGGGCGGCCAGCTCCTGGCGCTGGGCGAGGGATTCACCCCGTTCGCGGCCCCGATGGCGATCGGCGCGACGGGCGACGCGGACCTCGCGGAGCGCGTCGGGCGGGCGATCGGGCTGGAGCTGCGGGCCGTCGGGGTGAACGTGAACTACGCGCCGGTCCTGGACCTCGCGACGCATCCCGACAACCCGGCGATGGGAATTCGCTCGTTCGGCGACGATCCGGCGATGGTGGCGAAGCTCGCCACTGCCTGGCTGCGCGGCGTCCAGTCGGCCGGCGTCGCGGCAACGGGCAAGCACTTCCCGGGGAGCGGCGGGGTGGTCGTCGATCCCCACCACGAGCTGGGCGCGATCGAGCGCTCGCGTCGCGACCTCGATCACGGCGAGCTGTTGCCGTTCGAGGGGGCGATCGACAGCGGCCTCCGGATGGTCATGTCCGGCCACTTCGCGGTGCCCGCGCTGACCGGCGACCCGGCGCTGCCGGCGACGCTCTCGCGGCGGCTCATGCGCGAGCTCCTGCGCGACGAGCTCGGCTTCGAGGGGGTCTCGATCACCGATGCGCTGGACATGCAGGCCATCGCCCAGGGCGAGGCCCAGGCTGAGGCCGTGGTCGCGGCGCTGGAGGCTGGCGTCGACCTGCTGCTCGCGACCGCGGATCGCGCTTCGCAGCTCCGCATCGAGGCGGCGCTCCGGACTGCCTCCACCGCGCGTCTGCTCGACGAAGCGGAGCTTCGCGACGCCGCCGCGCGGGTGCGCGCGCTCCGGAGCTGGCTCGACGGCTTCGAGGATCCGCCGATCAGCGTCGTCGGCTCCGCCCAGCACCGGGCGCTCGCCCGCGAGCTTGCGGCGCGGTCGCTGACGCTCGTGCGCGACGACGCGGGCCTGCTCCCGCTGCGCGTCGGCTCGCAGGCGAGAATTGGCGCGGTCATGCCGGCGCCCCGCGACCTGACGCCCGCGGACACCTCGTCCTACGTCGAGCCGGCGCTCGCTTCGGCGCTTCGCGCCCACCACCCATCGGTCGACGAGATCGTGACCAGCCACCCGCCAACCGCCGCGGAGATCGCGGCCGTCCGCGACCGTGCCGCGACGTGGGACGCGGCCGTCGTCGGGACGATCAGCGCTCGCGCCGGCTCGCCGCAGGCAGATCTCGTGGAGGCCCTGCGTTCGACCGGCCTGCCCATGGTCACGGTCGCGCTGCGGACGCCGTGGGACCTGGCCGCGTACCCCGGAGTCGACACGCACGTCGCAACCTACTCGGTCCTGCCCGAGTCGATGGACGCCCTGGCGGCGGCCATGTCCGGCGCTGCGGGCCCGCCCGCCGAGGCATTCCCGGGCCGGCTGCCCGTCCGCACGTGATCGACCTCCAGGTCAACGGCGCCGCCGGCGTCGACCTGACCACCGAGCCGGAGCGCGTCTGGGAGGTGGGCGAGGTCCTGCCGGAATTCGGGGTCACGGCATTCCTGCCGACGCTCGTCAGCCCGTCGTGGCCGATCGTCGATCGCGCGCGGGGCACCTACCTGGAGGGCCCGCCGCCGGGCTACACGGGCGCCGCGGTGCTCGGCTGGCACGTCGAGGGGCCGTTCCTCGCGCCGTCGCGCGCAGGCGCGCACGATCCGGCGAGCCTCCGCGCGCCGGACCCCGGTGCGGTCCGCGACTGGTCGCCCGCCACCGGCGTGCGAGTAGCGACCCTCGCTCCCGAGCTGCCCGGCGCCCTCGGGGTGGTGGAGGCGCTCATCGCCAGCGGCGTCGTCGTGTCCGCGGGCCATAGCGCGGCGACCGCCGCGGAGGCGAGCGCGGGCTTCGACGCCGGTATCCGCATGGTCACCCACCTCTTCAACGCCATGTCGCCGCTCGACCACCGCGAGCCCGGACTGCCGGGCGCCGCATTGCTCGACGATCGGGTGACGGTCGCGCTGCTCGCGGACGGCCTGCACCTGGCGCCGGCGATGGTCGCGCTCGTGCGGCGCCTCGTCGGCCGGGACCGGCTGGCGATCGTCAGCGACGCGATCCAGGCCCTGGGGATGCCGCCGGGCGTCCACCAGCTGGCGGGTCGCAAGGTGATTGTGGACGAGTCGTCGGCGCGGCTGGAGAACGGCGTGCTGGCCGGCTGCATCATCGGGCTCGAGGAGGGCGTCTCCAACCTCGCCGCCTTCGCCGGCATCTCCCTCGGTCAGGCCCGCCTCGCGGCAACGACCGTCCCGGCCCGCCTGCTGGGGCTCGAGTGGCCGTCGGGCGCCCGCGCCACCACGTGACCCTGCGGGACGAGATTTTCGAGCAGCCGGAGGCGCTCGGCCGCCAGCTCGACAGCTCCGGCCAGGCCCTCGCCGCGCTCGCCGGTCGCCTGCGGGCGGAGCCCATCGACAACGTCATCATCGCGGCCCGCGGCACCTCGGACCACGCCGCGATCTACGCGCAGTACGTGCTGGGCGTCCGCAATGGGCTCTCGGTCGGCCTCGCGACGCCGTCCGTCGTGTCGCTGTACGGCGCCGCGCCGCGCATGGCCCGATCGCTGGTCATCGGCATCAGCCAGTCCGGCGCCTCGCCGGACGTCGTGAGCGTGGTCGCCGCCGCCCGCCGAGCGGGCGCTCCGACGCTCGCAATCACGAACGAGCCCTCGAGCCCGCTGGCCGCAGAGGCCGAGCTCCTGCTCGACCTCGCAGCCGGCCCGGAGCGCTCGGTCGCGGCCACGAAGACCTATACGACCTCGCTCCTCGCGATCGTGCGCATCTCGCTGGCCCTCGATCCCGACGTGGGGGCGGCGGCAGCGGTCGAGGCGCTCCCGGGTGTCGTGGCCGCGGCCCTCGAGGCGGAGCCGGAGGTCGCGGCGATCGCCCGCGAGCTTGCCGCCGCGGATGACGCCTTCGACCGCTGCGTCCTCGTCGGGCGCGGCTTCGAGTACGCCACGGCGCGAGAGTGGGCGCTGAAGCTCAAGGAGCTGGCGCGCGTCTTCGCGGATCCGTACTCGTCGGCGGACTTCCTCCACGGCCCGATCGCCCTCGTGCAGCCCGGGATCCCCGTGCTGGTGCTGGCTCCCGCGGGCGTGCCCCTCGCCGGCCAGCTGCAGCTGCTGCGCGACCTCCGCGAGCGAGCCGTGGAGACCGTGGTCGTCTCGGACGACACGGACGCGCTGGCGCTCGGACGGTGGCCCATCCCGTTACCGGCGGGCACGCCGGAATGGCTGCGCCCAATCGTCTCGATCGTCCTGGCGCAGCTCTTCGCCTTGCACGCGACGCTCGCCCGCGGGCTGGACCCGGACGAGCCGCGCTACATCTCGAAGGTCACGCGCACGACCTGAACGATGGTCGCCGCCGGGGCGCGGCGCGGGTCAGGCGCCGACGCGGATCAGGCCCCCGCGGGCTGCGTTCGCCGCGTCTCCTGGAGCGCCTCCAGGGCATCGCGGTTGAGCTCGTCCGGCGGGATCGCCGCCACGCGCGCCCGCGTCGTCGCCCGGAGGGTCGCGGTTCGGAGCCCGCCCTCGAGCGCGGCCCGCTCGCCCACGACGGCCCCGGGCCCGATCTCGGCGACGCTGGCGCCGTCGATCTGAACGTCGAACTGCCCGTCGATCACGACGTACACGTCGGTCGCGGCCTCGCCCTGGGTGGTGAGCGTGGCGCCCTCGTCGAGCACCCTGACCTTCGGCTTCAGGCCGCCGCGGAGGATCGTGGCGTTCAGCTCCCGCTCGAGCGCCGACTCCGTGGCCGACGTCAGTCGCTCCGAGTCGTACGAGCCCCACGGCGTGCCATCGCCGAAGCAGTGATCGGCCCACGACCGGAAGTCGATGACCGCCGACTGCTCCAGGAGCCGGCCGTCCTCGTCGTAGACCCAGTGCCGTGGGAAC
Source organism: Candidatus Limnocylindrales bacterium (assembly GCA_035717865.1). Taxonomy (GTDB): domain Bacteria; phylum Chloroflexota; class Limnocylindria; order Limnocylindrales; family CSP1-4; genus UBA5189. Next base: position 28,683 of record DASTIE010000097.1, read on the forward strand.
GGGCTCGCGCCGGCGAGTCCGCGGGACGAGGTGCCGTCGGCGTTGATCGTGAGCTCCAGCGTGGACCACGCGATCGACGGCCAGAACTGGACGAACGGCCGGCGCTTCACCGGTCGCGGGGTCGGGATGCCCATCCGGCCGCCGACGGTCTGCACGAAGCGCACGGACGACGGGCCGACCTCGGGCTCCTTCTGGATGTCCGGCAGGTGGACCGCGGCGAAGCGGATCGCGGCCGGCCCGACGCGTACGGTCGTGGCGCCGATCTTCCCGCCGCCGAGGTAGCCCTGGCCGACGATCCGGCCGTCCTCGACGTCGATCCAGGCGCGGAGCTCGTTCGCCTCGCGGAAGCGGTCGGCCTTGCGGAGCTCCTCGAGATCGCCAGAGCCGATCCGGTCGGGCGGCGGCGCGTCGTAGTGGGTGACGCCCATCTCGAACGGGATCTTCGAGAGGCCCTCGATGGCCTCGGCGGGGATCCAGGAGATCGCGGTGACGCTCGATTCGTAGCGGGTCACGGACACGGGGTCATTCCTCGCAGGTCAGCAGGCTGGGGACGATGGTGGCGCCGCGTCGGGCGCGGCCCAAGGATGCCGGATCGGCGGCGATCGAGGGTTACAGGCCGCTGTAGGCGTGCAGCCCCGTGAACCACAGCGAGCCGGAGTACGTGACCAGGACCATCGCGAACCCGACGACCAGCAGCAGCGCTGCCGGCCGGCCGGACCAGGCGCGCTGGTTGCGGGCGTGGAGGTAGATCGCGTAGACGAGCCACGTCACGAGCGCCGCGGTCTCCTTGGGATCCCAGCCCCAGTAGCGGGACCACGCGATCGAGGCCCACCACGAGCCCAGGATGATCATCGTGGCGAAGATCGGGAAGCCGATGATCACAGCGCGGTAGGCCACGGAATCCAGCACGCGGTGCGACGGCAGCCAGCTGTAGCGATCTTCCTTGCCCTGGACGAGGTAGCCGATGCCCGCCGCGAACGACGTCGCGAAGATCCCGTAGGCGACGACCGCCAATCCGACGTGGATCGTGAGCAGCGGCGGGTTCTGGAGCGCAGGCACGAGCGGGTTGATCTCGTGCGGCAGCGAGGACGCGTAGAGCGCCAGCGTGAGCGCGACGCCGACCGGGATGAAGGCGATCGAGGCGATCGGGAAGCGGCGGCTCAGCACCAGGTACCCGAAGAGGATCGAGGTCGCGAACGCGACCGAGAACTCGAACAGGTTGCCCCACGGCCCGCGCCCCACGATGACCCCGCGAACGACCATCGAGGCGACGAGGATCCCGAACGCCAGCAGCGTGAGCCGGCGCGCCGAGCCGGACAGGGGCGAGGGTGCCGCGAAGTCCGCCGGGCCGGCCGCGGCCACGGCAGCGCGACTTTGCACGAAGGATCCCGTCGCGACGCCGGCCCACGCGGGCTTCACGGGGCTCGAGACGAGGGCGCTGGCAGCGCCGGCAGCCGCGGCGAGCGCGCGCCGCCCGTTCGCGAGGAGCACCGCGTGCCCGACGGTGGCCGCGAACGCCAGCGCCAGCGCGAACGTGCCGAGCGCGAAGAGGGCCTGGGTCAGGAACTCGAGATTCATGCTGGCTCCGTTGCGAATGATCCGTCCCGTGACGGCCTCGGTCGTGGCGCGGGTTCCGTCAGGCCGCTGCTGCGCCTCCCGGCGGGGGACCCGCTGGTTGCAGCGCCGGCACCGCGCGATCGATCTTCAGGACGAGGCCGCACGTGCCGCAGGTGTCGATGTAGGCCGGTCGGCCCGTGCCGCACTTCGGGCAGATGACCGCGAGGTCGCGCTTGTCGATCTCGCAGCGCGTCTCTCCGAACGGGTAGACGAGCTGATGGACCGCGCAGTACGGCTCGCCCGCCGGATACACGGGACGGCCCTCGACGATGCGCGCCGGCTGCGGGGTCGGTGCCGTGTAGGCGATGCGCGACCGCGGCTTGCCGAGGAAGTACACGACCCAGCCGAGGACCAGCAGCGACACCAGCGGCCCGACCACGCCGATCAGCAGGAGCACGGGGAACAGGTCGACGAGGGCCTTCCAGTCCGGCAGGACGATCGGCTCGAGGAAGTCGATGAGTCCCTGGAAGATCTGGCCGATCGCGTCGAACATCGTGAGAGATCCTAGCCCTTCGGACCTCGCGGCGCCCGAGCGCGCCCGACACCCGCGGCCGCCCCGCCGCGCAGCCGATCGCCGAGCCAGGCCGTGCTCTGGACGCGCACCCCGTTGCGCCGCGCATGGTCGCGGACCTCGCGGTCGTCGGTGACCACCATGACGGCCCAGGCCTCGACCGGCCCGAGCAGGCGAAACGCCTCGCTCACGCGCTCGCCGATGACCTGGTCCGCGGTCCAGCCCTTGGTGAACACGACGGTGAGACCGGGTGAGACACGACCCTGCGGGCTGCCGCCGGCGTGGCCGTCGAGGATCAGCTCGACCTCCGTCGGGGGCGAGAAGGCGGCACGCAGCCGGGCGACCAGGGCGGCGGTGGGCAGGGACGATCCCGTCCCGCGCGCGAGCGCGTGCTGCACGTTGCGCCCGTCGACGAGGACGCGGGCGACCTCGCCGGTGTCCCGAAGGCCGCCGCTCCCGCCGGGGCCGGGAGCGGCGGTCCGAAGCGCAGCGCCCGGCTGATGGCGCCGGCGCGGTGGCATCAGGACCAGCGCGGCAGCGGCGCGAGGTGCTCCACGATCAGCGCCGCGAGCTCGTCAGGCGCCTCCATGCCGATGATGTGCGCGACCTCGGGCATCCGGACGATGCGCGCGCCGGGCACCCGCTCCGCGAGGACCTCGGCGGACGAGCGCGTGCCATCCGTGTCGAGGTCGCCGATGACGACCAGGGTCGGGACGGCGACGGTCTCGAGGCGCTCGATCGCCGGCGGGTCGGGTCGTTTGAAGGAGCCGTACACCCGGTCGGGCTCCAGCAGCTCGCGGTCCATGGCCTTCATCGAGGCACGGACCTGCGGGTCGACGCGCGTCGCGGGCTCGTTCTGGCCGCTGCGCCAGCCGTCCATCCAGATCCGCGTGTCGAGCTCCGCGGCGAGGTCCCAGTCCTTGGCGTCCTCGGCGTCGCTCTCTGCCTGGAAGAGCGCGTCCTCCGTCGCGGAGGCGTCCTTGTTGAAGCCGCCGATCCCGCCGCCGACCCAGACGTAGGCGACGAACCTCTCCGGCGTCTCCAGCACCGCGTCCAGCGCGAACGCGGCACCCATCGAATTGCCCCCGAGCGCCGCCTGCCGGACGCCGAAGTGATCGAGGACGGCGACGACGTCCGCGTGCGGCTGGTACTCGATCTCTTCTGCTGTCGATTCGCCGAAGCCGCGCATGTCGTAGCGGATCACGCGGTAGCCGGCCTCCACGAGGCGGGGCACGACGCCGTTCCACGAGCGCCGGTTGACGACGGCCGAATGCACGAGCAGGACGGGCGCGCCCTCGCCCTCGTCCTGGGCGGCGAGGCGACCTCCCGGGACGTCGATCCAGATGGTCTCGGACGTGTTGCTGTCGTAGTCGATGGCTGTCGGCATCCGCCGATGCTAGCGCGGGATCGCACCGACGAAGGTTTGGACCCAGCCCGTCCAGGCTTCCTCGCAGACCTCGACCACGCGGCCGTGCCCCGCGCCTTCGCAGACGTGAGACTCGAACGACAGGCCGGCAGCCTCGGCGGCCGCGAGGTTGAGCTCAAGGCTGTCCGAGGGACGGTCGACCACGTCGGCGGCGCCATGGGTGAGCAGGATCGGCCGGTCGTCCCAGCGCGGCAGCAGCCGGACGGGGTCGACTGACTCGATGGACTCCCCGAGGCGATGGGCGACGCCCCGCACGACCGCCCACGCGCCGGGCCATGCGGGCAGATGCCGCTCGGTCTGGATGACGTTGCCGATCTGCCGTTCGACCGTCGCGTGCATCGAGTCGAGGACGAGCGCGCGGACTTGCGGAAAGGTGATTCCGGCTGCCGGGGACGCCGCCGCGCCGGTCGAGTTTCCGACGGAACGTCCGCCACATGCGTCCATCGGTCCCTCCCGAGCTCATCGCGAGTGCCGTTCGGCGTTGCAAGGGTCGCAGCCATGAGAACGCGCAGGGGCAGCCGCCCGTTGCGCGGCTAGCATCGCTCGATGCCCCTGCTGCTTCTCGTCGACCTCGACGGTGTCGTGTACCGCGGCAACGATCCGGTGCCTGGTGTCGCCGCCCTCCTGACCGAGCGCGCGAAGCTGGGTGACGATGTCGTCTACGTCACCAACAACTCGATGCACTACCGCGCCGACTACGTCCGGCGCCTCACCGAGCTGGGCGCGCCCGTGGCGCAGGACCGCATCGTGAGCGCGCCGCGGGCCACGGCCCTGTACCTCCAGGAGCGCCACCCCGAGGTCAGGCGGGTGCTGGCCGTCGGCGCGGGCGGGCTGGATCGGGAGCTGCGGGACGTCGGGCTCGAGGTCGTCAACGCCGGCTTCGTCGCGGAGCGGATGTCGAAGGAGGCCATCGATGGTGTCGCCGCGTCAGGCGGCGTCCAGGCCGTCGTCGCGGGGGTCGACCCGCAGATGAGCTACCTGCGGATCGCGGCCGCCGCCGACTGCGTCCGTGCGGGCGCGCTGTTCATCGCGACGAACCGCGACCCCGTCTATCCGGTCGAGGTGGGGCTGCGGCCCGGCGCGGGCAGCATCGTTGCCGCGATCGAGGTCGCGTCGTCCGTCGCGCCGACGACCATCGGCAAGCCCGAGCCGCTGCTCATGGAAGAGGCGGCTCGCGCTGTCGGGCGCGACCCGCGCGAGGGCATCGTCATCGGCGACGGGATCCTCACCGACCTCGCCGCGGCCCGCGCGGTGGGGGCAAGATCGGTCCTGATGCTCACCGGCGTGACCACGGGCGCGGCGCTCGAAGCCCTTCCGTCCAGCGACCGCCCGACGAAGGTCGCGGGCGACGCCAGGGAGTTGGCCCGGGTGCTCCAGGAGCTCAGCCAGTAGCTGGAACCGTGCTGAGGACTGGCAGGGACTAGCTCGCCCGCTCCGGTTCCGTCTCTGAGCTTTCGGTCGCCTCGGCAGTTTCCGCGCGCGCCGGGGCGGACCGGCCGGACCACACGGCCTCGGCCTGCGCGTCGACGAGCGCCAGCAGCGGTGCTGCCCGCAACCGTTCGAAGATGGAGCGCGCCTCGCCGAGCCACGCAGCTACCTCGGGGTCGCCCGGCTCGATCGTCGCAGCGGCGACCAGCGCCAGGAGTCCCTGGTCGTACACCAGCCCCAGGTCCACGTACTGGTTCCATGCGCGCCGGTAGCCCGCCATCGCGGTGTCGCGGTCGCCTTCGAGCGCCTGCACGCCCGCGCGGATCACCGACACATCCGTCTCGATCGCCCGCCCCCGCGCTCCGAGTCCGCCCAGCCGACCGAGGATCTCGGTGGCGAGCGTCGCGTCCTGCGCGAGCACCGCGGTCACGCCGGCCCGCGGCAGCGCGTACGGCGCATTGAGGTCGCTTGTCTCGGCGAACGCGACGAACTCCCGGGCGGCGTCGAGGAACTGCCCTTCGGCGAGCGCCATGCAGCCCCGAAGGTCGTGGATCGCGCCCGCCATCTCCGGGTCGCCGAGCTCGTCCGTGCGGGCGAGCAGGCTGTCGAATTCCGCCCGGGTGAGCGTCCCCCGCAGGGCGAGGTATTGCGCGCGGACGTGCTCGAGGAACAGGTCCGTGACGTTCCGGTCCTCGTCCCGGATGGCCCGATCGAGTTCGGCCATTCCCCAGTCCCACTCACCGATGCGGCGAATGTCCTCGGCGGTATTGCCGAGGTTGATGGTCTCCCGGTTGCGATGCCCGATCCGGCGTGCCTGCTCGATCACCCGACGCCCGACCTCGACCGTCGCCCGCGGGTCGTCGAGCGCCATCACGTTCGTCAGCGTGGAGTTCGCCTGGTCAACCTCGGCCGGGAGGTCCAGCTGCTCGGCGAGCCGGCGCGACCCCTCCACCAGGGCGATGGCCTCCCACATCCGGCCCTGGAACTGGGCGAGCATGCCCTTCACGCGCAGCAGCCGGACGGCCAGCTCTCCGTACCCGAGGCGCTCCGCGCTCGCGAGGGCGCGGTCGGCCTCGAGCTCCGCCTCGTCGTAGTGGCGGGTGAACATCAGGCTCGCTGCCCAGCCGGCACGGAGGCGAAGGACGCTCTCGTCCTCCTCCATGTCCGCGAACAGCGGCAGCGTCTCCCGGCCGAGCGCCACCGCCTTCTCGCGATCGCGCGACTGGTCGAGCGCCTCGCCCTGGAGGACGATCGCCTGCGCGAGCCCCGGTCGGTCGCCCATGCGCTCACGGATCTCGCGCAGCTCCGGCACGAGGTCCAGCGCCGGCTCGTACAGGGCCGCATCGATCGCCGAGCGGATTGTTCGCTCCAGGATGGCGGCGCGGTCGGCGTCGTCCGATTGGACCTCGAGGGCCTGCGCCAGGAACGTGACCGCCTGGCGCGGGCTGCCGAGCGCCACGGCGCGGTCCGCTGCGGCCTTGAGGGCGATGCGTGCCTGGCTCGCGAGCGCCCTGGCCTCTTCGCCCGCAGAGGTCGCGCGGTACGCGGCAAGGTAGTGGGCCGCGAGTGCACCAGCCAGCTCGTCGTCGCCGACGGATTCGAAGAAGCGCGCGGCAGCGAGATGGCGAATTCGCCGATCCTTCAGCGAGAGCGTCGAGTAGGCGACCTCCCGGATGAGCGCCTGGACGAAGTGGTATTGGCCGCGCTCCGGTGACCGCGGGTCGAGCTCCTCGAGCAGCAGGTCGGAGCGGACGAGGACCCGCAGCCGAGCCGTGAGGGCGGCTTCCTCGAGGCCGGACACCGCCGCGAGCCCGGCCGGCGTGAAGCTCTGGCCGAGGACGGCGGCGTCCTGGATGAGGGACCGCTCGGCCGGGTCGAGCCCGTCGAGGCGCGCCGCGATCAGCGCGTGGAGCGTGTCCGGGACCGCGAGCTCGCCGAGCTCGCCGACGGGCGAGTAGCCACCGTCCTCCCGGGGCTCCAGTCGGCCGTCGGCCACGAGCATCCGGATCGTCTCGACGGCATACAGCGGGATGCCCTCGGCGCG
>DASTIE010000098.1:0-3766 GCA_035717865.1 Candidatus Limnocylindrales bacterium
CAAGTCGCTGGACGACGACACCCTTGACCGGATCCTGACCACGGCGCGCGAGCAGCTCCAGGCGAATGCGCGCTCCGACGCGCCCGCCGGCCGCTCGACGACGGTCGATCTCAAGACCGGCAAGAAGCTCGCGCCGTCACGACTCTGGGTGTACGACCGCGCCGGCCGGCCGTGCCACCGCTGCGGCGCGCTGATCAAGTCGGACTCCCAGGGCACCGAGCTGCCGAGAGTCACGTACTGGTGCGGCAGCGTCGAGTGCCAGGCGCCCGCCGCGGAGAAGAAGGCCGCTGCCAACGGCGGCAGGAAGCGGACCGCCTCGAAGACCAAGGCGAAGCCCGCGGCGTCGTAGCGCGCAGGGGGCCGCGGCGGGACGCGGTGACCTCGACCCGGTGCTTCGATGTCGGCTGTGAGGACGAAGTTGACGAGGGTAGCCTTCGATCGCGGTCGAAACCGACGCCGGCGGGCGTCATCGGCTCGGAATGTCGTGCTGGAGGACATTCGGACGAGGAAACGGGGGTCCGCCCACCGGTAGGGACGGAACCTCGTCACGTTCGTCCTCGGAGCCGACAATCGGCGCCCGCGAGTTGTGGGCCACCCGAGCGTGCAGGGCCATCACGGGCCGGATGTCCTTGCCCACCCGGTACGCGTGTTGACGTCGCCGCTCCGCGCGAGGGCGACGCGGTTCACCCGCCGTGCTCGGGGCTCCTGTCCGTATCATCGCGCCGATGTGCGAGCAGTACGTCGCCGTGGCGTCGGAGCCGTTCCGGATCGCCGACCTCTGGCCGATGACGGAGCGCCTGGAGCGCTTCGGGCTCGCGGGCTTCGGGTGGGGCGCCACGTGGCTCGGCACGGACGGGGAGCTGCATTCCCACCGCGACATCCGCGCGTTTCGCGATGACGAGGGGCGGGAGCGCGTCGGGGGCGAAGTGACCCGCGCGTTGCTCGTCCACCTGCGCCGGCCGTCGAAGTTCTCGACCATCGGGATCCCGGACACGCAGCCCTTCGACGACCCGGCGGGCCGCTACGCCTTCAGCCACAACGGCGATCTCGCCAACGACGGCGCTTACCGCCAGCGCTACCGCGAGGCGGGCCGCATCCATGGCAAGGCGGACAGCGAGGTGGCCGCGCGCTGGCTGGAGGACGAGTGGCCGAGCGCCGCCGCTGCCACGCCAGCAGCCCCGGACGCACTTCGGCAGCTCCACGACACGTTCGGCGGCCATGCGAACCTCGCCGTGCTGACGCGCGACGGCACGGCCCATCACTACGCAGGCAACGACGAGAACCCGGTTTTCACCTTCGACCTCCCGGTGGGAAGCGCGCAGGCGCGCCTCGCCTGCACGGGCATGTACTCCCTGGACCGATCGGTGTTCAGGTACGTCGTGCCGGAGGCCGCGAACCGGCGGCTCGTCCCGCGCTCGAGCACCGCGACGCTGCAACAGGTCGATTGACACCGGCGTCTCCCGCGCGCACGGTGCAGCAGCCGGGCAGAGGGAGGACGGGCATGGCGGTCGGGGCCGTCGCGGGCGGGTCCGCGATTCCGGTCGAGGGCGAGGACTTCGGCGCCCGCCCGACCGAGCCACTCCCGCTCCGCCAGCTCCTGCAGCTGTCGATCTACTGGCTGGGCATCAACGCGATCTGGGGCGGCGTCGGCGTCTTCACGCAGGAGCGCATCCCGGAGCTCGCCCCGACGGGGCAGGGCGGCACCTACCTGGCGCTCACCGGGTGGCTGATCCTCCCGGTCGTGCTGCTCGTCCAGCCGACCGTCGGGATGCTCAGCGACTACACCGTCTCGCGCTGGGGCAGGCGGAAGCCGTACATCGCGATCGGGGCGACGCTCGACGTCATCTTCCTCATCGGCCTCGCGACGTCGCAGGCCTACCTCTCCGTCGTGGCCTTCCTCGCGCTGCTCCAGTTCAGCTCGAACTTCGCACAGGGGCCGTTCCAGGGCTTCGTGCCGGATCTCGTGCCGGCGCCGCAGGTCGGGCTCGCGAGCGCGCTCATCGGCGCGCTGCAGACGATTGGGTTCGTCATCGGCAACGGCATCATCGCGCTGGCGTACACGACGGGGGAGTACGTCCTGCCGCTGATCTTCCTGGGGCTCGTCGAGCTCGCGACCGCGATCGGGACGGTCGTCTGGGTCCGCGAGGGCTCCAGCCCGAAGCCGCGCGACGGGCGATCGTGGCTGTCGATCGGCCGGTCGGCATGGGGCCTCGACCTCCTGCGCGAGCGCAGCTTCGTGTTCCTGGTGCTCAGCAGGCTGGCGTTCATCGCCGGCATCCAGGTGCTCCTGGGGTTCTACGTCGTGTTCCTGACCAGGGTCTTCGGGTTCGGCGACGGTGAGAAGGCCTTCTGGGTGCCGGTCATCGGCGTGGTGGTGGCGCTGCTCACGGCGATCGCGACCATCCCATCCGGAATCCTCTCGAACCGCGTCGGACGCAAGCCGCTGATCTACGTCGCGGCGGCGGTCGGCTCGATCGGCCTCGTCGTTGCGGGTCTCGCACCCACGCCGGAGGTCCTGCTGGTTGGCGCGACCCTCGTCGGGATCGGGTCGGGGACGTTCCTCGCGGTCGACTGGGCGCTCATGACCGACATCATCCCCAAGGCCTCATCTGGTCGATTCATGGGGATCTCGAATCTCGCCGTCGGCCTCGCGGGACCCGTCGCGGCGCTGGTTGCGGGCCCGATCATCGACATTGTCGGAGGCAAGGCGGAAACGGCTGACGGCCCGCGCACCGCGTTCGTGGTCGGCGTGGCCTTCTTCCTCGCGGCAGCCGCGTTCCTGCGGCCGGTCGATCCACGGCCACGGGAGGCTCGAAGCTAGGCGTCGCGAGGGCGCCGTCGGCCTCGGGACCTTTGTCGGGGCAACAATCGAGCGTGACCTTCGGTAAACTCCCGCGCAACGTGCCTCCCAGACAGAGCGGCCGCGCAACGACCGACGGAAGCGTCATGGTCATCGGCGGGGCCGAGGACAAGATCCGCGATCGGGTCATCCTGAACCGCTTCTGTGCCCTCGCCGGCGGCGAGGACGCGATCGTGGTCGTCATCTCGACCGCGTCGTCGCTCGGCTTCCTGGCCGGCGAGCGCTACCGCGAGATCTTCACGGGCCTTGGAATCGGCGAGGTCCGGCCGCTGCACGCGATGACCCGCCAGCAGGCCAACGACGAGAGCTACGTCCGCCAGGTCCGCGATGCGACCGGCGTGTTCCTGACCGGCGGGAACCAGCTGCGGCTGTCCTCGACAATCGGCGGGACGCTGCTCGCCGAGGCGGTGCTGGATCGGTTCCGCAACGGTGCCGTCGTCGCCGGCACGTCCGCGGGGGCCTCCGCGATGTCCAGCCACATGATCGCGTTCGGCGCGTCCGGTGGCACCCCGAAGCACCGGATGGCAGCGCTGGCCGCTGGGCTCGGCGTGCTGCCCTCGGTGATCGTCGACCAGCACTTCCAGCAGCGCAACCGCTATGGCCGCCTGCTCTCGGTGATCGCGCAGAACCCGTCGTTGCTCGGTCTGGGTGTCGATGAGGACACTGCCGGCGTCGTGGGGCCAGACGGGGTCATGGAGGTCATCGGGCGCGGAAGCGTCACGATCGTCGACGGCTCGACTGCCGAGACCGATGCCTGGGACGTCCACGGCCACCGACCGGTGATGATCAGCGGCGTGACGCTTCACGCCTTGCCCGCGGGCTACAAGTTCGACCTCCGGCGTCGCCAGCGCATCCAGGCCGCGACTCTCAAGGCTCTCGAAGGCGGCGCGATCGCCTCGAGCTGAC
>DASTIE010000099.1:0-21859 GCA_035717865.1 Candidatus Limnocylindrales bacterium
TCCACGCCCATGCCGAGGATCCGGCACGAGAACGCGAGGTGCTCGACGACACCGTCCGTGACCGCCGCGAACCCCACCAGCCCGTAGTCGCCGAACCGGTCGCGAACGCGGACCGCGACCGTGCGAGCGTTCGGATCGTCGAGCAACCGGCGCACCGCCGCCTCGTCCACGCGCCGCTTCGTGTAGTTCAGCTGGTTCGTGCGCGCGACGAGCTCGGCGAGCCGGTCGACGTCGTCAACCGGTCGCTCCGTGAGCCGGACCTCGATGTCGCAGGAGCGAAGGAACTCGCGGTTGTCTCCGAATGCCTCCGCGGCCGCCGTGCGGTTCTCGAGCAGCCGGTACTCCGCGAGACGGCGGCGGGTCCGATCGGGTCGGCCGGCGGCGAGGACGGCGGCGAGGAGGTCGTCGAAGCCCGGGTCGGCGGGGTCGGCGACCTGCAGCCCCGGGGCGAAGAACGCCGCCTCCTCGCGATTCAGGTGGTTGTCGTCCACGAACAGGACGTTGGGTGGGCGGAGCTGCGCGGCATCGACGAGGTCACGGACCTGGGCGCCCTTGGACTCCCAGTTGATCCGCGGGAAGATCACCAGCTCCCAGAGGCCCAGTCGCTCGAGCTGCTCCCGGGCAACGGCGAGGTCGTTGCGCGAGCTCACCGAGACCATCACCCCGTTGTCCACGAGCCCGTGCAGCAGCTCGCTGCGGCCCGGGATGACCTCCACGGGCCCCTCGGCGAGCACGCCTCGCCAGATCGTCTCGTCAAGGTCCCAGACGACGAGCTTCACCTGCTCGCCGGGAATCCCGGGCCGGGCGGCCGCTCCGTCCGTCACGGCGGCGGAGTCGGCGACGTGGTGGCGGCCCCATCCAGGGCCGCGTCGAGGAGCGGCGAGAGCGGCCGTGCCAGGAGGCGCGACACCGACGCCGTGAGGTGGTGGTCGTCGCGGTAGGCGATCCGGCCGTCGAGGAGCCAGGTGCAGGTGCCGCCGGAGCAGATCCAGGGTGTCGGATCGATCAAGGTGCTCCCGGCCTCCTGTGCCATCTCGACCTCCGCCGCCATGAAGAACGCCGGCTGCGCCTCGGCGACGGGCAGCGCGCAGGTCGCCAGGTCGCGCCAGTGTGCCGCCAGGCAGTCCGGCACGCTGAAGCCGGGTCGCGGGACATCCGCGATGTAGACCACGGTCCCGCCACCGGTGGTCTGCAGCCGCTGGAGGAAGCGAGCTGCAGGGACGATCCACGGCGCCGGCTGGACTCGGGGCCTGAAGGCGTCGCCATCGACCGACACCCCGACATCACTGCTCGACGCCACGACCGTCAGGACCGGCCGAAGCTCGGCGAGGCGCGCAAAGGCCCGGACCCGCCAGTCGTTGCAGCGGCCGATGTTGCTCGGGTCCTGCACCGCGACGTCGGCGTCCACGGCGACGCAGCCGGACTTCGTCAGCGGGACGAGGGCCAGCCCGGCGTCCGCCGCCCAGCGGTCGACCGCCGGGAACCAGTGCATCGCGTGGCTGTCGCCGAACAGCACGACCACGGGCATCCCCACCGGCACCGCATCGACCGGACCGCCGTCGGACGTCGCGGCAGCCCCGTACACGCAGCTCGGGACCTCCGAGTCCACCGTGCGGGCGTAGCACAGGTCGGCGACCAGGCGCTCGCGATCGTTCCGCGCTCGCGCCACCTGCGGTCGAACGTCGAGCTCGGCGCCATCGGCCGGTGCGGGGTCGGCACCGGTCGAGGCCGGCAACGGACTCGGCGGCGCGGTCGTCACCACGACAGCCACGCTCGCCAACGCCACGAACGCACCACCGGCCGCGAGCGCACGGAACCGCGTGACCCAGCGAGACCGGGTGAACCGGATCGGCTCCTCCAGCACGAACGTGCTCGCGATGGCGGCGCCGATCGCCAAGCCGACCGCCAGCACCGTCATCCACAGCGGCGGGGCGGGCGCCGGCAGCGCGATCAGGGTCGCGGCCGCAAGGATCGGCCAGTGCCACAGGTACAGCGCGTAGGAGATCCGCCCGAAGAACCGCAGCCAGGTCGCGGACAGCCACCGGGCACCGGGGATGGTCGTGCCGCCGAGGATCAGCGTGACCGTCCCCAGGACCGGCAGCGCGGTGACGGCGCCGGGCCACCGCTCGAACTCGAGGACGAAGGTCAGGGCGAGCGCGGCCGCGCCACCCACGGCCAGCGACCATCGCAGGCCGGGGACCCACCACCGCGGCCTCCACACCACCGCGACCTGCAGCCACGCCAGCAGCCCCCCGACGAGCAGCTCCCAGGCGCGATGCGGGAGCAGGAAGAACGCCGCGGTCTGGGAGCTGACCAGCGTGAGCGCGAAGGACACGGCGGCGATGCCCGCCGCGAGCGAGATCGGAAGCCAGCGAGACAGCCGGGCGCCCGTCGCGGTTGCTCCGCGGGCCTCCGCCCGGCGGGCCGCGAACCGGCCGGTGCCGAACAGGAGGAGGAGGATCGTGGGCCACAGCAGGTAGAACTGCTCCTCGACCGCCAGCGACCAGTAGTGCAGGAACGGCGAGGAGGATGGGTCGACCGCGAAGTAGTCGGTCGCGCGGCTGACGAACAGGAAGTTCGAGACTGACAGGGCGGCGGACAGCGCCTCGATCCGGAAGCTCCGTCCGTACCCGACGCCGAGGACTGCCGTGAACAGGATCGCGACGCCGATCACGCAGACGGTCGCCGCCGGGATGATCCGGCGGATTCGCCGGGCGTAGAACGACACCAGGTCGACGGTGCCGGTGCGGGTCAGCTCGCGCAGCAGCAGGCCCGTGATGAGGTAGCCCGACAGCACGAAGAAGACGTCGACCCCGGCGAAGCCGCCCGGCAGGACGTTCGGCCAGGCGTGCTCGATGACGACCGCCAGGACCGCGATCCCCCGGAGGCCGTCGAGAGTCGGGGTGCGCCCGGCGCCCGGCCCCGCCGTCATCTCGGCGCCGGCGAGCGCATCGGAATGCGTGGCATCCGCCGCACCGTACCATTACCCCTCCCACCCCCGTCGGAGGTGCTGCCGATCGCCACGCCAGCCTCGAAGCAGCGACCCTCGCGCGGGCGAAAGCGCGGGTCGCGGCCGTCGCGGAACCCGACGATCGCGTACCTCTCGTACTCGACCGGCGAGTACGACGCGCGGACATTCCGGATGGCCGAATCGGCGATCGACGCCGGCTACCGCGTCCGCGTCTACAGCCGCTGGCACCCCGGCCAGCTGCCCCGCGAGGACCGCGGCGACTACGAGCTCATCCGCGTCCCGTTCGACTGGCGGCTGGGCGTGCCGTTCCTCCGCAACGCGGCACGACGGCGCGCAGCCGCGGCCATGGCCGCCGCGCCAACCGAGGCGGCGCTGGCGGCAGCGGCCCTCGTCGAGCAGGCCGCTGCGGAGGCTGCGGCCGCCGAGGCCGAGGGCACCGCCGGTGGGGGGATGTCACCCACCCAGGCGAGCCCGGCGGCGGCCGAGGCGGCGCGGGCCGAGGCAGCGCGGGCGGAGGCGGCAGCTGATGCGGCCGATGCGGCAGCCGCGATGACGGAGCGGCAGCGGGTCGCCAAGGCTGCCAGGGCGAGAGCCGCGCGGGCCCGGCGCTCGCCGGTGGAGCGCCGCCTCCGCAGCGTGGCCCGGCCCGTCGTCAGGGTGGCCCGTCGGGCCGTCAACATCGCGCGCAAGGTCCGGCGCAGCCCCCGGCTCGTCCTGACGATCCCCCACCGGATGGTCGCCCGGATCCGCCGGCCGTTCGGGCGCCTCTGGCGGCAGCTCGTGATGTTCCCGCTCGGCCCGCGTGCCTGGGCCGTGGCGCTGGAGTCCGTGGCGGAGCCGGCGGACATCTGGCACGGCATGTGGGCCGGCTCGCTCCCGGCGCTCGTCCGGCTTCGGCGGCGACACGGTGGGCGCTCGATCTACGACAGCCGGGACATCTTCATGGAGTCGCGCGACTGGGCCCGGCTGAACCGGCCCGTCCGGGCGGTGCTCCAGCGCCTCGAGCGCAAGTGGGCCCAGCGCGTGGACGTCGTGCTCACGGTCAACGAGTCCTACGCCCGGATCCTGGAGACGCTGCTCGGGGTCGCGCGGCCGCCCGTGGTGATGAACTGCCAGCCGCGCTGGACCCCGCCAGATCCGCCCCCGGACCTGATCCGCCAGGCCCTGGGTCTCGGGCCGGAGGTCGGGATCGCGCTGTACCAGGGCCGCCTCCAGTCGGACCGCGGCATCGAGCAGTCCATGGAGGCCATCCTCGAGGTCCCGAACGCCGTTCTCGTGCTCCTCGGATTCGGGGGCTGGGAGCGCCGCCTCTCCGAGCAGATCTCCGACGTGTCCTACAAGGGCCGCGTCTACCTCCTTCCCGCTGTGCCGCCGGACCAGCTGATCGAATGGACCGCATCGGCGGACGTCGCCGTGATGGCGATCCAGCCGAGCAGCCTCAACCACCGCTGGACGACGCCGCAGAAGCTGTTCGAGAGCCTCGCCGCCGGCACGCCGGTCGTTGCATCGGACCTGCCCGGCATGGCCGAGATCGTCAAGCCCTCCGGCACCGGGTTGCTCGTCGATCCGACGGACCCGCACGACATCGCCGCGAAGATCCGGACGATCATCGACGCGCCGCCGGCCGAGCGGCAGGCCCTCCGGGAGCGCGTGACCGAGGCGGCGAGGGAGCGCTTCACCTGGGAGGCCCAGGTGCTGACGCTCCTCACGCTGTATCGCCAGCTCCTCGGCGAGGAGCGCGCCGCGCTGCTTCGTCCACGATTGCCGCGGACCGAAGGCCCCACCCTGCATCTCGTCGACAGCGTCGGCAATGCCCAGGCGGGCGACGTCCAGCTCGTCCTCGATCCCGGGTGGGTGCCGCCCGCGGGCGACCCGCACGGCGACGTCCAGAGCGCCCTGTCGATCGGCGAGGACGTCCTGCGCACCCGCGACATCGGGAGGGAGGCGATGGAGCTCCTCGATCGCTGGACGGAACAGGCGGACATCCCGGCCAGGACGGCCGTCCACGGCACGTCCTTCTGGTACGGCCTGCGCCTGCAGTTCTGGTCGTGGGTCCTGCACACCAGCCTGTGGCTCGCCGTTCTCCGCCGCGCCCTCGACGCGCACCCGGAGCTCGTCCACATCAGCTGCCCCGCCGACGCCGACGAGCAGCTGATCGAGGCCTGCGAGCTCATCGCGGCCAGCCGCGGCCTGACGTTCGAGCAGGGGCCGCCCGGGAGGGTCCTGCCGCAGCCGGCTGCGCAGGCCCGAGCCAACCGCCCCGAGATCGTGCCGATGCCGGACGACCGGCTCGGCCGCCTTCGGTGGCGGCTGCGCCCGCCGATCGTCGCCCGGCGGCAGGAGGCGATGCTCCGGCGCCTGCGGCGCCTCGAGGAGGAGGCGTCGGGACGCCTGTTGGTCGTCAACGCGCATCTCCCGCAGCGGATCAACACGCCCGGGGGGCCTCGCGTGATGAACGCCTACCTCGGCCCCATCGTCGACAGGCTTCGCGGCGGCCGGCTGGACCCGATCGAGCTGGACCTCCGCGCGGACCTCGCGAACGACGAGCACTGGGATCGGCTCGATGGCCCGCACAGTGCCCGGCTGCTCTCGTGGTACGCCATGACCCTCGAGGAGACGGGCTTCTCGCTGAGCTCCGCGCGCGCCCTGTCGAAGCGCCTCGCCGAGGAGATCGCCGCCGATCCCACACCGCTGCCGGTCGACGGCGTGGATCTCGGCCCGTCGCTGCGGCGCGTCGTGTCGCGGCGGGTCGGCGGTGGGTTGCCGCGACGGGTCCAGGAGATCGCCCAGATCCGGGCGCTGCTGCGGCGGCTCCGGCCCGCCGGCATCCTGCTCGCGGACGAGTACCACCGCCAGGACTGGCTGGCCGCGGCGGCGCTGGAGTCCGTCCCGGTCGCCGCCGTCCAGCACGGAGTGATCCACGACACCCACGTCGGGTACGTCCATCGCACCCGGATCCCGGAGCTTCGGCTGCCGGACCGGACGTATGTCTTCGGTGCGTGGGAGCGCTCCGTGCTCCTGCGCGAGAGCGTGTACCGGGCGGACGAGGTGGTCGTCGGTGGCTCGCCGCGGCTGGACCTCGTGCGGCCGGAGTCCGCCAACCCGGAGGCGCTGCGGCGCGAGCTCGGCGTGGAGCCGGGGCGGCGACTCGTCGTGCTCTCCGGGTCGTGGGGTCCGCTGCAGCGGCGCTTCTTCTACCCGATCGCCCTGCGACACCTGTTCGATCGCGAGATCGAGGGCGTCCACCTCGTCGTCAAGCTGCACCCGACCGAGGCCGACGATGGGCCGTACCGCGCGGTGATCGAGGCCGTCGCGGACCGCGCCGGATTCCGGCCGCCGCCGATCACGATCGTCCAGGACGTCGATCTCTACGACCTGCTCCGGGCCGCGGACGCACACCTCGGCGTGCGCTCGACGGTCCTGACCGAGGCGGTCGTCGTGGGGACGCCGAACCTGCTCGCCGCCGGGCTCGCCGGGTACGACCACCTCGACTACGTCAAATCGGGGGTCGCGGTGCCGGTCCACGACGGGGGCGACCTGTTGGCCGCCTTGTCGAGCGACGCGCTCGCCTTCTCCGAGGAGGCCAGGGACGCGTTCGTCGCAGCGCATTTCGACCCGGGCGGCGGCGCGCAGCGCATCGCCGACGATCTCGAGGCGTGGCTCGCCGCCCGCGGCGAGGCGCTGTCGGCGGAGCCTCGGGAGGCGCTTCCGGTCTAGCGCTCGATGGCGGCCGACCCCACGATGCGGCGGCCACGCCGGCGGGACCTGCGCAGCAGCGCGACCGGCAGGCGCAGCGCGAACAGCAGCGTCACGAGGGCATCGAACCGGCCCGGCGCGGTATGGGTGGACGCGCTCGGCCGGTGGCGGGCCAGGAACCCGAGGCCGACGCCGACGACGCTCGCGCCCCGGACGCCGGCGCGAACCGCGGGATGGCCCCGGACCAGCCGCCGCAGGAACCCGAGGTACGCCGACCGCACGCCGGCGGGCGCGCCGATCCAGTGGTCCAGCGGCTCCAGGATCAGGCCCTCGACGACGCCGCGCGAGCGCGCCACCAGCCCCGCCGGCGCCGCGTCGACGAAGCCGGCCACCGCATCGAAGAGCTCGTCGGCGCCCTGGTCGCCTCGGGCAAGCGCGCGGGCCACCGGGCCGGCGAGATCGGACCGGACGAGCCGCTCGAAGTAGCCCGCGACGACGACGTCACGGTCTCGTGGCTCGGGAAGGCGCGCCTGCGCCTCCTCCGCGACCTCGCGGAGCGCGCCGACGGCGACCCTCGCCGCCTCCGCCGCGAGCCGTGCCGAGCCGCGCTTCGCCGCAGTGATCGTGCTCGGGCCGTCGCTCTGCGGGCGCCGCCATTCGTAGACGTCGTGGTCGATCACCTCGATCGCATCGCCGGCGCGCAGCAGCGCGCGGACCGTCCACGGCTGGTCGCCGAGGACGCGGCCTTCGAAGCGAAGCCCCTGGTACGTCGACTCGTGGAACAGCTTGCCGGTGGTCGAGGCGTAGAACAGCAGCCCGGGATGGCTGACGAGCGACTTCTGCCCCGGCTCGCGGATGTCCGGGATGTCGTACGCGGCGGACAGCCAGCGCACCCGGCCGTCGGTCCAGACGCGCTGGCCGACCACGGCGAGCGTCCCCGCCCGCCCGCTCGCCTCGACCATCGCCTCGATGCCGCCCGGCAGCAACACGTCGTCCGCGTCGAGGAACGTGAGCCACGTCCCGCGCACGGCGTCGAGGCCCAGGTTCCGCGCCGCAGAGACGCCGGCGTTCGCGGGCGCGCGCACGAGCCGCACGCGCGGATCCGCGGCGGCGCGCGCCTCCACGAGAGCCGCGGTGTCGTCCGTGGAGCCGTCGTCGACGACGACGCATTCGACCGCGGCGGAGGTCGTGACGAGGACGGAATCGAGGGCCCCGCCGATCGACCGCCCCGCGTTCCAGGCCGGGATCAGGACCGAGACCACGGGCCGGTCGGACAAGGTGGCGATGCTACCCTTCAGCGCGATGCTCCATTCTGAGGCTGCGGCGCCGCGGCGCGTCGCGCCCGGCGGGAGCACCCCCTTCTCGCTCCTCCGGCAGGCGGTCACGGACGTCGTCTCGCGCCGCCGGCTGATCCGCTACCTCGTCCAGGCCGAGATGAAGAAGCGCGGCTCCAACACGTTCCTCGGGAACCTCTGGTGGATCGTCGACCCGCTGATGCAGATGTCGGTCTACGTGGTGCTGATCGCGGTCATCGGGCGGGGCCGGTCGGTCGAGGACTACCCGCTCTTCATCTTCTCGGCCCTGCTGCCGTGGAAGTGGTTCCTCTCGGTCGTCAACGACGCGACGAGCTCCGTGATCCGCCACGACCGGCTGATCCGCGGCATCGCCTTTCCGAAGCTCGTCCTGCCGATCGCGACGAGCACCGCGGGCACCGTGGGCTTCGTCTGGGGCATGGTCCCGCTGGGGATGCTGATGCTGATCTACAACGACCGGCTGAGCGTGATGCTCGTCTGGATCCCGGTGATCGCAGCCGTGCAGTACGTCTTCACGCTCGCGGCGGCGATCTTCGTCTCCGCCGCCAACGTCTTCTTCCGCGACCTCGGCAATGCCACGACGCACCTGCTGCGGCTGTGGTGGTTCCTCTCGCCGGGCCTGTTCAGCCTTGCGGCGCTTCGCGAGCTCGACATCGTCCAGCGCAACCCGATCATCTCCACTCTCGCGAGCTTCAACCCGTTCGCCGTCCTGTTCGAGGCGTACCGCAGCGTGATCTACGGCACCGCCGACGGCGCCGGGCCGCCGCACCCGCCCGATCTCGTGCAGCTCGGCTGGCTGCTGCTGGGCAGCCTCGTCTTCCTGGCGATCGTCGTGATCTTCTTCAAGCGGGTCGAGCCAGACTTCGCGAAGGTCCTGTGAGCGCGGCAATGGGCAGCGCGGGCGGCGTCGTCGCGCCCGAGGACACGATCGAGGACGTCCCGCACGAGATCCCTGTATCGGCGGCGGGCGACTACGCGATCGACGTCCACGATCTCGGCGTTCGCTACAACCTCCGCTTCAACCGCAAGACCACGATCCGGCAGTCGTTCGCGAACATCGTGCTGCGCCGGCCCCCGGAGCGGTTCTGGGCGCTGCGACACGTCTCGCTGCGGCTCTCGCACGGCGAGTCGCTGGCAGTCATCGGCCCGAACGGCGCCGGCAAGAGCACCTTCCTGCAGGTGCTCGCCGGGATCATGCGGCCATCGGAGGGCACGGTCGACGTCCAGGGGAAGGTGTCCGGGCTGCTCGGGCTCGGCGTCGGGTTCGACATGGAGCTGTCCGGCGTCGAGAACATCCTCCTCGGCGGCGCGTTCCTTGGGCTCGACGGGCCGCGGATCCGGGGGCTGCTGCCGTCGATCGTCGAGTTCGCGGACCTCGGGCAGTTCATCGACGCGCCGATGAAGACCTACTCGTCCGGCATGCGGGCGCGCCTCGGGTTCTCGATCGCGACCGCGGTCGATCCGGACATCCTCCTGCTGGACGAGGTGCTCGCGACGGGCGACGCGAACTTCCGCGCCAAGTCCAAGGCGCGCGTCATCGAGCTGGTGAAGGCCGCGAAGGCGGTCGTCCTCGTGACCCACGACATGGAATGGGTGCGCGAGTACTGCAACCGCGCGCTGCTCCTCGAAAAAGGTCGCGTGATCGTCGAGGGCGCGCCCAACGACGTCACCGCGCTGCACCTGGAGCGCCAGGCCGCGGAAGCCGAGCGCCGCAAGGCCGAGGCGCAGGCGCGGGGCCTCGATCCGGCGATCGCGAAGAAGCGGGGCTAGCGCCCCTTTCGCTGCCCGCGGATGCTCCTGGCCCGCGAGACCATCGCGAAGACGAACCCCGCCACTGCCCCGAAGGCCAGCGCGCCGCGCCAGTCGAGGAGCACCCGCACGTTGCCGTCGACCTTCCGCGCGATGAGGAACATCGCCGCCGACTGGTCCGCGCGAACATCAGCCGCGATGATCACTCGGGCCGCGGCGCGGTCCAGCTGGACCTGGCGAGCGAGGATCGAGCGGGCGTAGCCGCGGCTCACCTCGACGGTATTCGCCATTGCCGCGCCGATCGCGCCGCGCTCGATCGAGACGCGGTCTGCCTGCGCCGCGCCGATCGCCCCCTGGTCCACCGTCACCTCGCCAGTGCGGATCCGCGCCACGGCGGTTCGTCGGACCTCGACTCGCTCGCCGTGGTCGTCCTCGTCTTCGGGCTCCTCGGTGCCCGCGACGGCAGGAGCTTCCTGGATGGGCTCGGCGTTGGTGGCCTCGGCGCTGGGCTCGGCGTCGGTGGCCTCGGCGCTGGGCTCGGCATCGCTGGCCGGCTCCGTCGCGGCGGCAGTCGGCTCGTTCGACGTGGCTGCGGCCCCTGAGGGGGAGGCGTTCGCGATCGTCTCTCGGGCCCAGGCCCGAAGGTCGGTGGCGCTCGCGTCGGTCGAACCGGAGCCGGAGGTGCCCAGCCCGGTCGCGCCTGCCGCTCGCGCGGCGGTCTCGGCTTCCGCTTCCGCGGCGGCCTGTTCCTCAGCTTCCGCGGCGGCCCTCGCACGGGCGTCGGCCGTACCGTTCCCGGTCGAGCCGGCGGCGGCCTTCGCCGCCTCCCGCTGGCGCTTCGTCGGCCGCGAGGGCCTGCGGCCGACCTCGTTCGTGCCCTCTGCAGACAGCTCGTCCATGACCGCGCCTCCTCGCTTGACCTCCGGCCAGCGTAGCGCGGCTGGAGATTGCATCGACATGACAGTCGTGGCGCGGTGCAGCGAGTATCCTGCCCGAGGCCCCGGCGCTCCGGCGCCGGTTGGGAGGACGATTTGGCACAGACAGCATCGCGGGGGACGCGCCCGCTCCGTCGGGGGCTGATCACCCTCATCGCCGTTGCCATCGCCGGCCTCGCGATCGCCGTGACGTCCCGGCTCGGGACGTTGACCCCGGGCGGCGCAGCGGCCGCGACGCACTCGCCCGGTCCGACGGTCGTGCTCGCGTCCAACGAGCCCGCGATGACCGTCGCCCCACCGACGCCGACGCCGGCCCCGCCCACGCCGACACCGGAGCCGCTCGTGCCCGCGCCCCTGACCGGCCGGCTGGTGACGGTCGCCGCGGCGGAGCGCCACCCGATCGCCGTGATGGTCGACGATCACGCGGACGCCCGCCCCCAGGCCGGAATCAACGCGGCCTCCGTCGTGTGGCATGCGCCCGCCGAGGGCGGGGTGCCGCGCTACATGCTGATCTTCCAGGAGCAGATCCCGAAGTCGGTGGGGCCGGTGCGCAGCGCGCGCCAGTACTACATCGAATGGGCGGCCGAGCTCGACGCGATGTACGTCCACCACGGCGGCTCCCCGCAGGCCAAGCTCACGCTGTCCCAGAAGGGCAACGGCAGCTGGGTCTACAACGCCGACGGCTTCCGCTGGGAGGGCCGCTACGTCTTCCGCGTCAGCGATCGGATCGCGCCCCACAACGTCATGACCGACGGCAGCCACCTCCGCAAGCTGGCGAAGCGCATCGGCGCGAAGGACGGCCCGATCGAGTGGCCGTGGTCGTTCGCGGCCGATGCGCCGACGACCGAACGCCCCACCGGCGGCCGAATCAAGATCGCCTACCCGTACGAGACCATCACCTACCGCTACGACCCCGAGGGCAACCGCTACCTCCGCTACATCAACGACGCCAAGAAGCCCCAGGTCGACGTCGCCGACGGCAAGGTCGTGGCGCCGAAGAACGTGGTCATCCTGCGGATGCTCTTCGGGGCGCTGTCCGACGCGCACCCCGAGAAGAAGCGCCTGGAGGCGCACAACATCGGCAAGGGCGAGGCCTGGATCGCGACCAACGGCGTGACCGTCAAGGGCACCTGGCGCAAGGCCTCAGCGACCTCGCCGACCCGCCTCTTCGGGCCGGACGGCAAGGAGATCAAGCTGACGGTGGGCCAGACGTTCGTGCAGGTGATCGCGCTGAGCTACAGCTTCCAGATCAAGGACGGCGCGCTGCCCGGATCCGTGCTCCCGAGCGCGAGCCCGGCCGCGTCCACGGGAACTGCGCCCTAGGGCTTCTCCACCTGGCGGCCTCGCCGCTTCAGCCGCCGCGAGCGCAGCTCGTCCCAGCGCAGCCGCATGACCACGAGCAGCGCCTCGAAGATGATCCTGCGGGACATCTTCGACCGCCCGACGCGTCGATCCTGGAACGTGATCGGCACCTCGGCGACGCGCGCCCCCGCGCGACTCGCGCGATGCGTCATCTCGATCTGGAAGACATACCCGCCGGCGTGGACGCCGTCGAACGGGATCGCCGACAGGGTGATCGCCCGCCAGGCCTTGAACCCGCCCGTGAGGTCCTGCGGCCTGAGCCGGAGCACCGTCCGCGCGAACAGGCTGCCGCCGCGGGACACGAGCCGCCGCCCGAGCCCCCAGTCGAGGACCTTGCCGCCGCGCGTGTAGCGGCTGCCGATCACGAGGTCGGCATCGCCGGCGAGGATCGGCGCGAGGAGCGCCGGGAGGACCTCAGGGTCGTGCGACCAGTCGGCGTCCATCTGGACGAGCGACGTCGCGCCACCGTCGAGGGCGACCCGGAAGCCATCGAGGTACGCGCGCCCGAGCCCCGCCTTGCCGGGCCGGTGGCGGACACGGACGCGAGGATTCTCGGCGGCCATCCGGTCGGCGATGTCGCCGGTGCCGTCCGGCGAGCCGTCGTCGACGACGAGCAGGGTCGAGTCCGGCACGGCGGCGAGAATCGCCTCGGCGATGCCGGGCAGGTTCTCCGCCTCCTCGTAGGTCGGCAGCACGACCCAGGTCCCGGTCGCGACGGGCGTGTCCGTCGCGGCCGTGTCGGTGGCGGGAGTGCCCGTCGCGGGCGTGTCGGTGGCGGACGTGTTGGTCGATTTTGCGGGCGTGCTCATCGCCGCCGAGTGTACGGGTGCCCGGCGGCGCGATCGGGGCGAGACGGTGCCGGCTATCGGACCACCTCGAAGGCGTCGACTGTCACGAGCGGCCGGTCCGCGGTCCCAACCGAGACCAGCTTGATCGTGTGCGTCCCGTAGCTCGAGTACGTCTTGCTGTACACGGCCTGCCGGTAGATCGTCGCGTCGGCGCGGGTGTCGACGGTGGCCTTCAGCACGCCGTCGAGCCAGACCTGGACTGCTCCCGCGTCCGGTCGAAGCGTCGTGACCCACGCGATGGCGCGCCCGCTGAACGTGTAGCTCACGCTCGCGCCCGCCGCGACCGTGCGCTTCGCGGAGCCGCCGCTGTTCTGGGCGTCACCGGCCGAGATCCACGCGCCGGTCCACGACAGCCCGCTCTTCGATTGCTGCGTGAGCCCGGGATACCAGGTGTACGAGGGCGACCAGGGCCCGACGTTCCCGGAGCCGTCCCGCGCTCGAACGCGGTAGCGGTAGCTGTGGCCGGGGACCATCGCGGTGTAGATGTAGGCCGCCGTTCGCCCGGAGATGATGGTCTTGAACGTGCCGCCGTCGAGGCTGCGTTGGACGTCATAGGAGGCGATGCCGCCGCCCAGGTCCGTTCCCACCCAGGTCAGCTTCGTCGGCAGCTTCTCCGTGGTCGACGGGCTCGCGAGGGCCAAGGCGGGACGGAGCGTCGGCCTCGCCGTCGCGACCTTGGGCGGCGAGCTGTCGACGATGACCGTCGCGGCGATCGCGGGACCGGCCGGGCCGACCGCGAACGCTGCGTCGCGAATTTGACCGGCGTTCAGGTACAGCCCGACCGTCCCGGACGTGCAGCCGGTGAACGTCAGCGTGTACTCGGCGCCGGTCATGGCGCCGGCGAGAGCGGGAGTGCCCAGGACGCACTTCGGGGCGTTGCCCGTGCGCGTGAAGTCGCTCTTGGTCAGGCCCGCGATGGGGCCGGCGAAGACGAGGGAGTATCGAATGGTCCCGACCGTCGTCTGCAGCGGCGTCGTCGGCTCGAAGGTCAGGACGCCCGTAGAGGGCGTGGCGGGGTGCGTGACCGTGACCGGGACGGTCGTGTCGACGCTGCCGCCCGCGCCGTCGGTGCCGGTCAGGGTCACGGTGTAGTCACCGTCCGGCGCAGGATCGCCATCGAGGGTGGCGTTCCAGCTCACGGCCGCCTGGTGGCCGCTGCCGGTCTGGGTCCGAACGGTGTCCCCGCCGGCGTTCCTGACCTTCGCGGTCCAGGTGACGGTCTCGGAGAAGCGGGCGAGGAGGTTGAGCCTGTCGTTGAGGCCGTCGAAGTTCCGCGTGAGCGCTGTCGAGCCGTCGACGGACCAGATCTCGGGTGGCGTCGCCGTCGCGCTGGTCGGCGCGGCTGCCGCTCCGTCGCGGATGCTCGTCGTCGTGTGCCCGGTCGCCGAGACGATCGAGCGGTGGTAGCCGGTGGTGGCGGTATCCGGGTCGAGCCGGGCCTCGAATGCCGGGTTCCGCACCGGCACGAACGGCTGCACGTGACCCTGCTTGTTGGGCGCGGCCTCCCAGACGTCGAGCATCGACTTGTCCGTCGTGAAGATCGACCGGATGGCGTAGATGACGCCGCTCGTCCACGACTGGGCGATCACGGTTCGGGCGCCGGCCCGGATGAAGCCCGATGCGAAGTTGTCGACCCGCTCCCGTGCGACGCCGACCGTCGGCTCGGGATCGCCGCTCTCCGACGAGCCGGCGGAATAACACAGGTGGTTCAGGAGGACGATCGCGTCCCTTGCGAACCGGATGTCGCTGGCGATCAGCTGCTCGCCGTAATACTTCTTGTCGTTGTCGGTCGTGCCGGTCGGCGTGTTCAGGCCCAGGCCGTCCTGGACGTCCGGGCTGAGGACCGCGCGATACGGCGAGGGGTAGCCGTAGCCGTGGCCGAGGTAAACGAAGATGCTGGCGCCCTGGGCCGCGGCCTTCACCTGTGCCCACTTGGCGTTCGGGCTGTAGAGCTTGATCACGTTCGAGGTGTACTTCAGGGCCTCGGCGGCAATCGTATCGGCGTCGGCGCGGTAGCTCGCGGTCGTGCCCTCGGTGGCGCCGACGACGATGACCACCTTGGGGCCTGTCGGAGCGGGGTCGCCGGAGGTGGCCGCCGCGGGCGCGGCGTGCGCGGGGGACGACGCCGCGAAGGCGGGCGCGACGAACAGGGGCGCGAGCGCGACGATCGCGGCGAGCGCGATCGCAATCGGGGTGCGATGCCGCAAGAGCCGGTCTCCAGTGAGCGTGAGACGCGAGGCGTTGATGAGTGCCCAGCAAGGGTCCGGCCGGGCCTCGGCGCGCTCAATCCAGAGATAGTCCGGGGTACCGCCCGTCCGATGGTGGAAGCGAGGTGGAGACTTGTTGAGAACGCCTAGGTCGGGTGAGGTTCGCCACGGTGCCGGTGCTGCTCGGTGGCAACGGCTTTGGTTATGGATGCGGCGAGCCGAGACCGTTGGCGCCCCTTTGATGCTTGCGCCTAGATGTTTGCGGCTCCATCCACGTACCCGAAGGGTCCCCAGCCCAGCTCGTGGGCGATCGTGAAACGCTGGCGCACGCTTGGGTGGGTCGAGTTAACCCCGATTACCCGGCGCTCGCCTTCGCGGAAGAAGAAGCCGGACAGGTCATCGTCGCTTTCCGGGAGCATCGCCAATCCAGTCCGAGGGCCCGCACGAGCTGTTGGACCGGAAGGGGCCGGACGTCGCCGCCTGGCAGCGCCAACATTCTCCCGGGCTTCCGTCTTGATCTTCGCTACGGTCGCCATGAGCATCCTCCTCTTCGTCAGCGTCATCGGCCGCCACGAGCACGGTCTGGGTGAGGCCGTCGATCACCCACTGTCGGGCGGGCGCTGAGCGGGGAAATGTCTTGCCGGCGGGTGACGGCGGAGAGGTTTCGACCAGTCCTAGTAATTCGTTGGCGGACACATCGAGAACAGCCGCCAACCTCACAAGCATGTGAGCATGGACCCGCTGCTCGCCCTTTTCGATCATGACGACGGACGTCCGGCCGAGATCGAGCAACGCCGCAAGCGTGGAGTGGTTCATCCAACATGTCGAGGAGGGCCCCGGTCAGGGCGTCCGAGCCGATGTTGAGGAGGCCCCGGTAGCGCCACGGGTTGGTGGCACTGCCTGAGCTCGCCACCTGCTGGCCCCAGCCGTCGAAGCGGTAGGCGTCGGAGAGGGAGCTGGTGCCTGCCGGGCAGAGGGCCACGACCGAGCCGTGGAGGTCGAACAGGAGCCAGCTGACGCTCCCCCCGGTCTTTGACCGCGAGCCTCGAGCCGTCGACGTCGAGGAGGGCGCTGGTGGGGGTTCCCTGCCCTGTCTGCCATGCCGTCTCGGTGGCGTCGAGGTAGTGATAGGTGTCGGTGGTGACGCCGCTTTCCTTGCGCAGGTCGTGGCGGTCGAGGGCGTCCAAGGTGAAGGTGATCGCGCCGCCTGATGGTGGTCAGCCGGGACGCCTCGTCGTACCCATAGGTCGTGAGGCGTTGGCGTTGTCGGCGCTTTGCGTGAGGTTGCCGTAGGGGTCGTAGCTGAAGGTCTTGGTGGTGCCGCCGATGACCTGCTCCCGGGTCTGGTCGGCCCGGTCGTAGGAGAAGGTCGTGGTGCTGCCGCCCTCGACCCGCTTTACCCGGTTGCCGTCGAGGTCGTACTCGTACGAGCCGGAGCTCGTGGCGAGACCGGACGAGCCGAGGAGGCGGTCGCCGGCATAAGTCGCTAGTGGGCAACGGCTGCTCGCCGGCATTACGGGCGCCCTGTCTGGCCCTCAAGACTTACCGATTTCCCTCTCAATACTTTCTTCACGCTCGTATGTACTGAACGGTGCGCGGCCGCTCTCATCCCTGTAGTCATCCTCCCAAAAGCCATCACGAAGCCAAGATTCCGGACCGAGTCCAAGCACGCCAGTACGATCGACCCGGGCCATCCAATGGTCTGGAACATTTCCGCCGACGATTTCAAACATCTCGATGGGATACAACCCGATCGCGTTGTTGCCTACGTCTGTAAGCACCCGAATCTGAACTCCGTACGTACGACTCGCCTCGATCATGTAGACGACATACTCGCGCCCTAACGTTAGGAGGGCACTTTGCGAGTTGCCGCGCAGGTCCACGATCTGTCTGCACACAGCCTTCACTGCCCTAACATACCTCGTAGGCCGATGATCCAGATATCGTCTAGTGCAGTTTGCAGCGCCTGTAGGTCATCGGCACCCACGGCGCGTAGCTTCGTCTTGGCTCCGTAACTCGCGACGATCTGTGTCAAGTCGTCGATGTATGCATGAACCTCTGCTTTGCCCAAAGCTCCGAACCCAGGGGCAGTAGCGCGCTTGATCCATTGTCCGGACCCGAGGGCTGCCAGAGCTTCTGGATTAGTGGCCCGTCCGATGTCCCGAATGAATTCGGAGGCTAAAGGCATTCGAGCCTCGGCGGTGGAGGTCGCAGCCGTAGCGCTTGCAGCGCCAGATCCGAAGCGCGCCGCCCGCAATGCCCGCAAAGCGGCGATTCCTGGCGCGACTGTCAAAGCCACGGTTCCCGTCGCGTGCGCCGCCGACCGCCAGCCCTCGAAGCCGCTGCGGGCGTGGAAGATGCTGCGGTCAAGGTCCTCGAGGCCGGTCCGGATCCCGGCTGCGACGCCATCGATGCCGGAGCCGACTCCCGCTCCGGGGTTCGACCAAAAAGTGCCGGCATTGGCCAGTTGTGCGAGGAGGCGTTGTCGGGCGCAGTCGGGAGCCAACGAGCACCTGGCGTCCTGGAGCGCAGTGGCGCCGAGGTCCCAGACACCGCCGACGAGGTCCCAGCCCGACTGGCCGAGGCCCATGCCCAATCCGGCGCTGGACGCGATCCAGTCGCTTCGGCAGCCGAGACGCTCAAAGCCGCAGTCGATCGAGACTGTGTGCCCCTCCATGCGGTCGCGTGTCTGTGTCGAGGTCGACATCGACGTCCGGGTGGACCTTGGTCTGATGACCGTGCCGCCACACGTCGTCTCGTGGCACGGCTGATCAGTCCGGGTGTCGGGGTAGTACGGTTCCTGGTAGACGCTCTGGACCATGTGCCCGTCGGGGTCGATCAGCGTCGCCGGGTTGGCATGGGCGTAGAGGAAGCGGTTCATTGAGGCCGGGTTGGCCGCGGAGCCCTGGACCGAGTCCTGCTGGGTGAACGTCCCGAGCTGGGGTGAGTAGTCGCGGGCGTTCATGTCGAGGAGGGCGCCGGTCAGGGCGTCCGAGCCGATGTTGAGGAGGCCCCGGTAGCGCCACGGGTTGACCGCGGTCCCGGCTGACGCGACCTGCTGGCCCCAGCCGTCGAAGCGGTAGGCGTCGGAGAGGGTCGACGAGCCTGCGGGGCAGAGGGCCACGACCGAGCCGTGGAGGTCGAACAGGAGCCAGCTGACGCTCCCCCCGGTCTTGACCGCGAGCCGCGAGCCGTCGACATCGAGGAGGGCGCTGGTGGGGGTCCCCTCCCCTGTCTGCCAGGCCGTCTCGGTGGTGTCGAGGTAGTGATAGGTGTCGGTCGCGACCCCGCCGACCGAGCGGTCCTTGTGGCGGTCGAGGGCGTCGATGGTGAAGCTGATCGCGCCGCCTGAAGGTGGCGTGATCGCCGTCAGCCGACTGGCCTCGTCGTACGCGTAGGTCGTGAGGGCCGAGGTCTTGTCCGCGCTCTGGAGGAGGTTGCCGTAGGGGTCGTAGCTGAAGGTCCTGGTGGTGCCTGCGATGACCTGCTCTCGGGTCTGGTCGGCCCGGTCGTAGGAGAAGGTCGTGGTGCTCCCGCCCTCGACCCGCTTTACCCGGTTGCCGTCGAGGTCGTACTCGTACGAGCCGGAGCTGCTGGCGAGACCGGTCGACGACAGCAGCCGGGAGAGGCCGTCGTAGGTGAAGGCCTGGGAGTTGCCGCCGGCGTCGCCGCTGATGCCGGCGAGGCTGCGGCCGTCGGAGATGACGTTGCCGCCTCGGTCGAAGGCCTGGCTGATGGAGCCCGCCGCACCGAGGCTGATCGAGAGCGGGCGCTTGGCGGCGTCGTACGCGAGGGTCTCGGTGATCGAGGCTGGGAAGCTCTGGCTCTGGAGGAGGCCGTCGAGGCGATACGTCCGGGTGACGGTGCCTGCGACGAAGGTGTCGGGCGGGTCGACGGTCGTCGACCGGCGGGCCCAGTCGTACGAGAACGTCGTGGCGCCAGCGGTGCCGTCGGTCCGGGTGGCGATGGTGCTGGTCGCGGGCGTGTAGGTGTACTCGGTCAGGACCGTGGCGCCGCGCTTGAGCTGGCTGAGCCTGCCGGCGGTGTCGTAGGCGTAGGTCAGGGTGTCGGAGCCCTCATTGACCGTGTCCGGCGCGCCGTCGGCGTTCCAGGTCAGGGTCTTGGTGAACTTCAGGGTGTCGGACCCTGCGCCGCGGTCGTACGTCTTCTGCTCCGTGATCCGGCCGAGGTCGTCGTACGTGAAGTCGACGTGGCGGCTGTTGGTGGCACCGCAGCTCGTCCCGGCCGGGTAGCGGCAGGTCTTCGCGACCCGGCCGCCGTCTTCGTACACCGTCTCCTCGGTGGTGAGGGCGGTGACGTACTGGTTGACCGGCGGGATCGTCCTGGTCTGGCGGCCCAGGTCGTCGTACTCGTAGTGCCAGGCCTTGACCTCCGAGCCTGAGCTTGGGTCGCAGCTGCCCGCAGCCTGGACGGCCGGGCAGTAGCCGGTGAGCTCGCCCAGGACGTCGTAGGCGAAGGTCGAGGTGACGTCGTCGTCCACGGTCGCGCCGTCGGTCGGGGTGCCGTCGACGTAGTGACCAGTCTCGGCGAGGGGCTGTCCCAGACGACGAGGTTGTCGAGGTAGAGCTCGACGCTGCCGGCGGCGGGTTTTCGGAGCGCGAACCAGACCGCGCGGCGCAGCGGGCTCGCGGTTTGGATCATGGCACGATTCTCGGGCTCTAAGAAGCTCTCCAGCAAGTGCCCGAGATTCAGGGCTGGCGCCTCATTCGAAGGTCGCAATGACAAGCCGCGACGCGTCATCGATCCTCGGCCCGTCCTTGACAATCACGGCCAGCCTGGCGCCGTCTGGGGACTCGGCAAAGTCGAAGAGATCACCTTCGAAGAGCAGGCGCAGGCTGCCGTCAGGGCCGAACTCCCAGATGCCCTGCCGGTCGTCGATGGTGGCGATGAGCAGAACGTGCTCGCCGTCGCGCGACCATTGCACCGACCGGGGCTCGACGAGGCCCGAAGCAAGGCGCCGGACCGTGCCGTCGGCATCCTGCAGGTAGAGCTGCACTGGGAACGACAAACGCCCGACTCCTCCGCGAGATCGCACTGCGCCAGAGGCGAGGAAAGCCAGGCGGCCGTCGCCCGCTTCGGCGAGCCCATAGGCCTTGGGCTGACCGTCGCAATTAGCCGAGTCGCGGCTGGCATTCACCGCGAACGGCTCGCCGTCGTCGGTCACCCGGATCGGCCAAGCCGAGGTCGGCGAGCCTGTGCCCGGGACGACGTCGATCCAGGCGCAGATGCCCGAGTCATAGCCGGCCAGCCAAGCGCCTCCATCGACCTGGGCGTACGAATCGGGAAACCAGGGCAGTGTGGCGATCGGCTGGAGCTTGTCGTCCGGTCGCACGAGAACGAGCTCGTGATCACCCGCACCGAGCCGAGGTAGGCACCAGACGTCCACGACCAAGCCTGCAGGCAGCATCCTCGGTCCTCGGGCGTCGATGGTCAGGCATTCGCTCGGTGCAGGGATCGAAAGCGCCGAAGAAACAAAGGTTCTCGACTCCACCCACCACAGGTGTTGACCGGGCGTCGTTTCGTCCGCTCGCGTCAGAACCAGACGGTCCTCGCGAGGCCAGGCAACCCCAAGTGGACCACCGCTATCGCGAGAGCCGATGACCGGCGTTTCGAGGATTTCCATCGATGGAGGGCTCGCTATCGCCGATGCGCTCGGACTGGGGCCAATCCCACAGGCGCTCATAACCGCAGCGAGTATGCCCACCCCGGCACGACGCACGCCCATATCTATCGGGGGGTAATGAAGCCTGGCTCGTCATAGAGCAGGCTCGTCAGGGTGAAGGCTCCCACCTGGCTCCGTGGGTCGATGAACCCGTACTCGCCCACGATTCCGCCGCCGACGGCGAGATTTGGTCCGAGCAGCCAACCTCCGACCCCGCCGCTGACGCCGCCGCCTGCAGCCATGATCGGCGCACAGACGATGAGCAGGATGCCGCATACGGAGCCCGCGGCCGCGCCGCCCGAAACACCCGCCATGGCGCCCAGCCGCCAGCCGAGCTCGCGGCCGAGGGAGCGCGCGACCTTCTCGTCCTTGATTGCCGCTCGATACGCGTTTCCGTACTCGATGAGTACGGTCTTGAGACGAGGATCGGCGATTTCATCGGCCATGCTCTTCGCGAGGTACACGCCAAAGTCTGTGCCGATTTGTTCAGCGGTGCCCCACAGGCGCTTGGATTCGGAGTCGGCCTCCCGATTCGCGCGACTCTTGAAGAATGCCTGCCAAGCCTTTCCTGCCTCCGTCGTTGCCGGGGCCTTCCTTAGCTGGCCGCCGAGCCCTTCGGTGATGGATGCCAGGATCGCGGCGTCGACCCACGATTCCCAACTACCTCTCCTCATGAAGTCGTGGTTCTTGGCGAACGCTAGGATGCCCAAGATATTGTTGAACCAGCCATTAAAGTTCCCTGCAGTGCCGTACTGCGCCGTGAGCCCCGAGACCCAGGCCGAGCGTTGGTCTACCGTCATCGCGTCAAAGTCGTCGTGGGAGCACTGAAGCGTGTCAACGGTGCACGCAACCTTTGAGTCCGACCTCGATGATGTTGCTGCTAAAGACGATGACTTCGGCCGAATTGGCTCCTTGGTCTGCATGTCGACCGCGACGAGTGACTCACCCATGTCGAGGTACGCGCGATGCCCGTCGGGGTCGATCAGCGTCGCCGGGTTGGCATGGGCGTAGAGGAAGCGGTTCATTGAGGCCGGGTTGGCCGCGGAGCCCTGGACCGAGTCCTGCTGGGTGAACGTCCCGAGCTGGGGTGAGTAG